>JAOAET010000041.1 GCA_026416665.1 Candidatus Omnitrophota bacterium | reverse complement strand
AAATTTCCATCCTGCACAGGACGGTTGGTGGTTATAAGCAATGGAAAACTACTGCCACCATTTTGGCTAAGAAGTAATTTAACGGTTACGGAATTATCTTTTAGTTCTTTAGCATACTCCCAAGTGATATTTCGGGTCTCTCCTACTTTCCAAATTTCTCCTCCGTTGGGGCTAGTAAGATTCAAAGGTGGAAATTCAATAACCTGCCAACTAATATTAGCGCTCACCCCTGTATCAGTAACTTCTCGAGTAAGTGTTAAAGTAGAGGAAAGCGGTGGTGAACCTGAAGCATTAAGTTGTCCACGAAACCGTATCTCATCTAAATTGTCAGTATTTGTTCCAGAACTAACAGAGACACTAAACAAAGCAATGCTTCTGTTTGCATAGGTAGGGGTAGAAAACCCCTGTCCTGAGGATATAGTAGTAGATGTATCGCTGGTAATATTTATCTGCCGATTAGTTTGTGTTAAGACATTATTTTTAAATTCTGCCAGATAATAGCGAATTATAACGCTATTTGTGCTACTAGTGCGTCGAAATGTAATAGAAGAACCATCTGAAGAGACAATACCATCCACAGCATATTGTGATTCTACACCATTTACATTGACGTTAGGTAATGTGGTAAACATTAATAGACTTTTGCTGGCACTTACAGATGGATTTAACGGCACAACTACAGCGGTACCACTATCAGAAGACTCATTTGCCTCTTTTGTGCCATTTAAATTAACTTCTCCATATCTTACTTCTACATCACCTTCTGTTTGATCAAAAGAAAGTATTTGGTAAGCAAGGTCAACATTATAACCGTTTCTTTGTTCAGAACGCTCTAAACGAAGTTGTGTAGCACTTAAAAGATGCCCAGCAAAGATGTTTGCTTCATCTCTCACAAGTTCACTGTTCCAAGAGCGTTGACTGAGAAACACTATAGACTTCCCGTAGGTTACCTGTGAAATAGTAATGGTCTTAGCCAAAGTGGTTTCAGGAAAAGTTGTCATACCACTAACAACTGTTGCACCTGAAGCAAATTCTATAACCATATATTCAATATTCGCTGCCATCGTACTAGTTCTTCGAGTAAAAAGTAGAGTTTGTGGGTCATCGACTGTTCCACAAATATCTCCATATTGACGATAAAGTCCCTCATTATTGGTAGCTTGCGCAGGACATGAAGTAGAAAAAATAAGTAATGTTCTATCAGTATTTAACGGTTCCCCTCCCAAAAAACTAGTCAAATCAACTGGCAATGCTTCGGTATTAGCGGCCATATTAGCAGCGCCTCTAATTACTCGTTTAACTTGAAAGGCATAACCATAAGAAGCAAGTAAAAACAAGCCTAGTGCACCAAATAAAAATAGAAACAGAAAACGCTTAAAAAATTTTTTTGTTCTGCCCATAGTTAGTTTTTGCTTTGTTATGTAAATTGTCTTTTTCATTTTACTTGGCTCCTTTCAGAGGAAGATACATTCCTGCCTCTTGTTGTTCGCTTGCAGCCTTTCTCTTATAAGGTGAGTCCTCGCCTGCTGGCCGAAGAAAGCGAATCACCTTTGCCTTAATGGTATTTTCCTTTTTATCTCCGTAATCTATGGTCTCGTCCAAATAACGCACCAAGACCGTATCTCCGGGCTGAATCTCCGAAAGATTTCTTTTGTGCTCAATTACTATCTCGTCTGAGTCAAAAGGAAGAAGTATCTCTTCTTCAGAGCCAGTTTCTTTATCCCGATTAAACACTACTGAGATACTGCGTTTAGTAATATAAGAAATCTCTCCTTGCACCTCTTTTACCTGAGAATCAATGATGGGCTCTTTTTTCTCAAGGTTTTGTTTTTCTACATTCTGGTTTTCACCATAAGCAAAAATAACCAAACACAAAGTAACCAAAACTACTAATCCAGAAAAAATAGTATTCCTTTTCATTTTGTCCTCCGTGAATTAATACTGGTAAATGAAAAAACCTGCGGTTCTTTTCCGGTCTCCTGCAGGTTTAATATCCCTGACATTTTTCCTTCTTTAATCTCACCATGCCATGAGGCGCTACCTGTCTCATCTGATTGCATAGTTTCCCAAACCACTACGCCGTCCTCTTTTTGCGTAACTGAGTAATTAGAATAAGGCAAACCTAATGAATTCATCTTTGCCGAGAAAAATTTATTATCATAGAAGGTAATAATATCTCGACTCTGCCCTGTTCCAGCAAAGGGAATAAGTTCGATTTCCCATTCGCTAAAACGTAGCGCTGCTATTGGGTCAATCGGCTGTGTTTCAGATATTGACTGCTGTGTTGGTAAATTCTGTGAAGAAACAGGCGCTTGGCTTGGTCTTCTAAGCGCAATAAAGAAAATTCCACTTGTACCTGCCAATAAAATAATCACCACTGCTCCCACTGTCAAATAAAGCCGTGCGTTTTTCTTGTCTTCTATCTCTAATTTCTGAACCTGTCCTTGTTTTTCATAAGCAGCAATTGCCTCTTTTACTTTACGGATAAAATCCTCAGAGCCAAGAATTCCTCCGCGCTGTAATTTCTTATGAATAATCTGACCTTCTTCTGGAGTAAGTTCCTTAATAAAATCAGAATAATTACGGTTGTTCAGTAACGAAAGCGCTTCACTCACTGCCTGGCGCATAAATGAAAGGTCTTGGCTGGTTGCTATTTGGTCATACAGGTACATTTGGTAACTTGAATAAGGATAGGTTGTTGCGTCATTAGTTAATCCTGAACGCTGTGGATTAAGGTGTAGATATGCTGTCATTTTAAGTAAAGAAGTGCTTTTTTCAATTAAAGCAGACTTAAACCTTTCCCTAAAGAGGTGGCCTTTCCGTTGATAACGGCTATTATAGTATTTGGTGTAATTGTTGTTTAAGGCATGCATAAAATCAGAAATAGCTTGAGAACGTTGCGGTATCGCCAAATCAGAATCTCTTTCAAAAACATCTTGCGAACTATTTGATTCTGGAATCGGTTTTTCTATTTCCACCAAAAGATGTAAATGGTCAGGCATAAGACAAAAAGCAAATACTTTAATCCCAAACTGCTCCTGATATTTTCTCATTAGTTCCAGAAACATATTGTAGTCCTCTTTATCCTTGAAAAGCGTTTCGTTATGCTCTCCCCTACAGGTTATAAATTGCACTGCTTCTTTTATGTATATTCTAGGTAATCTGGGCATTTTTGGCTGATTTTGCCTGGCACTTTTTTACTTTAACTTACTTTGTGCCTGGCACTTTTGCTCCAGTTAAAAAAAATCTCAGGCAAACTACGCCTGAGATAATCGTAAGGAGCTTCGGCAGTCTGCCGTTCCTCCACCTTCTAGAGGTGGTGGATGCACGACTTTGCGCCCCCAGGTTACCCTGAGTTTGCCATTTCGGTTCCTTAAAACCCAACTTGTCTGTTTAAAGTATAGCACACGCCTCCTCTTATTTCAAGGAACGCTGCCATATTTTTTTACCCAAAGACAAATTTCCTCTTTACTTTAACTATAAGAGAGTAAAAATTATTCTTATGGTTCGTTTTATTATTATCTCAAAATTATATATTTTGTCAAGTAATCCTTTAATAAAGTTACACAAGTAATTTCTGGCATTTTTTAGAAATATATATACCCCTTTAGTATGAATTAAGGTTAGTTTATGTGTTTAATTGCCTGTTTTAAAAGTTTCTGCCAATATAATTGGCTTTAGAAGCTTTTTACTTTGTCCAACCACTTCTATGTCGTTTCCCCACAACCATAAGAATAGCAACAAGTACGAAGATAATAGCTGCTTGATAGAGGGTAATAATCCCTTCAAGAAAGGTATCGTTACTAACCATTACTGCACTAAGCCCCAATGATATATTGACAAAATATATGAAAATTACTGCATTAGTAGGGTTTAATCCTACATCTACTAAATAATGATGGAAATGGTCTTTCCCACTGTAACGGAACCATTCAATCACTGAAGCTACTTTTCCTTCTTTAAAACGAAGTATAGTAGTAAAAACCATATCAAATATCGGAACACCTAATATTAATATAGGTATAAATAAGCGCAGTATCCCATCAGTTGCCCATTGGCCTTCTAAGCCCAAATATGCTAAAAAAAATCCTAACAAAGTACTCCCAGATTCACCTAAAAATATCTTATTGCTTTTTAGGAAATTATAAGGTAAGAATCCCAGACACCCTGCTATTAAAGCAACGGCTAACAAACTTAAATAGTATTGTGAAGCAGTATAAAGAATTACTGAAAAGAAGAATAAATTAATAACTGCAGAACCACTAGCCAAGCCGTCTAAACCGTCTAAGTAATTGAAGGCATTGATAAGTCCAACTATCCAAATAATCGTTAAAATAACCTCACAGATATCTGCCCACCATACTGCTGGCAGAAAACTTATTCTTACACCTGAAGTTACAAGAAAAACCGCTATTAAAGATTGGACAAAAAAACGCACTTCTGCTCTCAAACCTTTTAAATCCTCAATTATCCCTAACACAACAATGAAAAAAGAAGAAATAAGCGCTGGCTGTAACAACTTTATTTCTCTATGTGGTGCAAAAATAAGTAGAGTAACCAGAACACTTGCATAAATAGCCACTCCTCCCAAAAGTGGGGTTGCCTCTGAATGAACTTTTCTTCCTCCCGGCCAGTCAAGTGCTTCTATCCTATAAGCAATCTTGCGCACAATTGGCACAAAAATTATGGTTAAAAAAAACGCTACCAAGAACACAGTTAAACTAACCATAGACACCACCTTTTTAAGTTATCTGTTTTAAAATACGAACTGCCTTAAAACCTTCAGCAAATTTAACTCTTCCTTGGAATCCTCTAAAAGTAGCACAAGCCTGTGCACTTTCCAAAATACTTAAATCCGCTACTTTAGTTCGGTGAACTTGGGATGCATGTTTCTGCAATAACTCTAATTTTTTAGAAAGCACATCACCTATGTCCACAAAGACATCGGGTTCAAAATGTTGAGTAGTAGGCACCTCAAAAAACAAAACTTCTTTTATATAACGGCTTGCAGAAATTGCTGCTTGTGCGGCTGCACGGTGGTCTTGATGCACATCTGCCCAAAAATTAACAAATACCACATCTGGATTTACCTTATGAATCACCTCGTCAATTTTTAAGATAACTTGTCTGTTACAGGTTAATTCTGTGTCACGAAATTCACCCCAAAATAATTCTTTTGCTCCTAAAAATTCTGCTGCATCTTCTTGCTCTTGCTTACGTATATGTGCATCTCCGCCGAATGCACCATCAGTTAGAACTAAAAGATAAACTTGATGACCTGCTTGAACATATTTTATCAGTGTCCCACCGCAACCAAATTCAATATCATCTGGATGTGGTCCTATGGCTAGTATATTCATTATCTCCTCCTTATCCTAAAAGAATGTCTTTGGAACGCGGACCCTCATTAAAAAGAAGGTCTATTACAGATAAATTAGCAATAAAATCGTCTTCGTTTTTCATAAACATTTGTCTATAATGGGGATGTTTATATTCTTGATAAATAAGTTTTATCTGATTTTGGGAAAATAATTCTTCTTCAAGATAGTCTTTGCCTCCAGCACCTGATAAATAAGTATCTGCTGCCAATTTTTTACAAATCTCAATAATTCTTGCTGTCTTTGTCGTAGTAGTATTAAGTTCTGACTCAAATTTTATCACAGTATTTATATTAAGACAGTGCAAAATATACTTAATAATCTCTACATTTAACTGCCAGAGATACTGCCATTGAGTTTTATAAACATTTTCAAAAAAACTGCTATATTGTCTAAAAAACTTCGCCTTGCCATAAGCAGAAACCAAGGCATTCCAGTGCTTTCGTTGCCAAGGTTGGGTATTATCAATCAAAACCTCTTTTATTCTTTGTCGAGCTTTATCTTTAGTGATAACCGGGACACTTAACCAAATTACACCATTTGAAGTTCTTATTTTGTTTCGGTTTTGAAACTCACGTTCTTTATACTGAACATTATCCAAAAAAACAAAGCAGTCGCTTTTGGCGATTTTGTCAAAAAAACCAAGCCATGGTATATACTGCGGTTGATGCACAGAAACAATCATGAGAACTTTAATTTCACAAAAACTGGATTAGTAAAAACTAAAAGGTCTTTTGCTTCTATGATAAGACGATAAAAAGTATTTTCTGTTATATCGTTTTCTTGGAAAACAACTTCAAATGGTGTTTCAACCTCTAATGTCTTAATTAACTGTCCATTCTTAACCAATTTTACTTTTATTTTCTCCATCGGTCTATTTAAAAATTTTCCCCGTAGGCGAAGATGCACAGAACGACCCTTTTCTATTTCTAGGCTTTGTCCAATTGTCTTAGATACAAACATCTTTGGTTCAAATATATTTAACTCCTCTAACAGAAAATCCTTTGCCCTTTTTCCTTGTAGAATATACAAACGCCCATTTCTTAAAGCCTCAAGAACTGCTTCTTTAGTAAAATCCTTTGCAAAAACCACCGTGCGTAAATATAAAATTGCCTCTTTTAAATCTTTAATCTCATCTATTCCCAAGGCACCTATTGCCCAAACCGGTTTACGTTTGGTATTCTTTAAAGAAGAATTCAATAAGCCATCCCATACTCCACCAATAGCGCCGGTGTATTTAAGTCCATCGTATAAAAGCGCAAAACCTGTGTAATTGTGGGTGCGGTATAAATCAAATGAATAACGTCTGGTTTCAATATTAATAGGCCCATCTTTTGAAATATTCTCTGTATCAGGATGTAACCAAAAGACCAACCCTCCATTCTCTACCACATAGTCGATGTATCTTTGGTAAGGAAGGTGTTTTAAATCACCCTGATATTGATTAAACCAATACCTGCGAAAAGGCCAATTATTAAGTAGAAAAGCAACTGCCAGTAAAATTAGTCCTATTGCTAGACCTACTTGCGGTATCCTATATTTATTGTGTTCTCGTTGTCTCATCCTCCTAAAAATTGCTACTGCGAAAATAATCAATAAAACTGGCCACAATAATAGAATATCTTTAATAGATATTGGTTTTGCCAGTCCCTTTTTATTTCCGATAACCGGCAGCCTTTCTATTACTTTTGAATCTTCAAACCCAATGCAAAGTAAATGTTTATGCCAGTTCTTAAGACTAAAATCATTATCCCAAAACTCACCTTGCCAATAATAAAATGGGGCTGACTCAATGCCAGTAATAACTAAAATATCAGGATTCATTTTTTGTATCTTTTTTATTTCGGTAAGATAACGTTTGATTCCAAAGCTAAAAAGTGATTTTTCTTTAATGGTTCGCTTTAATAAATTACGCAGTGGCCAGATTCCATATTCCCACTGCATAAGGTCACGCTCACCCAGAATAACTGCTTTTATACCACATTGACGTGCTGCCTTTACAATCTCTTCTATGCTAAATGCCCCATCGCTAACAGAAGAAGCAATCTGAATAGCACAAGGGATTTGTATAAAATCTTGCTGAGCATTTGCTGGAGAGTAAAAGTTTAGCCACAACAAAACTGCCAGGCAAATGTATTGGACAATAATTTTTAAATCTCTATTTGGCAAAATAGACATCACTGTATACCTTTTCCATATTCATAATAAAATTTTCTTTGCCGAATTTATTTTTAATAAATACCTTGCCATATTCTCCATAGCGCCTTCTTTTTTGCTCTGAATCTAGTAATTCTTCAATGGCTTCAGATAGAGCCCGACTATCTTTTGGCGAAACAAGAATACCTGATTGTCTGTCTTTAACTACCTCTGGGATTCCACCAACCTTTGTAGCAATTACTGGCACTGCTTGTGCTTGCGCCTCAAGTAAAACCAGACCCACTGCTTCGTTTAAAGAAGGTAACACTAAGACATCAAAGGCCGCCATTAATTCCTGGGCATCTTCACGCCAACCAAAAAAACGAATATTATTTTCTAACTTAATTCTTCTTACTTCTTGTCTAAGATTTTCCCGTAATGAACCATCACCAATAAGGATAAAAACCACATCTTTTCTCTCGGTCAAAATTCGTTTTGCTGCTTCCAATAAATATGTTAAACCTTTAATTGGCTCAAAACGCCCAACAAAACCAACAACCAACTGATTACTAGTTAGCCCTAAAAAATCTCGCGCTTTCTGACGAGCAGATTCATCGCTATTCTGTTTATTAATTTCTACTACCGTAGGAACCACCACAATCTTCTCTTTTGGAAAAATTGCCCAGCGTAAATAATCGTGCTTCTCAAGTTCTGTTAATACCACCAGTTTCGTGGTAAAAAAGGCAAATATTTTTTCTACAAGAATAATCAACCAACAGATAAAGCGATTATAGTAACCATAAAAATTGTGGCCGTGTGGAGTATGCACAATGATTCGTACTCCTGCAAGAAAAGCAGCTAATCTGCCTAAAACACCTGCCTTTGCAGTATGTGTATGCACAATATCAAACCTATTTTTTCTAAAAATACACCAAAGTCTAATTAGGGCAATAATATCATATAAAGGTCTAATATCACGAACCAATTGTGGTAAAAAAATAATCTTATTTTTATAAGATTCTAAAAAGCGCTTTGTCTTTTCTGTAGGGTAATTGGTCTTACCTATTATACAAGTTATCTGATACTGCCTTAGACTAAGATTTGAAGCCAAAATTCTAAAAATATCTGCAGACCCTGCCCAATCCATTCGGGTAATAACCAATGCTAATTTTATTTTTCCATCCAGCATAATGCCTAATACCTATATAACTCGGTGCAACGGCAACAAGCAGGGAATATCTTTTCTTTCTTAAGAAGTATTCTAAAGCGCCTTGCTGCCTGACCATTCCAAATCTGCCAAAAATTATCCTTGGTGATATTACCAAAAGAATAACTATAATTAAGACATGGTCTAAACTCTCCATCAGGAAAGATATAACCTACTAACCACGGACTAAGGCAACGTCTGTTAGCAACGGGTGGTTGGAATTTGACACTACAATAATAATCTATAAGTTCTTCATCAGAAAAATTCGGATAAAAGTCAACACTAAAATCTTTTTTTAGGGCTTTAAAAAAAACTTCTTTCTTCTTTTTTATTAATTCTTTAGGATCTATACTGGGTTCAAAGACAAAGCCTTGCCAACTTAAGGAGGAATTATTCAATAGTTCATCAATACGTTTTTGTTTTTCCAAGACATCCTTATCTAAGAAAATAAGGTTATGGAAAGTCAAAGAATTTGCCTTTATCCTTTCTGCAACAGAAAGCATCTCTTCAAGGTGCTGACAGTTATATTGGGTAATAGTACATTGAAGATTAATAAAAGGCTTATTTTTATTTAGAAGTTTTTTGTAATAATTTATTTTTTCTATGCCTTGAATGATTCTATTAAATAAACCTGGTAAGCCCCGTATCTGGTCATGGAGTTGACTGTCTCCGTCTAATGAGATGTTAAGTTCATCCAGTCCACTTTTGACTAATTCTTCTGCTAAAGAAGTAAGTAACCAACCATTGGTAATCAAAAGACAATGCATATTTTTTTCTTTTATTATCTGAATAAGTCGAATACAGTCAGGATATAAAAGTGGCTCTCCTCCAAATAACGTAATAGAAGGTCTGGCATATTTAGATATCTCGTTGATTAAATTCTCATAAATTGCTAATGGCAAAGATATATTAAGTGTTTGGTTTTCTTCCTGCCGAGTAACTGCTTTATCACCCCACTGACCACACATCTTACAACGTAGGTTACAACGGTAAGTTAGAAAAAAGGTTAATGCCTCTGGAAAAGCAGACCAACCAGAATAAATAAAGGTGTAAACAAGATAAGCCCTCAGGCGCACTAAGAAAACCTTTAGGGCATAAGATGGCTGACGCAGTGCCTTATAAAAAAATCTTGGTAGATTTCTTAATGGCAACATATTTTTTTAACAGTGGCTATAATTGCCTCCAAATCTTTTTTTCTTAATCCTGGGTATATGGGCAAAGTAAGTAAATGCCTAGCTAGATAATATGCGTTAGGTAAGACTTCTTGTCCAATATTAAGATGAAACATTTCATCCAAAGTATATTCATACATCTGAGATGTCTCAAAACCTACCTGCCACAATTTACTTTTTGCTTGTCTTAGTTTGTCCATATCTTCAAATAATGTAGGTAAACGATTAAAAACGACGAAGTAATCCTCTGAAATTGACGGTAATTTTATACCAGATATCCCCGAAAGACCTTTTAATAAAAAATATCCTATACGGTATCTTTCTAAGCATAAAGCATCGAATCTTTTTATAACTGCCTGAGCTAACTTCATCTTCTGCTGAGCAAAACGAGCAACCTCAAAATCTTTGGGCGCAGTTGTCTGCTTAAATTCTTTCATTAAATTGCAAAATAAGGCGTAAAAGTAAGGATTGGTAGCTGTCTGATAGAGTAATATTTTTAGGCAGTTTTCAATATCATAGGACTTTTCAAATTTTAATTGTTCAAATAGTTGGTTTAACTTTTCTGCTAACTGAAGGTTATTGGAGAATATTACTCCTCCAGATAAAAGACACAAGTTTTTGCCACGGTTAAAACTACTAAAAGACACATCCCCGAAAACTCCCAATGGTTTGTCTTTGATACGTGACCCAAATGCCTGACAGAAATCTTCAATTAAAAATACCTGTGGGGGTATCTTTTGTCTAAGTGTTTCTATTCCTTGCATAGGTATCCCAAACATATGCACTAAAACTACTGCCAAGGTATTTTCTGAAATAACTTTGTGAAGACAACCCTCATCCATATTGAAATCCAAAAGTGAAATGTCACAAAGAACTGGTTTTAGCCCTGCCTTTTTTATCGCCACAACCAAACTTCCTGCAGTGTAAGCAGGAATAATTACTTCTTCTCGCGGTGATATTCTCTTAAGAGCTTCTAAAACTAAATAAAATGCGCTTATCCCCGAATTACACAACCAAAGGTATTCTAACGGTATAATTTTTTTCAACGTAAAAGATAAAGCATCGGGTATTTGCTCTGACTTTGTTTTTCGTAATAGCGAGAAGGCGTCACTTAAGACAAAGTTTGGCCTGATAATGGGAAACTTTTTAATCATACTTTCTGGGCTTTTATAACAAAAATGGGAGCGAATTCCTTAATACCTGAAATAGGGTATTTTTCTATATTGCAAAAACCAATACTTTTTATTATATCCTCTATTTCTCTAAAGTGATATGTTTTTAATGGCAAGTTTTTCACCGACTGGTCATAAAGAGGAGCCAGACGATACTTCAACGCAAGTAGAGGGTTCTTGGCATTACGAATATCAAAGATAAAATAACCTTTTGATCTCAAAACCCTGTTAATCTCAAGAATTGCTTTCTTTACTGTTATGATATCAGGCATGTTAAAAAAAACATTAACACACACACAACAGTCAAAAAAACAATCCCTAAAAGACAAAGCCAAGGCATCCTCAACAGAAAGATGAATTTGCGAAATGTCTTTTAAATACTGTTGAGCTTGATAAATTCGCTGTCTGCTGTTATCAATACCATAAATTTCTGAATTAGGTATTTTCTTTAGTATCTGGCTTAAGAATAGTCCTTCTCCACAACCAACTTCTAGGATTTTTTTTGAAGATTCTGGAATAAGTAAAAGTGCCTTGTTACGCACAAGTTCTTGCCATAGACCACTTGAATACTGTCCACGCTGCTGTGGTTTGGTCAGAAACCGATGTAGCAAAGTATATATCTTTGTCATAGATTATTTTTCCTTATGTTGGAACAATCTTAAAACTGCCTCCAAAACTTCTGATGTAGAAATTATTTTAAGACACTCAAGATTAGAACAGGAAAATTTATTACAAGGAGCGCATGCTACCTTTTTATAAACTATCTGAGTCTTTTCAGAAATATTTACAGGATTAAAACCTGAAACATAACCTGGCCCAAAAATAGTTACTAAAGGCGTCTGCAAAATTGCTGCTATGTGTGCTGGCCCGGTATCATTAGAGATATATAAATTACACCTCTCTATCAATGCGCCTAGTTCAAAAATGCTTAATTGTCCACAGAGATTTAGAACACCCACTTTACTATTTCTAATAATTAATTTACCCAATTCCTTCTCCTGTTTATCTCCAGTAATGACAAATTTTGCATTAAATATTTCTGTTAGTTTTTCTATTAAACCCACGAAATTCTGCCACGGCCAGCGGTGAGAAGGTCTTCCTCCAGGATGTATTCCTATTAAAAAGTTTTTATCTCTGATACCTTTTTCTTCTAAAATATTGTTAACCTTTCTTCGTTCTTTTTCATCTATTAGAAAATCTATTTTTCTATCCAACACTTTAGCTCCAAGTTTTTCTACAAGCTGAACATCATATCCCATAGTATAATTCTGAACAACCTCTTCCTCGGTAATAGATATATCAAAGAAATTTCCTCTACCAGCAGTATTTCTTCCTGCTTTCATTCGGGGATTGATAGTATCAAACAAAGTTTTAATTTTCAAAGCACTTTTTTCAGAAACAATGGTTCGCATATTAATAGCAAGGTCTATTCCTGCCATTCGTAACTTAATAAGGTTTATAAAATTTGGCAAAGCAAAAAATAAAGGTTCAGTATTGTTAAAAGTATACACTTTTCTAACATACTTCAAACGCTGTGCTAGTTCTTTTACCCGATTATGTAACAACAAATATATTTGGGCTTGTTCAAAAGCAACACTTAAAGCACGTAATGCCGGTGTAGAAAGTAAAAAGTCTCCTATACCACCTAAATTAATTACTAATATTTTCTTTATTTGTCTTTTATCTAATTCCATACTTTTAAAAATTATTCTTTCGTTAAAAATAATCTAAACGTGCAATTTGACTCTTTATTGCCTGCCATACCTCTTCAACAGTAATAGACTCTAAACATAGATGCCTGTTACAGACTGCCTTATTACACGGGCTACAAGGCAATTGCTTGCGGATTACTACTGCATTATCGCTTGCCGGTGCCCAAAGTATAGGGTCAGTTGGGCCCATCATAGAAACAGTAGCTACCCCTAAAGCCGCAGCAATGTGTAAAAGGCCAGAATTATTACAAACAAGTAAATTTATTCCAGAAATTAAGGCAATTGTTTTATCAAGAGACAATCCCATAGCAACTACTGGCTGCAGTTTCATAGAAGAAACAATCTTCTTTATTAAGAATTTTTCGCCAATACTACCAAGAAAAATAACCTTTGCGTTGGCAGATAATATCTTTTCTGCTAATTGACTAAATCTTTCAGCCCCCCAACGTTGACTAGGAAATTTTGCACCAGGATGAATACCAATAACTAATTTTCCTTGAAAGTTATGATGTCGAAAATACTCCTGTTGAAATTTTTTTTGCTCAAGGCCAATAAAAAGTTGGGGTGGCTTTTCTTCTATTTTTTGGGTAATACCAAACCGACAAGCGATGGCCTCTACTAAACCTAAAAGGTGTTGATACATCTTTTGCTTAATCTTTGATTGTGGGTGAGCAATAGTAAAACAAATCCCTCTTTCGCTAATGTCAAAACCCGCACTAACCTCAGAGGCACTAAAACGCGCCAGAAGTGCTGTCTTAATGGGATAATCCATCAATAAGTCCACCACAAGATTAAATTTACCTTGCCGTATTTTGTGTATAGAATCGAAAAAACTACGATAGATTATTACCTGGTCAACCCAAGGGATAAATTTCAACAAAGGTGCAGTGGCAGGCAATGTCAGAACAGTAATGTTTGCTCTTGGAAATGCCTGACGCAATGCACGTAAGGCAGGTTCAGAAACCACCATATCACCAATGCGGTCAAGCCGTATTACTAATATTTTATTTATTTTATTTTTATCAAATAAAATAAAACACCTTCTGCGTAAAAATACAGATAAGATTATGCCTCTTAATAAAAAATACCATTTTTTAAGAATCTCTTTTATCTCCATTATCCCTGGTATTTTGTGCAATAATTATTATTCTATCCTGTGCCTGTAAAAATCTGCCTAATAAGAAAACTATTTTCATAACTTGCCTCCGCCAACCTTTTTCCAAAATAGTTGACTCCTTTAATTGCATTTCTTTTACCACAAATCCTGCCTTCTTAAGAATTCCAGTTAATGTCTGAGGAGTAAAATGAAAAAGATGATGGGGTAAAACAAAATAATTCTTGTGGTTAAATCTTGATAAAGCAACAGCCAAACGATAATGAACACTCTTAAAATTAGGGGTGGCAATATACAAAAAACCATCCTTCTTAAGAATACGTCTTATCTGACAAAGGAAGGCATAAGGATTTGGTATATGTTCTAAAATATCACCTGCAGAAACTACATCAAACGAAGAATCTGAAAAATCCATATCAAAAATTGTCCCTTTACGTACATCTAACTGATATCGGTTACGCGCAGTTTGCACTGCATATTCTGAGATGTCCACTCCTGTAACTATCCACCCATTTTTCTGCATTAAAGATAGGAATTCACCACTGGCACAACCTATATCAAGTATTCTACCTGCCTTTATATATTTCTCAATCATACCTTTACGCCAATCAAACGGCTCATTCGACTGAAAAGCACCTTCGGTATCCCCACTATAAAATTTCATATATTCTGCGTTAAAATAATTTTCAGAATAAAATTCGTCTGTAACTTTTGGTTGTGGATTAACGTAAACTAAACCACATCTTCTGCAACAACACAGACGAAGAAGATACTGTTTACTGGCGGTATCTTGTGCAGTAACCTTGCATTGGGTAAGGACAAAGTAGTTATTAGCTCCACAAAGGGCACAATTTACATATCCATAATACGACTCTTCCAAAACTTCCGCATAAAGATCCTCAATACGTTGCGTATGTAATCTGATATCAAATAAATCTTCACATCTTTGCCTTCCCTGTTTTCCCAGTTGTTCGGCAAGGGTTTTATCGGAAAGAATAATTTCTAACCTTTGTGCCAATTCTTTGAAGTTTCCTTTTTTGACTAAAAATCCTGTCTTTGCTTCTTCTATAAGTTCAACTACCCCTCCTGATGCAAATGCTACTACGGGTTTGGCAAAAGCCATTGCCTCTATTACTGCTCTACCAAACGCATCACCTAAAGAACAAAATGCCAAAACATCGATAGCTGAATAAAAACGGTTAATCTCTTTTTGAAAAGGCAAAAAGAATATATGGTTTTTAAGTTTTAGTTTTTTAACTAAAAAATGCAGTTGCTTTATATAATCTTCATGTGCCTGCTGTCTTATTCCAACAACTACTGCTTTTACATTAGGTAGACGCTCTCTTAGAACTGCTATTGCCCTAATGAAATATTCTAACCCTTTACCGGGCGTATAACTTCCTACACAACCTACCAGATGAATATTCTCTGACAAACCAAGCTCTCTTATGAATATTTCTTTATCTATTTTATCCGTAACAACAGGTAACTCTAAACCATTATAGATACATACCACTTTGTTTGAAAATAAACGATATAAGGGCTTCTTAGCCACTGCTTGGGATATAGCCACTATTTTCTTAGCAAAAATAATTTGAATTAGTTCTGTTAAAAACCCAGGGTAAAGCAATCTTGTGTGGCAAACCAAAGGTGTATGCTTTAACAAACAAGCAATACTTGCTAACAAAACTACCCCACCCGTAGAATTAGTATGTACAAGATTTATCTTCTCTTCGTCAATAATTTCACATAAATGCTTAATTGTTTTAAGTGTAACAACGATATTAATGAGATTAGTTATCTTGCGGTAATTAAATTTTTTAACCTTAATACCCAATGCAGAAATCTGCTCTGTAAAACTTCCCGAAGTTGGCGCACCTACTACAGGAATGTATTTATTACGGCAGATATTTTGCAGAAGCAGTAAAAGACTTATCTCTCCTCCACCACGAATCTCACCGGTATCTGTAATGTAAAGAATCCGCCTTGCCATAAATTGAAAATATTACCTTTTATTAAAAACAGGATAAAATTAATTTACAACTACTTTTTAAGATGATTACCGTCAGATGACTTTTTTTGTATCAGCTGTAAATGTTAATTTCAAAATAACTATAAACTTACCTCATAGAATATAATGTGGATGTCTTCCTAAACGACCACAAAAACCATCTTTCAGTGCCAATTTTACCGCAATAATTTTTTCACTCTCTTTTCTCTTGCCTAAAGAAAAAACAAAAATAACTTTAACGGCAAACAAAAATGTTTTAACAACCTGCCACCATTTCTTGTATTTTATTCCTACATGCAGTTGATTACGAAAGGCATAATAAAGTTTGGCCGGCTCTCTAACAAGTGTTGTCTTAAAGACCCCCTTACCAATTAGTTCTTTATCCGCTAATCGCTTCTCAATAACACGACTGGAGGGAACCCAAAAAATTGAAAAACCGGCTTCTTTTATACGTAAAGCATACTCAGTATCATCAGCATAGAGAAAGTAATCTCTCTGTGGCAGACCCACAGTAGAAATTGCTTCCTCAGTAATTAAGGTGCCACGCCAAGCAAAACTGTCAGTGCAAAACGGTTCTTTATAGGGACAATCGCTTGCACACCAACTACGAACTGCTCCAATGGGCTTCTTTTTTACTAGCAAATCAAGATGTTTAACTAATTCTTCTAAGGCATTTTCAGAAACGGTTACATCATCATCAAGAAGCCATACCGCATCATTATCCTGCTTTGCTCTCAAAATTCCTTCGTAGTAACCGCCAGCACTGCCTGTATTCTGACTAAACCGAACATAAAAAAAGGGAGGTGAAAAATTCTGTAAAAATGCTTCGGTTCCATCCGAAGAAGCATTATCAATAATCCAAATTTGTTTCGGCTTAAATGTTTGTTTTTCTAAATCATTAATTAACTGTTTAAGCATATCACAGTTATTACGTGTTACAACAACCACTGCTATTTTCCACATATATCTGCCTATACTGAATTTTGAAGTAAATATTTTAAATAACCAATTTTACTTAACTCTTATTAAAATCATTATTTGCCCTTAAACAAAAGTAATCATCGGATAATCTCATAAACTTCTGTAAGGGGGTGTTCTAACCTATAAATAAGTCTAAAATTACTTTTAAAGGTTCTAACTACTGGTTCAACGTATTTTCTGGTAAGGTTTATTCCAGCAATATCAATATTATCAACAATCACATGGGTAGCACCTTGATTAATCATTTCTTGGTAAAGATAAGCCACATCTGTAGAGGTAGAAAATCCCAAGGTTTTGTGGCCTGAAATAATATAACCTAAATATGGTTTTCTACAGACAATAACCGCAGGAGAAACATTTTTCTTAAGAAATTCTAACGCTGCATAGAAATTCTTAACGCTATCAGAAAAAATACGCTGGGGTTTGAATAAATCACTTATTGCCGAAAAAAGATTACCAATAACTAACAAGATAACAATAACTAAAATAATTGCCCTCGGCAGTTTTATATTCCTTATACCCCATACAAAATAAAAAATAATAACCAATCCTATCGGCAGTAAATAACGGATACCATAGGTGGGAAATAAAGGAAGACAAAGCGCATATAAAATAGAGGTAATTGCCAGAAAACTTTTACGGTGCAACAATGGTAACCGTAAAAATCCAAATAGGGTTAATCCGCAAGCGCTCAAGGAAAAGAATATTTTAAGGGCCCAAAAATTTGTTCTTGGTTTTATGTAACCTGCTAAAGGAAAAAGAAAATCAATTACTATATCTCCCAGATAAACCAGTGTCTCATAACTATAGCGCTTTATCAGACTGAAGAAAGTTATTTTTTTAGGACTGGGCAGTAGATAAGAACCTTGGCTTAAAAATTCTTTAAGATAAGTGTTTTCTAACTGCATATTTTGAAATATCCAAAATGCTACTAAACATAAAAAAACAATAACAAAGAAAAGCGATAATAAACGTTCTTTCCTACGCGCCAAAACTATGGCTTCTGCCAAAAGCAAGATGACGCCAATCTGTCGGACGAAGAAAGTAATTAATGAGAGAATAAATGCTATTTTAAGGTATAATTTTTTATTTCCCTGTTCATATTTTGCCATAAACAAACATACCAGCATAAAAAGTAAAATAAATAACGGTTCAACAAACAAATCACGGCTATGCTCTAAAAAATGCATGTTAAAAATAGCAGTCATTAGAACTAAAATAGTAGATAACCCATAAAAATTGTATCCTCTAAGGACAAAATAAAAAGTAAAAAAACCAGCTGCCATAAAAAATAAAGAACTGCATTTCAGTAACACAAAGTTTTGCCCAAATAAAGTCATAACAGTAGCCAAAACTAAAGGATAACCTATAGGCACCTTGGGTTCAGGAGGCTGATGAGGATAGTTTATTAGGCGCATACCTTTCTTCTTTAACAGTGACTGAGCAAGAACAAGATAACGGGCATTATCACCATAAGGACCTAATAGCGGTTTAATACCAATTCCACCCAACAGTAAAAAGGAAATAATAATAAATATCAAAAAGAAATTTTGTTTCATATTTTAATCTCTTTATACAACTGCTCTGTTTTTTGTGCAATTAAATCCCAACTAAATCTTTCTTTAGCTAAATGAAAACAAGCCTCTGACATACTAGTAATATCGGAATTAAACAAGATTTTTTCCATTGCTTCAGCAAGTGCCTGAACATTACCAGGTTCAACTAAAATACCATTTACTCCGTCTTCAATTACCTCTGGCATACTGCCAGTTTTGGTTGCTACTACGGGCTTAGCAAATGCATAAGCAAGTTGTAGTGAGCCACTTGTATCTATTTCTTGATAGGGAAACACAGCTAAATCACTTGCAAAAAAAAGAACAGCAATATCCTCAAACGAGATATAACCCTTCTTAAAAAGGACATAGTCGGTTAACTGTTTCTGTTCAATTAACTTCTCAAAATAATTCTCCGGTACATGCATAGGTTTACCTGCCAAAATAAGCAGAACATTATCCCTCTTCTTGCGCAACAAATCCAAAGCACACAACAGGTCATCTACTCCTTTGTAATATCGTAGTGCTCCAAAATTTATGATTACTTTTTTGTCTTCTGCAATAGATAATTTTTTCCTTGCTTCTTTGGGAGATAATTCTTGTTTTCTAAAAAATAAATAATTCCCATGAGGGATAATTACAATTTTGGCTAAATCAATTTGAAAAAAATTATTTAATCGGTTACGACTATATTGAGAATGAGCAATAATTTTTTCTGCTGATGAATAAATAATCCGAAAAGCAGTTTTCATAAAAAAAGCATTTTTTTCAATATCCTCGTGAGGTAAAACATTATGGCAGGTGAGAATTATTTTCTTGCCTATAAGTTTTGCTAACATAAACCAGAACCAATCCTTACGGGCACTTACCATTGTCTGGATATGAATAATTTGGGGTTTGTAACAGAAAATAACCGAGAAAATATTGTGTATTGTCCGTAAATATGACTGACCAAGTAAAGGGACTTTGAAGATGCTAAACTTCTTGGGTAAATGGTCTAACTCATAATCTTTATTGGTTAAAAGCGCTACTTCTATTTCTTTACATTCTGCTAATGCCTGCATAAGGTTATAAGTATAGTGGGTAATTCCACCCCAACCACCAACATCAATCATTAATATCTTACGTCTCATTTTCTTTTGTCGTAAACCTCTTTATATACTTGTAAGGTCAAAGAAGCTGTCTTCTGCCAACTAAACTCTTTGACTTTCTCTCTAGAACGTTTCTCTAATTCTTCTCTGAAATGCCGATCTTCTAAAACCTGCTCAAGGGCGTTTTTGACTGACTCAATAGAATCAGGCTCAACCATACAACTGGCATCTTTAAAATACTCTGCTAAAGAGGAAGTATTGGAAATAACTGTTGCCTTACCAAAGTGCATTGCCTCCACTACAGGTATACCAAACCCTTCATACCAAGAGATAAAAACAAACACTTTACATCCGGCATACAAACAGGCTTTTTGTTGTTCGGTAACAAACCCTGTGAAAATTATCCTGTTAGAAAGATTGTATCTTTCTGCAGTTTTAAATACCTCTTCATAAAGCCAGCCCTTAGGCCCTGCAATAACTAAGTAATATTTATCCTTAAAAGAAGAATTGGCATATGCCTTAATTAGGGTAGTCAGGTTCTTTCGTGGTTCAATGGTCCCAAAAAATAAAATGTATTCACCTTTAATTGAGAATTCTTGTTTAGTCACTTCTATATGTTCCGCTGTTGGTATGTAATCAATACAAGGTGCAAGGGGAATAACTCTAATCTTAATTGGATCTACTTCATAAAAATTAATTAGGTCTTTCTTAGTAGTCTCTGAAAGAACAATAATAGTGTCGGCTTTCTGTGAAGAAATAGTAATATACCTATCAAATAGTTTCGTTGCGCTTAAAACAACAAATTGAGGATACTTTTTAAAAGCTAAATCGTGAATAGTTACTACTGAAGGGCAATGTAAATACCTAGGGATATGAAAACGACAGCCGTGGAAAACATCTATTTTATTGGCATCAACTGCCCAAGGAAGAAGGACCTCCTGCCAAAATTGTTCACAGAGATTATTTAGGTGGGGTAACCGCAAAAGATGTTCTACAATATTCGAAGAATTCCACTTTATATTAGTTTTTCCCGAAGAAAATAGATGCAACTGTAGCCACATGTTTTGTGAAAGATAGCTTATCAATCCATATAAATAATGAGCAATACCTGCCTTAGTAAATATTAGCGGTCTTATATCAAAACCAATATGCATACTTTTTAATTATTCTTAATCAGGTTACGTAAATACTTAATTGAAACTTTTCTTTTACGTTGGATATAATATCTTTTCTTCAGAATCTGTGGTAGCCTTTTTAAAAAATCTATTCGTGCTTTTATCACTGCTTTTTTATTATACTTATTTAAATTCAATAAAATTTCTAACTCATACTTTAAAAAATAAGGAAAACAAAAAAAGAAAAAACCAATCGGCCAGTCTTTGAAGATCGTCCATAGCCGATTACGCTCCATATGATAAAGGCGAAACTCCTCATCCTGTTTTGCACGTGTTTTTCCACCTTGATGATAAACCACTGCCTGTGGCACATATAAACACCGAAAACCAGCAAGTTGTGCACGCAACCCCAAATCAAACTCTTCATTATAGGCAAAGTAATCAGCATCAAATAGACCAATCTCTTCTAACATTTTCTTTCGGTAAAAGGCAGCCGCTCCGTGGCAAGCAAAGACCTCTTCAATTATGTCAAACTGTCCACTATCAACTTGTTGATGTGCTCTGCTTTTAGCAAATCCTGCACGATGTAACAACAATCCCACTGCGTCAATTATCTTATGGTCGTTATAATTAATTAACTTTGATGCACAACTACCTATCTGAGGATTTTCTAACATTACTTTTACCAAAGAAGAAATCCAATGTGGGTCGGCACAAGCGTCGTTATTCAATAAAGCAATAAATTCTCCTTTTGCTTTAAGTATTCCCTGATTCGCTGCCTCGGCAAAACCGAGATTTTCTTTATTCAATATCAGTTTTACCTGTGGGTAATTATTTCTTAAAAATTCCACAGAAGAATCAACTGAGCCGTTGTCTACTACAATAATCTCAATAGGAGCATAACTTTGTGCTGTTACCGAAGAAAGGCATTCCTTAAGTAAATCACAGCCATTATAGTTAATAATAATAACCGAAACTAAACCTGCTTTTCCCATAGCTTTAATTTCCAGTAATGATAAATTATTCCAATCTCATAAAATGAGGTAACCAAACAAAATATTAAACCTGCAAATCCACTTTTATAATCCTTCATCAAGAAAAAAAATTTGATAAACCTAAGAGGCACCCAGTATAAAGCCCGAAATGCATCCCCCCAACCGATTCTCTTGTTGCTGTTTAAAAGTTGTCTTGCCTCAAGACGAACAGCCCTTGACTGCTTTGTTAACATTATTTTAAGATTAGGATAAGGATAATGAAAAACGTAATTAGATAAACAACCGGCAACTCCATTTAGTATGAATCCAGCATGGACAAACTTATCTTGCCAACTACCTTTTTCCTTCTTAAACAGTTTAATCTTCTTAAAATTCCAAAAATCTCCTTTCATCTGTTGTCCGAAAACAAAATTCTTAAAAGGTATCCAATATCCATCATAGCCTTCATCTATTGCTAGGCGTTGGCGTATCTCTACAGCTAATTCAGGACTAAACCGCTCGTCTGCCTCAACAAACAAAACCCACTGGTAGGAAGGTTTATCTAAAAGCCATTTTTTCTGATTTCCGAAATTATCAAATTTCCTCTGAAATATCTTATCAGTATATTTACGGCATATCTCCACGGTTCTATCCGTAGAAAAAGAGTCACAGATAACTATTTCATCAACCCATTTGATAGTTTCTAGACAATCCTTGATTTGCCTTTCTTCGTTGTAAATCATTACTACTGCCGAAATCTTCGGCCCTACAGAGTTATCCATTTTTGCTTCACCTGTTCGAAAGAAGAGAATCTTTTTAATCGCCTACCTTTTTGAATAAAATGCGCTATGCAGAATGCATGTAGAAAAACTCCTGAGCATATCGCAAATGCTTTTTTAAAGTCACCCCTTTTTAGGGCAAAGGCGAATGCTTCTTTAATCCACTTCCAAACTTGTCTTAGAATGTCATACCGTCTTCCATAAGTGTAACGAAGCAATATAGAATTTCTCACATGAAACATAAGCCTACGTTCTATAAAACGTTCAGGGCTCTTATAATGATGATAGCAAATCGCCTCTGGCACATAAAGACACTTGTAGCCATGAAGCCACATACGCCAAGATAAATCTACATCTTCTCCATACATAAAAAATTTATCATCAAAGTAACCTACCTTCTCTAGACAACTTCTTCGAATAAGACAATGACCTCCACTACACCAACTGGTTTCGTTGCTTTGAGGGTCAATTAACCTCGGTGATTCCTTAGGCAGTTGTCTTGAACTTACTATCCCAATACCACTGTCGCTTCTTATTGCTCGAACAAGCCAAACAAGCCAGTCAGGTTCAACTTTAGTATCGTTGTTTAATAATGCAATAAACTCTGCTTTGCATATTCTAAAAGCAAGATTGTTGGCTGTCGCAAAACCAAGATTTTTTTTATTTGTTAGCAGAATAACTGAAAAATCTGTTTTCTGACTTTTTACCCATTCTATAGAGCCATCTTTTGAATTATTGTCTATAAAAATAAGGCGAATTTTATCTTTGGGATAAGACAGATTTACGATAGCTGTAAAAAATTCTTCTAAAAAATGTCTTCCATTATAATTTACAGTAATAATATCTATTACAGGAAAATCTTCTAACATACTGCCAAAGATGTTCTAAAAAAATCTATTGTGGCCTCAAATAGAAACAAACCTCATCGCCCTCTTTATTCTTGTTAAGTTGTCTTGCCAACTTATTAAAACGCTGGATATCCTTTAATTTAAAAATACTCTTCTGTGGAGTAACTGCATAAGAACGTTCAGATTTTAGTGGTATATCTTGGGCATATTGTTGACTTGCCCAAAACTGAAAGGCATCGGATACAAATACAGTATCAACGATTCTAAAATTTGCCTGATTAGCCAAAATTTCCATTGCCTTTTCTGAGTAGATAAAGATATGACGAGGTGCATCAATTGCCACCCAGTTGCAACCATATTCCTTCCAAGCATAACAAGGAACAAAAGGAGTTCGTATGATTAACCAGCCGTCAGCGGAAATAATTTCTCTTGCTTTCTTAAGAATATCCCAAGGGTTATCTAAATGTTCAAAAGAATGACGAAACAAAATGATATCAAAACAACCATCCATAGCGAAAATGTCGCGTTTATAAAGTTCTAACCCCGGGAATTTTCTTTCTTGGCGCATGTATGGGTCAATTCCCACTATGTGTTTAAAACCATACCAAGATAGCTCTGCGGGCCAATTACCTTCTCCACAACCAACATCAAGTATCTTCTGACTAAGGTCTATATTGCATCTTTTAAGGATAAGAAGATACTCTTTTATCTTCTCGGCAGGCGGTAGCAAGAAGTTTATTAATAGCCCCAAAATATCGCTGTGACCTAACAGATATCTACTCCGCACTATTCGTAAAAAACGCTTGAAGGAATTGTCTTTCTTACCGAGTGCTTCAGGTATAGCAAAAGAATAATATTCTTTAGGATAATACTGCCCTAAATCTAAAGGGATATCCATCAGCTGTAAACATCCACAATTACCACATTCAAGGTATAGAAAGAACTCTTTTCTACCAAACATCATTTCTCTAACCTTATGCAGACGGTTACCTTCTACATTTTTACAGATGCGGCAATTTTGCCCAACCATCTTTCTAACCAATTGCTAAAGGCAGGAAATTTTTCCTTAATAAAACTTCTGTCAGTATCATCAAAAATCTTTACTACCAGAACCAAAATCATATAAATCACTGAAGAAAATATTAAGCAGGCTACCATTATTACTGCTTCTATTAATCGCGATGTCTTAAAATAATTTAACCAGATATCTAAAATAATCTGAACAAAAAAAGCCAGAATTCCACACCCTAAAAAGGGCATTGTTACCTTGGTATAAGCTGACCAGGTTATATTTATCTTTTTATGAAGTTGCCTAAGAAAATACCAAGTGCCTAAATTAACCGCTATTGCCGTGCCCCAAGCAACACCCGCAAAACCCAGAAGTTTAATAAATAAAATACTTGCGATGATGTTTACTATAATGGTAATAAGTGAACTCTTCATCATAATATCAGTCTTTTCTATTGACATTGCAAAGGCTGAAGATAATCGAGCAAACATATTTAATAGATAAGCGGAACATAAAATTTGAATTACCAACCCCGCCTGTTCAAAACCACTTCCCATCCATACACGCATAATTCGGTGGCTTTGCACAGCAATTGCCATAAAAATTGGGACAGTAACAAAAGCCAGATATTTTGTACTTCTTAAATAGACATCTATTAACTTCTGTCTCTGTTGTCTGGCAGACAACTCAGAAAATGCAGGCACAAAAGGAGAAACAAGAAGCGCAGGAATTGACATTGCATAAGAAACAATAGTTGAACCCAATTGATAAAAAGAAACTAACGCTAAATTCAAAAAATAGGTTATTAATAATTTGTCGGTGTGGGTAGTAATTGTTGAGGAAATACGGCTAAATTGTACCTGAAAGCCAAATTTAAATATACGTTTTAACAATGAACCATCAAAAAACCTAAAGTGAAAACTAAACTGAGGCAGTAGACGATGAGTAATTATCATATTAGCCAATACTGTCAATAGAACAACCGTTGCGTTGGTTATCATCAAACCCGATAAACCCCATCCTTGTTTCAAAGAAAATACTGTTCCTATTACTGTTACAAAGGAAACCAAAATACTAATTATGTTTGCTATATCCATTCGTTGTAGTCCGGGAATTATAGCTATAAAAGGCCCAAAGGCATTGGAGACACACAGAGTAGCAATACCCAACAGAAAAACAAACTCTGCTTCTGAAGATAAAAACACAGGTATTTTGAAAAATAAAACAAGTAATTTAATAAGAAAAAAACTTGATGATAACATAAGGACACCTAAGATAGCATAGAATAAAAAGCCAGTTACCACTAACCGATTAAGTGCTAAAAAATCCTTTATTGCATAAAACTGTGAAACATATTTTACAAAAGAATTTCCTACCCCTAAATCAAGAAGCCCCAAATAACTAGTTAACACTCCTACTAGTGACAAAACGCCAAACCGTTCTACCCCCAAATGTTGCATAATATAAGGGGTCAATAATAAACCCAAAATGGAAAACCATACTTTTGCTAAGATATTAAAAGCAGTGTTACGAATTATTTTGTCGGAGACATCTTTATCGCACATATTCAGTGTTATTTAATAGTTGCATCCTTTCTTCTGCCTTAACCTCAGGTAGAGTCAATACCAATGCTGCTAGAAACCAGAATGGTTCCATTATACGAATGAGAATAAAAACTGCTGCACCTAAACCTTGAAAAAGCAGTGCCACAAACCCTCCAAGAAAACCTAAACTTATGGCTTTGATAAAATCATCTTCGGTCTGACGATAAGTTCTTAAAGCAAAACGAAATAGCAGTATAATTATCCACATAAAACTGGTAAAACCCACAAGACCTGTTTCAGTAAGAACTCGGGTGTATTGGTTATCAATAACCGAACCGCCAGGCACACCTCTTCCAAGAATAGGTTTTCGGCGAATCTTTACCATTGCTTTTTTCCACGCCTCAATACGGTCAGCAGTTGACTCAGACACATAGATTTTTCTTCCAAATAATTTATATGACTTTTCCTTTGCAAATGTATCTTGGGCCCTTTTATGGATGTGCTTTGGCAACAAAGGAGGAAGAAAAACAAATGAAGTTAAAGAGAATAAAATAAGAACTGCTCGCGCCCTCTTATTTAAGACAATAAAAGCAAAAAGTAAAGGAATAAAACTTATCCATCCTTCACGCGAGAGCGTGTAAAGAAAAGGCACAAACGCAAAGAAAAAAAACCCAATCCAAACTAAACGCATTTTCAGTGTCTTGGCATAAATGGCAAAGGCAATGATAAGCGCCATCATTAAATTTAAATATCCAGCAAAGGTGTTGGGTTCTCCTCCTTCACTTTCAAAAGGTGCGGATAGACGTTGCCCTGTAGGTATTTGTGTCCAGGCAATAGCGCAGACAATAAAGCAGGTAATCAGCATAGTATAAACAAAAACCTTTGCCTGAAAGACACTGTGCAGATTGTTTGTTACCATAAAAAAGATAAGATAATACTCAAAGTATTTCAGAAGATAAAAAAAGGCATCTTTAGGAAAACCTTTTCCCTCTAATAAAGCAAGAAGGGTAGAAACCACACAAATAGTAAAGTAAATAATAATTGGTGCGTTAAGGGGATTCTTACGAAGCAATCCAAGTTCTTTACGTATAGCCATACGCGCCAGCCAACCAAAAAAAACAACAAAGATAAAAATATCTTCTACTCTAAGATTAACCGTGCGTGTAGCTACTCTACCTGCCTGTATCTCTGGGGAAAGGAGCATTGAAATAATAATGATAATAAGTGCAATATTAGTATTAAGAAAGGCAATAACAAAAACCACAGTTGCTAAAAAAAGAACAATGGTATTCTGTATGGGGAAACCAAAAAGAAGAAAAACAAAGATAAGTGTGCTTACAAAAAGAAAGATTAATATCTGAAGGGGTATTTTGGGATAAGCCAGAGGCATAATTTCTTATTCTAAAAAAAACGGGGATACCTGTATCCCCAATTTCTTTATAACCCATTCGTCGGAAAAATATTCCAACTCTTAGGTCTTTTCACGATTTGTATTTTTTTTGTTAATCTGTTTTTCTTCACTATAGTAGGCATACTTATGGTAGTAAGGATAAGGTGATACTAACTCTGTCTGAGGCATTGTGTGATTTAGGACAACGCCTAAGATTTTAGCGCCTACTGCCTCAAGTTGCACTTTTGTGCGCATAAGTCCTTCTCTACCTGTACGCCCAATCTCATACACAATGACTACCCCATCTACTTTACTGGCTAATAAACTGGCATCAGTAACCGGTAAAACTGGCGGGGTATCAAAAAGAACAACGTCAAATTTTTCTCTCAGCTGAACAATTATATCTGACATTGCCTTTGATTCTAAAATTTCAACGGGGTTAGAAGGAAGATGTCCAGAAGGTAATATCCAAATATTCTCCATCCCAGGGGTTTTACGTATCACATCAAACCCCAAATCACCAAGTAACAAATCTGTAATATTATAAAGGACTTCATCTAAAGAAGCACTACCCCTTATTAATTCACTTAAACCTGGTTCGCGCTTAATCCCAAATATTTTAGCGATAACTGGTCTGCGTAAATCACAAGATACTAAAAGAGTCCGTAACCCTATCTGTGCCATAACTAACCCTAAGTTACAAACCACTGTGCTCTTCCCTTCTCTAGGACCAGAACTGGTGATAATTAACACTTTTCTTGTAGTATTAAGTTTAAGATTGGTATGTATATTGCGAAATGCTTCTGTTGTAGGTGACTGCGGTTTAAAATGGGCGTAGAGGTGAACAAGACGTTCTTCGGCATCATTTTTGTTAGAAGGGAAAAATTGTTCCTTTATTCGATGTAAAATAGTATATGTCTTTGTTTCCCACTCAATAGGTGGGACAACACCTAAAACAGGAAGTTTTATCACATTCTCCACATCTTCAATAGTACCAATAGAGGTATCCATTGTTTCTAAAATAAAAGCCATAGATACCCCTAAAATTAATCCCAAAAAGGAAGCCATAACAATCTTAAGTGTGCGGTCACCACTTAGAGGTTCTTCAGGCATAACTGCTCGTTCAACAAAAGAGACATCACTTACTCTTTGTGCCTCGGTGATACGTGCCTCTTCCAATTTCTCCTTAAGCATTTCATAAAGTTTTTTATTTACTTCAATTTCTCGGACTAACCGTGCATATTCTAGTTGTCTGCCGGAAACACCTTGAACTTGTTCTTCTAAACTCTTAATCTGCTGGCGTAATTGAATAACTTGAGGATGGCGTTCGGTATATTTTTGTAGAAGTTCAGAGAGTTTAAACTGCAGTTCTACCAATTTATCTTCAATGGGTTGGGCAAGTTTTACCATCTCAGCACCTTCACCAAACTTTTGCAGTTTCTCATCTTCGGAACGGCGCAAGTTAGCTTCTAAAGTCTGCAATTGTTCTTCAATAAACTGGCGGGCATGGGCAGCGTGTTTATTCTTTTCTCTTAAGTTTGCTTCTATATAAACTGTGGCTACCATATTAGCAATATCCATGGCCTCAACAGGAACACTTGACTCTGCGCTTATGCGTAACATATTGGTATTTTGTACTATTTCTACTTTTATCTTACTCTGCAATTCCCCAACAACTTGATTTACTTCTTCAATAAACTCGGGTTTAACATCCTCTGGTTCTATGTACTCTATCTCTCCCATCTTACGTTTTCGACTAAGCCAATCATCTTTTAATTTATCCATACGTAAGCATACGTTAAGCGCAATAGGAAAACTTGTTACAAATTGCGACTCAGTAGTCATAATATCCCCAGGGCTATAAACAAACATCTCAGTCAAAAGCCCTGCAATGGTTTTACGCTCTTGAATTTTAACAGTGGCAGTGGCCCGATATATTTTTTCGCCACTACTTAACACTAAAATACTTATGATGCTAACCACTGCAAAAGTAAGAAAAATAACCCACTTACGTTTACGCAGAATCCTTAGATAATCTCGTAAATTAAGTTCGTATTGTGCCATTTTTATTTCCTTCTTATTTTTTTCTAACTTACCATAGAATCAAGGGGTTAGCAAGGGATTTTTATCCAAAGTGGACTAAAAAGAAGTGTTTATTTTTAACCTTTGTAATTAATCTTTAGTCAATAACAAGGGCGATTAGGTAGGAAGTTAAAAGTTAATTGTAAAAACTGATGGTCACTTATTTTTTCTTATTGCTCTTGACGCTGTTGTAAGTAAAATAACATGCTTTTACTCTTAATTCAATTTATGCCTTATATAGAACAATATCGTAAACCTGGAAAAATTTTATATAAAATCCTGTTAGTCAATTACCTTAAAAGTAAGTACTGGCGGTAAAGGATAACACACCACGTCGCCGGAAGGAATCTCTTCAAAGGCTACACTATTTGTTACATTAAAATTAATTCTGACCTTTTTGGTAAAACCTTTTTTTACTACAATAGGTAATAGAACTTCTCCTTCAAATATAAAACTATCTCCTACAACATCAAAACCTGCTCTTTCTAAAGCCTGTTCGGTAAGAACCGATATTCCCCTGGAAGCGCGATTAGGATCCGTTGTAGTTTTTGCAGCAATGTAACCTTGAAGTTCAGAATCAGGGAAAGGATTCTCGTATCCGCCTTCAGTTGTGTAGTAAGTAGTCCCATCAATAGTAGCACTGGCCTTTAAATAAAAGGTAAGTGAAACATAAACTCTTCCCTGCGTATAAGTACCTTCGGCAACGGCACTAGCATCTACATAACTACCCACTGTCTGTCCGGCATTAACTGAAGCAATATCAAAACTAAGCTTTCCTTCACCAACGGTGATCCAAGAAGAGGTATCTTCGTTATAGAATTCAATTTTATTAATAGTAACTATGTATTCTTGAGGAGTAACAGCCACGTTATCACCATAAGATGATACTTGCAAGGTAAATAATATTATTAATCCTAATATTAATTTTTTTTCCATTTACCTAACCTCCTTAATTCTTAACTTCCCCTTCCGATCTCCACAGTCATACCTGTAACCTCAGCCCATTTTTCTACCTGAATATTAAAGTTTCTCTCTACCCTGTCTAAGGTACGGTCACGCAAGTTGACTTCTTTATATTTTTCGTTCTCCAACTTGAAAGCACTCAAAAAATCCTTGAAACTAAAATTATCAAAGGCAAAATTAAATCTGGTGTCCATTGCATATTCACGCTCACCTTTATTATCATCATATGTCTCTAAATTAATAGTCAGGCATTTTATCAATTTTATTTCACTACGAATTTTTGAACCTTGCATATCTTTAAATTTCTTAAAGTCATATTGATAATAACTACCAAATAATTTTAACCAAGGTAAATAGGGCACCGGTCCTCCAAGTTCTACATCGAAACCATCTACGGCCTTTTCATATTGAGTAGAGCTGGCGGTCTCTTTAACTTTGCGAGTCGGTGAAAGTCCAAAATAAGTATTTAATCTTGCTTCAGCACGCTTGCCAATTGCTTCTAAACCAAAACCTGTGCGATAGTGGTTATGTAAATCTTGGTAGTCAAAAAAGGTATTTATCCCTGCTAAAAATTCTTCTGTAAGTAACCTGCGATAGCCCAAACCCAAGTTGTAAATACCTCTTTCGTTTTGAATATTTATACGCCCATGGGTAAAAAAAGTATCTATCTTGTCTTCATCCTGATAGAGTGGTTGTACTGTCTCAATATAAATTCTCGGTTTCTGAGATGAGTCAATATTTATTCCGTAACTGGTGCGCTTAAGCCACTCAGGCACCTGACTATTATCTTTTGTCTCTGCATTAACAAAATCCTTCATAAGTATGAGGATACAAAAAATTAAACACGACATAATAACTACCTTTTTTCTACCCATATTCTTCTACCTCCTTTCTAAAGAATTTTAATGCTATCTTAATTTCTTTTTTTAACTTTAATACTTCCAATAAGAAATGTCAAGAAAAATATGAAGTAATAAGAAATCCTTAAAATGGCAAACATCCATTAACAACTCATTTTTTGCTACTGTTGACGCACAGATACTTATCTGCTAAACTTAAAACTATGCTAAAAGTAAAAGGTATTACAAAGATTTTTTTTCCCTTAGTTTTAAACAACTTACCTTTTTTTAGACACCCGTCACGACAACCATTAGTTGCCCTATCTGATGTATCTTTTTCTTTAGAATTTGGTCAAGTATTAGCACTACTTGGTCCTAACGGAGCAGGCAAAACTACTCTCCTAAAGATTGTTGCCAATATTCTTTTACCTGATAAGGGAGAAATAATCTTTGATGGCCTTAATTCTACCAAAAATGGTTATAAACTGAAACGTTTAATTGGTCTGGTAACGAATAGTGAAAGAACTTTTTATTGGCGATTAACCGGAAGACAGAATTTAGAGTTTTTTGCTTCTCTCTATGGCCTATCCAAAAAACAAACTTCCCAACAAATTGAGAAGTTATCTAACCTGTTTGAAATAGATTTTTTAGATAAACGCTTTGACAATTACTCTACAGGGATGCAACAAAAAATAGGACTTGTGCGTGCTTTTATGCATGAACCTCGTCTTCTGCTGTTGGATGAGCCAAGTAAAAGTCTAGATTACCGCTGTTGTCTAAAATTGCGTGAATTCTTAAAACACGAAATACTTGGACGTCAGAAAGCAACTGTAATTTTTACCACCCATCGCTGGGAAGAAGCAGAAGAGTTAGCCACCTTATATCTTATTATCAAACAAGGCAGGGTCTGTGGTTTTGGAACTCAAGAAGAGTTAAGACAGGCGACCCGCAACCCTAAGGCATCTGTTAAAGAGTTGTTTTTGGAATTAACCTCTAAGCAAGAAAAATAGAATGCGTAGAGTATTTGCTTTTCTTAAAAAAGATTTTCTTCAAGAGACAAGTTACCGTCTGTCATTTTTTCTAAATATCCTCGGTATCTTTTTTAATTTATTAAGTTATTTCTTTATTGATAAACTATTTGGTCATACCATAGTCAGGCATCTCGAACCTTTTGGCGTAAATTATTTTGCTTACGTCTTACTAAGTAGCGCATTTTTTGGTTATGCTGGTGTGGGCTTAGGGGCATTCTCAGACCGTCTGCGTTTAGAACAACAGCAAGGTACCCTTGAAGCTATTGTTGCTACACCTACTAGAATAAGTGTCTTTTTGTTCTCACTGGTTCTGTGGAATCTAATTATTGCTACTGTTGACCTAATAATTTATCTTCTTTTAGCTGTCTTTTTATTTCGTATTGACTTTCAGCAAATAAATATAGTGTCTTGCGCGGTTATTCTTTTTCTTACCATTACCTCTTTTTCTGGTTTAGGTATACTTTCTGCAAGCTTTGTAATGATAACTAAACGAGCCAATCCTTTGAGTTGGTTAATCGGAACTCTGGAAGGATTACTCGGAGGCGTGTATTTCCCAATTACAGTATTGCCTTTTTGGCTTCAAATTTGTGCACGTTTATTTCCCATTACCTACGCTATTGAGGCAATACAATCTGCAGTGTATAAAAATTATTCTTTGGAGAAACTGTTACCTCAGATTTTTTTCCTCTTCTTTTTTTCTATAACCCTTTTACCTTTTTCCATTCTTATGTTTGACTGGGCAATAAGAAGAGTCCAAAAAGATGGCTCATTGTGCCAGTATTAATTTCCTTATCCTAGTAAGATATCCTCGCAAAGGAAAACCAGGTGGGAAAAAACTGTACCAGATAAAACGCAGTTTATAAAAAAATTTTTTGCGCATACTAAGATATAAAGGATAACAAGTCCAATAAGATATCTTCCTATCTCTTACTTTTCTTAGAAAACATCTCTGGACAACAGTAAGCTTCGGTTGTAATCTCTTTAACCGTTCAACAGGTAAATCTATGTTAAACAGGTCTCTGACCACTTCTAAGGCAGTATATACAACCTGGGTTAACCCCATTGATTGGGTAAGAATCACTAATTTATTCCAGTCCAGAGAATTCGCATATATAAGAATTATCCTCTGGATTTCATAAGCTAAAACCAACTGTTCAAAATTATGTTTAACTGCATGTTCACAAAGATAAATAATCTGCATTTCAGGTTGCAAAGCACGAATCCACTGGTAATTCTTAAGCGGTATAGTCTCTTGCCAAACTTTTTCCATAGAAGGCAAAAATAGCCCATCAACGCCTAAATATAAATTATTAAATAAGTTATTATGTAGATGAATGGGTATGCCTTCTTTTTTAGGTAAGAATAAAAGACTATTCTGGTATTCAAATAATGGGTAATCTCTTGGCGGTAGTTGTATAAAATATCCTATATTTTCTAAAACCCTAGTAAGTAAAGGCCAATCTTTTTGTTTCACCACAATATCTAAATCGCCACGGCTACGTAAGTAGTCACCGTAAATAATATTATCTACCGTTGGACCTTTCATAAGAAGTGTAAGTATTTGATGATTCTCTAGATGGTTTAGAATTGATTCTACCGCTGAACTAAACATCATACTTGCGGCAAGATGATGGTAATAGTTATCCATAAACTCTTCTGCTACTTGCTCAGGAATAATCTCTTTGATGAAGTTCATCTTTGTAAAGGTTAATGGAGAGTTTTGAGTTTTCTGTTGTAGATGAAAATATCTTTGTAAACCCTGCCAGAAAGGAAAAAATAATCCTTCCTTAATGGAGAGTTTTAGTAAATCTTGCCACTGTATAACAGAAAAATTTCTATAATTAAAGTTACTTCTAGATTGATTATCTAAGCAAACCAGTTGAATAAGGGCCTTTAAGGAAGCCTTTAAGGAAGAACTAAGTGGCTCTTCTGAATACATTTTTTTTGCTTCTCCTTGTTGTTTTTTTCTCTTCTTAAAACAATCACTGTATACTAAAAACAAATCTTCTTGCCAGCGATTATAACCTTCGGGAACTTCTTCTGTGGGAATAAAACCCAAAGACCGATAAAGATTAACTGCAGCGGTTGCTTTTTTGGATACAAACAAACCTATCTTTTTTGCACCTCTTTCCTTGGCCATGCTTATTGCGTGTTGAATAATTTTTTTCCCGATTCCCATACCGCGCAACCATGGCTTTACTTCCAAGCCAAAGATAAGCCAAAAACTTGGGTCACTTTCACTGGCAGAAATAGTAACCGCTGCGGCTATCTTTTTATTTCTCTGGGCTACTAACCAAAATCCTTCTAACTTTATTTTACTCAGCCCTTCTTGTACATCAATACCAGCCATACGATACAAATCACGTAACTGCTGTTGGTCATTTGTAGTTGCTTGCCGAATAATAATATCTCCACAAAACATACGGGCTATTTTTCTGTAGAGGGAAACTTTCTGTAAGCAATGCAGTATCTTAAGATAAAACATGCACAGTTTATCGAAAATAAACCATAAGCAAGAAAACAGATTACTTAAATTGGCTATACCTAATGCTACCAAACGGTAAACTCGTTTATCTAAATCTATCAATTTTCTGCCTCTTTGAATAGTAATAAGTTTTCCTATAATCTCATCAGGCAAAATAACTCCGTCACTTCCTAAAGAGGCATCTGCTTTTACTAAAAATCCTTCCTTATTTATCCGTATAACTCTATGTAGAAAAAGCATATCTTGTTTTTTAAAAAGGACAACGTCTCCCTTACGAATTAAACAATCGCTGTTCTGAGGCAGAATTTCTATTTTTAACCAATCCCCTTTCTTGATAAAGGCAAACATACTTGCTCCTCTTGCCTGAAAAGTAACATAGTTTACCTTTGAGCGTATCTGTGTCAATAATTTATCAAATTCTTGCTGAGAACAAACAACCTCCATTAGCATAAGAGCTCTTTTATTGTTTCTACTGCCGTTTTATCAGGTCGGAAACCAAATTCATACATAGGAACCTCTTTTACCAACATCTCAAAGGAAGATAATACCTGCTTAACAGAAGATTTATCCCATAAAGGTAATAAAGCCAGTACCCCTAACTTTGCTAATGCCTGGTTTACGGATATCGGCTTAAGAAAAGTCTTATCCGCATGGCGAATAAAAAAAATGGTATTTAACCGTGCCGATTTGTTGGTAGCAACTTTTGACTCACCATACCAAGGCGTTCCAAAAATTAACCACCTTCTTTTTATTCTACGCAATGCTACTCTGTCATCGTTTAATAAAGCATCCTCTGGGACTTCTCTTCGCCAAAGACTAAGTAAAGTAGATTTTCCGCTTCCAGATACGCCAGCAAAACAAAGTCCTTTATTCTGGTAAATTACACCTGAGGCGTGAAATAGAAATCCTTTTCTTCTACTTAAAATATTGATAAATAAAAACTGGTCTATAAACCTACGAAATATCTCATAGATATGTTTCTGATACAAAATACCCTGACTATAATCTGAGTTAAATACTGCTACATTATCTACTAGTTTGTTTTTTTGTTGTGGACCAACAATAAGAATTTTTTTGTCTGTAGTGGTTTGAAGTAGCCAATTTTGGGTAGTAAAAGTTTCTGTGGCAGTATTTAAATAAAGATTCGGCACTCCTATTCGATGGGTAAGAAAACACGATATCTCAGGAAATTCATTTACAATGAACTTTTCATAGAAACTAAAATCCTTAAAACAACGAAAAGGCACACTACTTTTAATAGACAGGCCTAAACCTGCTATGTTAAGTAAGACACTAAAGCTATTACTTACTCCAATATCATCTTTCATTATAAGGAGGTAACTGTTTTATGAAGAACGATAGGTTGTTCTGCAGGCACGGCAAGAAGTTCCCCGTTTAGGATTGACCCGTGAAGTTGCTGTCTTACGACAGGCAGATAATAAAGTATCATCAATAGAAAGTTTAACCTCCTGCATTGTTGGTTTTTGATAAGGCTTTTTCTCCATTATTGCCCTCCTTTGTTATCCTGTAAATCTTTTCTAGTGTCTTGGCATATAGGCAGATATGTCTGACAATACCCTTTAAACTGCCTGTCTCCAACTCACTCCAGGCAGGACAATTGGGACAAATATAAACCATATTACATTTTTGGCAAAGAGGTTCCAGAAGATATTTTATTTTTTTTTCAAACTCACCAGTCATCTTTTTCCAAGCTTCCAAAAAAGACACATTATGTAACGAATATTGAAAACTCTTAAACATCGTGCAAGGGCTTAACACTGCGTATGGATTAATATTAAAGGCAAATACCCCTGCTCCGCAGATAAGTGGCTCTGACATTGGTTTAGCCCAATATTCCTGAAAAATCTTCTCCAAAATAGGGTAATCATCTAATATATCCAATTGTGCCATTTCCCATTCGCTTAACCGATGAATCAAGGGCAAGTTACCTCCATCTAAGCGAGGACAGATTAATGTATCATAACGAAAACTTACCTGATAATCCTTGGCTAATTTACGCATAGCAGTAAGTTCAGCAATGTTCTCTTTCATCAAAATACTTTTTAATGAGAAAGGTACATTGTATTTTTTAAGGGCAGTGATAGCATTCATTAACCGCTTAAATGAACCACACACTCCAGTTATATTATCATGAATTTGTTCCTTTGCAGCATATAAACTTATTTCTAGAGAAAGAGGTGGGTAATCGGAAAGACGTTTCACTTTCTCCTCATCTAGTAATGTCGCATTGGTAAACAGGTCAATAAGAAAACCTTTTCTTAAGGCATACAGATAGATTTGCCAAAAATCTTCACGTAAAAACACCTCACCCCCTGTCAACAATAACCATAAACACCCACTATCTACCATTTCATCAAGAAGTTGCCTAACCTTATTTGTGGGAATCTCCTTTTCTTTGTTGGGATGATTTGCTGGTAAATTGCAATAACAGTGACAGCAGGATAAATTGCACCGATAAGTAAGTTCAAAGGCACACATATAAGGAATCTTTTCTTTAATAGCCACAGAATCGAGTTCGTTACATAAATCCGCAAATTTTCTTTGCTGAATTGAACAAAACATTATTTGATTATCTCTCTTTTAGCTAACTTATCCAGAAAACATATAACATCTCTACAGATGGTTTTTTCATTGACCTCAAAATCTTTTTTCAATTCTTCAATAATATCGGATACTTGACGGCGACCATCTATTAACTGCCAAATCCTATATCCAGTAGGACTTAATCTAATTGCTACTCTACGATACGGGTCAAAAAGAGTAATTATCCTGTCTTTTTCTTCTTCAATAATATCTTCGTTTTTTTGAAAACACCTCTTTAGTTTATTCTGTAAAAACATATCTTAAATCTGTTGAATAATACGGCTTAATTCTTCTGTTACTCTGAAAAAATTTTTTTCTTTTAAATACAAACTTGCCAGATACCAGTGAACAGCTACTCCTTCACCACCAGTTAAAACTGCCTTCTTGTAGTAATTAATTGCCTGTTTATTAAGCCCTTTTTTATGGGCAATGCGTGCCAGCCACCAATAGATTTCAAAATTATCAGTTAACTTCTCTTTTAACGAAAAAAGCATCTCTTCTGCCTTATCTAAAACCCCTTGATAAAAATGAATAATTGCTACACCCAATTGACTAGCTAATCTTTGTGAATCATATTCTAAGGACTTTTTAAAAAATCTCAGAGAGGCTGTGTAATCTCTTTCTCTTAAAGCAATAAAACCTAATCCTTCCCAGCAAGAAGCATTAGTCGGACACATCTCTAAGAACCTTTGGTAATACTTTTTTGCCTGGCTATAACGGCCATTGCGTGCATAGAGAATGCCGTAATTATTATATTCTGTGGAATATGTCGGGTCAATTTGAATAGCCCTGTAGAAATAATTTCTCGCTTTTGTAATATCGGCTATGTGACTGTTTAAGTTCAACAAATAAAGAGCAAAATAAATTGAGGCATCTTTTGGGTTAATTTTTAAAAGTTCCTCATAAATGGCTTCTGCTTTGTCGTATTGCTTCTGTTCTTCTAAATATATTGCCTCTTTTCTTCTCTCTAAACTGTCTTCATCTTCTTTGCTAAAGTCCTCTGTAAAGTAAAGTCGCAGGTAATCACCAAGGAATTTGAATTTTAGAGGGGTAAAGCCTCCTTCCACTGAATAGGCTATAGTTAAGGCCTCAATTTGAGAAATTTTCTTACTTACCAACTCATATAACTGGTCAGGGTATATCCAAGGAATACGACAAGGATCAACGTCATTCCAGATATAGCCAGTAACCAAAAAATCTACATCTATATCCAGAAGCACTGGCTCTTCTACGTAACAGAAGTCACTTAAACCACAAACAGTAACCTCAACTCCTGCCAAGCGGAAATTAATACTTCTTTGCTTTATCAAAAAGCTACCTGTATCGGTTTTTTTTAGCCGTAAGATTTGTTTTATCTGCTTCTGCAAGAAATAATTTCCGCGCAGACAATTTAATGTTGGCTCAGGAACAATCCAAAACAACCGTCTAACAATACCATCTCTAATAGCAGAGCAAATAAAATTACCAATATTAAGTAGTTTTTCTTTTGAAGTAATAAAAGGATTAAGCAACAGTTGTGATTGCAAAGCAGGTAATTGTGAAAAAGAAATAGTGGGCAATTGTTGCCAGTCAAGTTCTGGCAACCAACCAAAGTCAAGATGTGCATCAATATGTAAAAGAGTAAATCCTTTTAGACCTTGCTTCTTCCAGAAAAAATAGGCCTGGTCGTGGTCTTCCATCATTGATACAGGAAATGCTCTCATTTTTATAAGATTACCTTCTTTGCGAAAAGACATCCTCTTCTTCTAAAAAAGTACAGGTATCAGTCTTTTCATCATAGTAATATTTAATACTTACTGTTTGATCTAACAAAGTTATAAACACCTCTTTTAAAAGCTGGCTGTTTTCTGTTTCAGTAGAACTAAATAAGTCTATTTTCCCAATTTCTTCTTTGGCTTTGCTTGTTATTTTTTCTTTTTCTACCAAGGCATAATAAATTTTTTCTATCTGTGCTGCTTTCTCCATATCTATCCCATATAAATTTTGAAAAGGAATAAAGAAAGAAAAAGGCAAAACTTTTTCTTTGTCATAACTTATACCATACCTGTAAGGGTTATAATACACATAATTCTCAGGTGTAAGGTAATAGATATTAAAGGTAACATGGCTGATAAACTCTTTGTGTTCTAGCAAGAAATCTATTGTTTCTAGAGCCTCTTCATAAGTTTCCTGCGGTAACCCCAGCATTGTCTGCAAATCCACCTTTATACCACTTAAGGCACAGTCTCGGATAATGCGAGAACTACGTTCTCTTAGGTTCCCCTTGTCTAAAAGTTTACTTAGACGTTCAGATGCTGTTTCAAAACCAAAATTTATCTGGCAAAGGCCTGCTTTATGGGCAAGTTCAAAATGTTCTTTCTTAAATCCAGGATCAAGCCGTGCCATTGTCCACCAATTAATTTTTACTCCCTGCCGAATAATCTCTTCCGAAATCTCTACCATCTGACGACAAGAAAGTCCAGGGTCACTCAATAGTAAAAAGCTTGCTCCAAATTTATCCTTTAAATAACACATATCTCTTACTACTAATTGTGCTGATTTTATACGATAACTGGGTTTAGGTAAAGGTAAATCTACACAATAGGCACAACGCCCCCAGTAACAACCTCGAGAACTCTCAAAAGTTAAACTAATCTGGCCATCCCTTGCACCGTCGTATTCTCCTAGGAGAAGGCCTTCAAAATCAGGTGGTGGCAGTCTACGCATATCTATCTCAGCAATTCTAAAGTGCTCATTTAGTTTTGTATCTTTGGTAATAACATTAGCAATACCTGTAATTTCTTTGTTTGCGCAAACTCTTCTTGCTAATTCTAGTAAAGCAACTTCTCCCTCAAAGACGATTACACTATCAAAACATCTAAATAACTGTCTATGTTCTAAAATTTGACGTCTGTAAAGCGTAGGCCACTGTCCACCGATATTTACATGCACTTGGGGAAATCTCTTCTTAATCAGTAAAGCTAATGTCAATGAAGCAATTGCCTGTGAAGGAGAAATAATAGAGATTCCTACTAGTTTTATGTCTTCTTGTTGAATTATATCTAAGATGCCACTTTGTGTAAAAAACTGCCAAAAGGTATTTTCTTCTTCATCTTCAAGATATCTAAATAGATATTCTGAAGAAAGTAAATGCTCACAGAAAAAGAAGGAACTGTTGGTGTTGTTACCATAAGGCAACTCTGGAAAGATTCCATCTGATTGGCGGGCAAGACAATCTTCGTAATAACGACCTTTAAGACAGTTGCGAAAGAATTTCTTTATAAGCCAAGGTAGGAAAAAAATTTGTTCCTCTAAAGTAAGCTCTGTTTCTGCCCAGACATGCTGGGCAAGAAATTTTCGATAAGCAAGATTTAAGTCGATTTGTAAACAAGAAACCTTGTGTTTCTTAAGATACGCCTGAAGAACCGCTGTTCCTAAGGCAGGATATTCATGGTCGTAGTCAGGCGGAATACATAAAAGCACCTGCTTCATACTATCGGCTTATTCTATGAATAAAACCTAACGCCTCCAGTTGACTAACAAATTCTTGAATATCCCAAAGTGCTTGCTCTGAAGTAATATCAAATTGCTCACAAAGTGCTTTTTGTATATCACCAATAGTTGTTTTACCATCAAGAAGTTGCCAGATACAGGAAGCTGTTTCGTTTAAGGTATAGATACTTCTTAAATCTACTGCCTTTTGTTTTATGGGCATAAGCAGATATTCACCAGCAATTTTTCTAAAAATAACGTCAGGATTTTTTTCGTAGAGTGTATCCATATAATTTATTTTACCATAGTTTTTATTAAAAAAAGATATATATGTAATCAAAAATTTAATCTTAAATGTTACTGTCTCTGGAATTAGATGTTGGTTTTAAAAAGAAATTAAACTTAAGACAGAAATAATTCTGGCCCCATTACCACTTTACCATTTTTCATAGGTATCTTTAATATAAGTACCTTTGGCAATAGGGTCGACAATAAGGGAAAGGACGTAATTAATATCGGCGATAAACTTCTTTGGAACATAGATTATATCTTCAGGTTGTAACGAAATTCTAAACGCCTCGGCGTTTTTTCCTTTGAGGGCTTTACTTAAATTAATCCGTTGTGGTTTAGGGTCAATAAACCCACCTCTAATAAGAATGGTACTGGAAGGTACCGCATCATTAGTAAAACCACCGGCTAAACCAATTGCTTCTAAAATTGTCTTTGCCCCTGATACATTATAAACACCAGGTCTGTGTACCTGCCCTAAAATAATAACCCGAGACCCACCCATCTTAACCAGTGAAATAGAAACTTCTGGTGAACGTACATATTCTGAAAGTCGGTGGGTAATCTCTTCATCTAACTCAGGAATAGTTAAACCGCGTGCAGGGACATCACCAATAAGTGGAAAAGAAATCTTACCATCAGGACGAACAATAACTTCTTGGTTTAAGTCATCATTCTGCCAAACAGAAATTTTCAGGATATCCTCATCACCTATTCTGTACTCGGTTATAAGGCGTGGCTCCTCTTTTCTTTTAGGAACTTCTGGTAACTGGCTCTGCTGAGTTGGAGATGGTAAAGGTATTGAAGAAGGTGTTGAAGTCAAAGAAGAAGATTGCTTTTTCTGTAACAACTCCAATGCCTTCTGATACTGTTGTTGTGCCTGGTCATATTTGCCTTCTTGATAGAGAATGTTCCCTAATTCATAATATTGTCGGGCTTTTTCAATATCGTCATCACCAGCTAAAAGTAAAGAAAACCAAAAAACGTTGATAACAACTATAAAAATACGCAAAATAATTCTCATTCTTTAATTCTTCTTTGGCTCAAGAATAACTTCTATTTTCTTACGCATCTCCTCTGCCTTGAGCCGTTGGCTTTCTGATTCTAAGGTATCTGTAAGGTTATAAGAGATGTTAGATTTTTCGGATGTACCAAAAAGTCTTTCCTGTAAAACTGCATTGAGCCGAACTGCTGCAGACAAATCATCCATAGCTTTCCGTTGTCGTTCACGCGCTTCAGCTAACTCCGTTTCTAATCTCTCAGCCTTTTGCCGAACTTGTAAAATCTCTTCCTGTAGTTTGGCAATCTGTTTGCGGTCTTGTTCACTCTGTGCATCTTTAAGTTTTAGGGCGTCAGCATACTGGGCAAGCTGTGCTTTAAGACTGGAATACAATAAATTAATTTCAGTAGACCGTGCTTTTTCCTGTTCCAATTCCTCCTTAGATTTTCTGCTTAAGAAAGAAAGTTCATTTTCTATCTTACGTATTTGTTCATCTTTTTTTGCTATATCTTGATTCAAGAAGTCAATGTTCTTTTGTAAAGACTCAATTAGCTCATTTTTCTTAGCAAGCTGTGCCTGTGCTTCAGCAAGACGCGACTCTAATAGAGCCTTCTGATTCTGTAATTCCAACAACTGATCTTTGGCTACTCGTGTGGAGTTTGCATAAGCCTCTAAACGATTTAACTTTTCTTGCATCTCAATAAGTTTCTCTTTATAGCTTAAGGTTTCTTTTTTAGCTTCATCTATCTCAAACTCTTTTCGCATAAGAATATCAGACAGACGCTTCATTTCTTCCTGCATAGTTTCTATTTTCTTAATATCGGGCGAAACTATCTGTGAACTACGTGCCAACCGATTAACCTTTTGACGCTCCTGGGCCAATTCATCTGAGAGACGTGTGACTTCTTCTTTAAGCTGTGTATTTATCTTGTGAAGTTCATCTATTTGGCGTTGAAGTCTCTCATCCTTTAATTGTGGCATCTGTTTTTGTCTATCTGTTAAGGAACTCGTTTGGATAGCCTTTGTGGATTGTTCCTGCACCTGCTGTAGGCGTTCTTGAAGCTGTGTAATTTCCTTATCACGCTCAGCTAAGGTTCTTTTTAACTCGGATATTGTCTGCTCCCAATTTCGCGAAGACGGAACACGACTATTTAATTGTGTTTCTAAAGATTTAACCTGTGAAAGAAGTTTTTGTCTTTCTTGCTCAAGGCTTACCACTTTATTTTGAAGATTTTTATTATTGTCGTTTACATTCTTTAGTTGTGCTTTTATTGCCTCCAACTCCTTTTGCTGTTTCAGGAATTCTTGTGTTTTTTCTTCTAAAAGCTTATTTACCTGTTCAAGCTTTTTACGTTCAGGGGCAGCCTGCTGATTAACACGATTCAATTCTTCTTTTACGGCTTTCAGTTCTGCTAACACTTTCATATATTCTTTAGTAGTATTTTGAAAGCGTGTATTTAAACTAACATTTTCTGCCTGTAAGTTAGAACGTTCCTTATTAAGTCTATTTACTTCTGCGGTTAACATCTCTACATTTTGTTGTGCAGTAATCAATGCCTGATGGATCGCCTGCACATCCGAGAGTTTAGATAGTAGTTGTTGCTTCTGGTTAAGGTCTTCTTTTAGCTGTTCTATTGTTCCAGAAAGTGACTCTTTTTCTTTATAGGCATCTGAAAGAAGCTGGTTAAGCTGAATTTGAATTTCCTTTTGCCGTGATAATTCTGTAGCAACAAAAGTGGTTAGCGCAACTAATCCAAATCCCACAATGCCAATTGTAAATAAGCCCTTGCTCTGCCACATAGATTTATTTTAAGATACTGTTACATTTTCCTCAATACACTCCTCAATACAAAGTAAAAAATTTTTTGAGAGGTCAAGTTCTTTTGGTGCCGAAAGTCTTGTTCCTTTCTCTTCAAATAAAACTAACACTGTGGGCCTAAGTGGAAGCTGATGGTTAATCTTCGTGACCACCCCAATTTCTTTTGTATTTAGACGCACCAGACTCCCTGCTGGAAAGACCCCTATGCGTTCTAAAAGTTTTTTCAAAACTTTCGCATCAAACAGATGTTTGTTATTTAGAATCAAGTTTATTGCCTTAGGTGGTGTAATTCTTCTACGATAAGGGCGATTATGAGTAAGTGCTTCGTAAATATCCGCAAGGCCCAATATCTTTGCATATTCATTAATTGTATCTTGCTTTAAACCTTGAGGATACCCACTACCATCTATCCGCTCATGCTCTTGTAATATAACCTCACCTATACAACTAAATAGTCCAAGATTCATCGTCCCTAAAAGACTTGTCCCCATAATAGGATGTTGTCTTATCTGCGCCAACTCTTCTTTGCTTAATTGTGATTGTTTCTGGACAATGTCCAAAATCTTAAGCATTCCAATATCATGAAAGAATACACAAGCTGCCAGTTCCATAAGCTTCTGCCTATTATATTCTAACCCCTTGGCTATCTCTAAAGCAATCACACTTACTGCTGCTGCATGAGAAGCAAGCCAGGTCTCATCAACAGGATAGTCACTATTTGCTTGATGAATCAATTCCTCAACGGCAGTGTTAAGATACGTTAACTGCTCATCAATAAAACTAAAACACTCTTCTTTAAATTGTGCATTCGCTTGGAATTCTGTTGTATAAATCTTTCTTAGCCAATTTACAAGATTAAAATAAAATTCTCTTGCTTTCTGAGCCTTCTCTTCCTCTGACTGTCTGTTTACCACAGTAAAAATACTTATTGATTCTCTTGTAGCACCGCAGTCTGCCAAGGAAGGAAGTTCTAAATTCTGTACTATTGAAGTTACATCTGAACGCTCTTTTTCAGAATTAGAAGATACACCTTCAGCTGTCTTCTTCTTCTCTTCATAATATTTTTTCAATACATTTAGAATACTTAACATCTTTATTAATTATTGCTATTATTCTATGTCTGTGGTTTGACTTTTAAGGAATCAATCTGACTTGCTCCGTTATTTGTAGAATTATCACTAGCGGTCTGTAGAGGTTGTTGAAGTGAACCGTTAAAATCAGGTGATTCTAAGTCCTGATTAATTTTTATGATGGTTTGGTGGTCTATAATAGTCAAACCTAAACCAAAACCAACTAACAAAGCCAAATCACATATGGTATTAATACGACGGGGTATGCCACCGGTAACAACATATATCTCTTTATATGCCTCGTCCGCAAACAGTTGTCGTTTCACTCCACAGACTGCTAAGCGATGTTCAATATATTGTCTGGTCTCTATTTCATTAAAGGCCTTCAAATGAAAACGAACCGCCATTCTTTGCATAAATTGTGGAAGACTCATTACAGTAAATTTTAACTCTGGTTGTCCCAACAGGATAATGGTTAAAAGAAAGGCATTATCCAACTGGAAATTTAAAAGCAATCTTATCTCTTCGAAAGTATCTTTATCTTTAATTGCCTGTGCCTCATCAATAATAATAACACTGTGTTTATTTGCGTTATGGTTGGCGTAGAGTATCTTATGTAGACAATGAAATAAATCAATCTTTGCCTGAGATTCAAAAGCACCTCCTAACTGATGGACAATTTCTTGAATAAACTCTACACCCGACAGGCGGGGATTTAAGATAAATACAGGTTGGTAGCGATTCTCCTGTTGTAATTCCTGCCATAAGATACGTGAAAGAAGTGTTTTCCCGCAACCATATTCTCCTGTAAAAAGAGCTGCCCCTTTATGCTCACGCACCACATAGAGCATGCGGGCAATTGCCTCTTTATGTTGTTGTGAGTAGTAGAAAAAACGTGGGTCAGGGGTATTTTCAAATGGTTTTTCTGTTAGCCCCCAGTAGGCCTCATACATATTACTTATCCGTAATAGGTAGATTCTTCTTTGATATACTTATGAAAGAATAATCCTGTTTGTTGTTCTGGTCTATTTGATAGCTGGCTACTCCCCGCATTTGCTTTAAATCTGTATCCATCTCACCTCGCCAAAATACTAATTGCCCTTTTTCAGAGGTCTGCATTGTCTCCCAAACTACCATTCCATCTTCTTGAACGGTTAAAGTAAAATTAGTAGGACCAAATCCTTTCTTACTAAAGTTAACCAAAGAAACTTTATTTTCTTTGAAAACTACTGTATCTGTTTCTTTCTTTCCTTTACTATAAAGAGGAGTTAACTCAATCTGCCATTCAGTATTATTAAGCTCCGCTAATTTACGTTGTGCCTGTGCTTTACGTACTTTAAGTGCCTCTTCGCGTTTCAACTCCTCAGGTGTCTTCTGAGGTGAAGCGACTGCAGGAGTTGGTGTGGATTTGGCAGTATCTTGTTGTGTGGTTGTTGGTGAAGTTTCTTTCTTCTTTCCAAATATAGACCAAGCAAGTACCTCATTTACAACTAACAGTAGAAGACTAAAAACTGCGGTAAAAACTATCGCTCTCTTCATTCTCGCCCCTCCTTCTTATTTCATTGGTTTTTTACCCTCCCACGTTTCCCATGTTACAATATATTTCTTAACCCAGTCCATATCCTTATCCCCTGGTTTGGCTACACCTAGATACTTTTTAAAGTATTCAATTGCCTTAGGCCTATTTACTAGGTATTCTGCATAGATATAACCAAGATTATAATAAACTGCTGGGTCTTCAGGATTAAGCTCTGCTGCTTTTTCAAACTCCGCTATTGCCCGTGAAAATTCCTTATTCTTTGTATAAAAGACACCTAAATTATAATGCATTAGTGCTGTCTCTTTAATAAGCATTTTGTTCTCACGAGCCAACTCTGCAAAACGTTTAGGTAGGTTTTGTGCTCGTTTTTCTAATTCTCTATTTTTTGCCAGTGCCTGTTCATAACGTTTCTTTAAATCTTTTATTTGGATACGGTATATCTCAAGCTGTGCATCGTCATTAAGTTTTTGTTGATTTAGCTGTTTTACCTTTGCTTCAAGTGACTGCATAGAACGTCTAAGTGCTGTGTTTTCATTTTTAATTGAATTTAACTCCTTACGTAATTCCGGAAGCATCTTGTATTCCACAGTAACCTTTTCTAAAGATGCCTTTAACTCTTTATTTTCTCGTTCAAGCTGACCTTTAGTTATCTCCCATTCACCTTGCAGCTGCTGGAGATTAGTAATTTGTTCTTTAGCTAATTGAAGGTCTATTTTCAGTTGGTCATTTTCTTTTTTTAGTTTGTCATACTCTGTTTCTAATTCCTTATAACGATTTTTATATTCAAGTAATCCCTTTGTCTGGGCTAAAATATTATCTCTGTCGGCGACCACCAATTCATACTGCTTCTTTAACTTATTGAACTCTTCTTGTAATGTTGCTTGCGCAAAGACAGAAGAGATATCTATTATATGACTGAGTATAACAGCTATTAAACTTATTTTAAATAATCTTATCATTTTCTCTCCTAAAAACTACGCTCAGGTTTTAAAGTTGGTAAACTTTGCTCACCTCTAAGTGGTGGATACGTTTGATAAGGTTTCGGTTCCAATTCTACTGGTTCATCTAAGAACTCAGGGTATTTTTGATATTCTTTATCTAATTTATAACCGAAGTCACTCTGAGAACCAGTAACTAACTCATCGCCTTCTACTACATGCGGAGTCAACAATACCATTAGTTCCGAGCGTTTTGTTTTATCAACCTTATTGGAAAATATCTTTCCTAAAACAGGAACCTTCTGCAACAAGGGTACACCTTCAGAGGTATTTACCTTTTCCTGTTTACTAAGACCTCCTATTAAGATACTTGTTCCGTCTTTTACCATTACAATAGTTTCTGCAGTAGAAGTATCAATTATAGGTATTTTGTTATTACTGGAAGTCTCAAGATAACTAACCACACTAGAAATCTCAGGCTTTATCTTTACAGTAACAAATCCATCCTCATTGATAGTGGGAGTTACTGCTAACTGAATCCCCACGTCTACATACGTTACTGCTTCAGATACAGTAGTAGAAGTCTGCGTCTGAGTGGTGGTAGTAGTAATATAAGCTTGTCGCTCGCCAACATGAATTCTTGCCTCTTGGTTGTTTACCACTGCTAACTTAGGATTAGAAAGAATACGGGTCTGTCCCAATGACTGCAGATACTTTATTATAACATCAAAATCATTTTTGCCAATAACTCCTAAATGCATTTCTTGAATCCCCACACTTTGCCTGCCTGCAGAGTAATTTGAGGTTGTGCCAGAAAAAGGAAAAGACCCTACGTATCCTACCTCTGTAAGTGTATCTTTACGTGAACGCCAACTGTCTGTGGATGCCTGAACTGAACTAAAAGGGTATGACCCTAAATAAGTCATGCCGTGCTTTTTACTAAGCTGAAAAAGACCTTCCCACTCTACCGCTGAGCTTGTTGCATCATTTAACTGCACCTGAATTATTTTGGCATCAATAAGAATCTGTCGTGTCTTCTGGTCAAGGCTTTCAATTAACTTGGCTATTTCTTCCATTCTCTGTGGTAACGTCTGAACAATCAATTGATTTGTTCGCTCATCAGCTTTTACTGAACCAACTTTTTTAAGGTCAAGTTGTGTTTTAAGCTTTTCTTCCATATCTTTGGCACGGGCATACTTTAAATTAAAAACTCTTATTATACTTTTCTGATCCATTGCCCTTAAAGTAGCCTCCATATTTGCTACCCTTTCAGGGGTATCAAGAATAAGTATAATTCCAGAATCAGGGTCAATAAGCACCTTGCCAACATCACTTTTCATTGAATTTAAAAGAGTCAATGCCTGTTCAGGAGAGGCGTATTGTAGCTGAATTACTTTAAAAATTCTATTATCATAAAAACTTCTCCCAAAACGATTCTTATATTCATTTTCAGTCATTACATTGTAGATAGAACCCCGTTTTTCGTAAACAAGATTGTTGCTGCGTAAGATAATCTCAAAAACATCTTTAACAGGGACATCCTGAACCGTAAGAGAAACTCTACCTGAAACCTCTTTGGTGGGGATAATATCCATCTGGGCTTTTGTGGCAATATATTTTAATGCTTCGATAATATCCATATCCTTTAGGTCCAAAGAAATACGTTTCTGAGGAAAATCCAAATCACGAAAACCGCTTTGCTGAGCTAAACCACATTTAGCCGTAATGAAAATGCCCCAGATAATTAAATAAACTATTCCACAAAAACGCATATTAAATACCCAAAATTTTTTTGCGTATCAACAACAAAGAGTACCCATCCTTACTCATTTCTAAGATAGTTTTCATTCGTTTAATTACTACTGAACGTTCAAAATAACGAATATTTCCTTTTTTGAAAGCAACTGGTAAAAGACCTGCGTCAGAATAGCGGTTTATACTTTGATAAGAAAGGGCATATTTCTGAGCAATTTCTTTTGCAGTTATATATTTAGCGCTGGTCATCTTGTCCCTCACTAAAAGTTTTCCAGGTAACAATATATTTGCGAATCTTATCTGCTTCGGGGTCCTGCGGTGCTAATTCTAGAAATTTTTCAAGATATGGTAGTGCTTCTTTGCGGTTACCTAAATACTCACCAATAATTACTCCAAGATTATAATGCGCCTCTGCATCACGAGGTTTAAGCTCAATAACCTTTTTAAATTCTGTTATTGCCTTATCGTAATCTTTCTTTTCTGCGTATAAAACCCCTAAATTATAGTGAAGATTGGCATTCTCTTCGGGTAATTTACCATAACGCTCTTTAATTGCCTCTAAATCTTTACGAATCTTCTCAGACATCTGGTATCTTCTTTCTAATTCCTCATACTTGGTTTTTAACTGCGCAAGTTCCTTAATAAGACTTTGTTTATTCTTATCTGTACTACTGGTTTCTTTATACTTCTGTTCATATTCTTTTATCTTCTTAAGATACTCAGCATCTTTATTAGCAAGCTCTCTCTTAAGAGAATTTAATTCACTTACACAACGCTCTAATTCCTGCGGAATCTTTACTTTTTCTATTCGTTTGGTATCTTCCTGAACCTTTTTTAATTCCTGGGATATAGAGATATACTGTTCCTTTAAGAAAGCATTTTGTTTTTCTAATTCTGTCTTTTGCTGTATTAAAAGAGTATTTTGATTTTCTGTGGCTTGTAACTGTTCTGTTAGCTTTTTAAGTTGCCCGGAAAGGGAACCTTTTTCCTGAACCATCTGAAAGGAAAGATTTTGTGCATCGGCTAATTCTTTCTTAACCGAAGCAAGTTCATTTTCTAAAGCAGTAACCTGAACCTGTTTTTGATTACGAAAATCTTCAAATTTTTTCGAAAGCTGAACATATTCACCCTCTTTTAAGGCAATCTGCTGGTTACATTGCGCCTGCACCAAAGCAACATCTTGTTCTCGTTGTAACTTTTCGTTAAAAAACTTTACATTGAGGTCATTATTTTCTTTTTTCATCCTTTCCACTTCTAACTGAAGTGAAGATACCAATTGTTCTGCTTGTTGTAGTTTGTTCTGAACAGAAACAATTTCACTACGGCAATTGGCGTTAGCATTGGTTAGTTGTTGATTTTGTTGTCCTAATTCTCCATACTGTATCATTAGCCGCGAAAGCTGTAATGATAAGTTTTTGTATTGTTCTTCTAGTTCTTTATTTTTCCGCTCTATATCCTGTTTTTCTTTCTCTTGAGCTTCTTTAACTAATAAAGCTTTATTTAGCTGTTCGCTAAGCTCCTCGTACCGTTTCTGGCAATCCGCTTTCTCCTTAACCAGTTGATAGGACAATTCCTGCGCTTTAGTTAACTCCTGTTTGAGGATTGCGACGGTTTCGCTACTATCAGTGGAAGACTTAGAAAGCATAGGTTCTTTCTTTAACCGTGCTTCATATTGAGTAACTAAATCTGCCTGTTGTTTTTGTAATTGCTTAATTTCTTCTTGAAGGCGATTGCGTTCCTGTTCTAATTGCCTATATTTTTCTTTTAACTGAATGTATTCTTTATTCTCCTGCGCGGAATCTTTTGGAGTTGTCAGAACCTCTTCGCTTTTCTGTTGTAATTTTTTATTTACGCTACGTAGTTGTTCTAATTCTTTGTTAAGATATTCAACTCTCTTGTTACATTCAACCAGCTGCTGTTGACTTCCTGCTTGGCACCCTTCTATTTTTTTACTTAGTTGCCTATTTTTGTCATTCACCTGTTTAAGTTCTCTTTTTAATAGATTAATCTCTTCAGCACATTTTTTCTTCTCTTTTACTTCTTCATCGGCCTGCTGTATTCTTTGCTGGAGTTTATTGTTTATATTACGTAAATCTTCCATTTCTTTCTTGAGGAGAGCTATTTCCTTTGTTTTCTCATCTGATTCTTTCTGTCTTAAGGTAAAAATTTCTTGCGCTTTTTTCTCTAACTGCTGGTTAGTATGACGCAATAATTCCAGTTCTTTATTAGCTTTCTCCAATTCTTTATTTAAGGAAGTATTTCCCTGCTGATTAGTCGCTGTGCATTGCTGAACTTGCTGTTGTAAATGTTGATTCTTAGTGCGTAAGGATTCTAATTCCTTTTTAAGTAACTCTATTTGATTTACACGTTCTTGACAATCCGCTAATTGCTGTCTTTGTTTTTCTATATTTTCTTCACAGGTCTTTAAAGCAGTTAGTTTATTACGTAATACCTCAAGCTGTTGTTGTGCCTTTTGGGTTTCTTGCTTATTTTGTCTTGCGGAATCTTCTATCTTTTTCTTCTCTTCTTGGCTCTTTTCTAAATCCCTACGTAGAAGCTCAAGTTCTTTTAGCAACGTCTGTTTATCCGAAGCCAAAACACTTTCCTTAAGCATCTTATTTTCATTTTGCAGTAACTGTAATTTTTTGCTCATTTCGGATAGCTTGCGTCCTAATTCATCATGCTGCTTTTTAGCTTTATTACAAGTCTCTTCCAACATCAATTTTTGTTTTTCAAGCTGTGCAATCTCAGAACGTAAACGGCTAATTTGAACATCGGGCTGCTGTTGTTGTTTTTCTAGTTGGATCCGTTGCGCCTCACAAATAGACAATTGCTTTCGTAGTTGATACAGCTGATCAGCTAAGTCTGCTTGTTTATTGTATTTAGAAGCTATCTCCGAAAGCTTTTTATTTTGCTCTTGTGATATTTTCAGTTCATTTTGCAACTGCGCAACGTTACGACGCAACTGACCAAGTTCTTCTTCCATCTGCTGTTGTTGCTTTAGGCGCTCGTAAAGATTAGATACCTCTGCAGTCTGAGCCTGAGCAGAAGCCAAATCTTTCTGTAACATATCTCTTTGCCGTCTAACGTCTTGTAATTCTTTTAGCAGTGACTCTTTCTGTGCCAAGCAACTAATTTCAAAGTTTTTACGTTCAGTTAAGGCTTGACTACAAGAAGCATATTTTAACTCTAATTCTGCCTTTTGTTGTATAAGCTGTTGATTTTTGTTTTCATAAGCTGCAATTGTAGCCTCTAGCTCTTGTTGTTTATTCAAAAAGTCTTGATTTTGTTTAGCGCAGTTTGCCCTCAGTACCGTTAATTCTTTTGTCTTCGCCTTATTTTCCTCATTACAAGTTGAAAGAAGCTCATTTTGTTTCTTTAAAATTGCTTTTTCTGTCTCTAAAGATTTTAGCTGCAAAGAAAGTTTTGTCTGAAGTTGGCTTAATTCCTCTTTGTCTCTTCTTAATCTAATAACTGTTTCCTGTGCTTGTCTAAAATCCTCTTCAAGTTTAGTCAATTTTAAAGAAAGCTGCTTCACTTGAATTTCTTTATCAGCATATAAGGATTTTAAATTAGCCAAAGCCTCTTGGGCCTTCAACAATTCTTTCCTAAGAATGTCTACTTCCCGAAGTTGGGTTTCTGTTTTTGATTTACTTCTTTCCTTTGCAAATGTTGGTTCGTTTAAACCTGCAATAACTAACCCAATAATTGATATTAACAATGCCTCTTCCACAATTTTTTTGTTAAAAATTATTTTTCTCATAAAGAGCTCTTTGGTTAGTTTTGTTTTCGTAATGGTCTAAGTTGTAGTCTTTCATCTTTTCCTATTGGTACATATACCTTATCAGCTGAAGGTTGTGGCTTAAAATCCTCCAATTTACTTTCATAATCTCTTGTGGGTTTTAAGCCTGACTGTCCAGCAAGTTTTCCTTCCGCAGTAGCTACAAATACCTCTCCACTTATAATTTTCGGTGTCATTACAATCATTAACTCGCTGTGCACAGTTTCTTTGGTCTTAAATTTAAAAAGATTTCCGAATAATGGTATTTTACTTAAATAGGGAGTTTGTTTAATCAGCTCATTTTTTGTATCTTTACGTAATCCCCCAATAATAACTGTGGCACCTTCTTTCACAAGAACAGTGGTTTCTGCTAAGGAAGTATCAATAATAGGTATTTTATTTTCAGTCGGAGTAATTAGGGTATCAATAACTGAATTTACCTCTGCTTTTACCTTTAAATTAATAAAACCCTCTTCATTAATAGTGGGAACTACGGACAATATCACACCGACATCAACAAAATTCACCTCTTCTGAGACAGTATTAGTAGTCTGACCAGTAGTAGTTGTTGTGGTTACATATGCCTCTTTTTGTCCTACATGAATCTTCGCCTCTTGATTGTTGGTTACTGCAATCTTAGGATTAGAGATTATACGAGTACTACCCAATGTCTGAAGATATTGCAACAATATATCAAAGTCTTGTGTGCCTACTAGACCTAAATGCATAGTGCTAGTTGAAATTACTGGTCTGCTGGCTGAGTAGTTAGAAGTAGTGCCACTAAAAGGATAAGAACCTACATTTCCTACTGTCTGCCAGGTGGAATATCTTGACCGCCAAGGGTCGTTAGAAGCTTGAACAGAGCTGAAAGGATAGGAACCAAGATACAATAGCTTCTTGGAATTAGAAAAAAGATTAAACAGGCCTTCCCATTGAATTCCTTGTGTAAGTATATCATTTAAATTGATTTGTACTATACTTACTTCAATAATGATTTGTCTTGTCTTTTGGTCTAAAGCTTTCACTAATGCCTCAATCTGTTCCATCCGTTCCGGCAGTGTCTGGACAATTATCTGATTACCACGCTCGTCTGCCTTAATTAATCCTACCTTTTTGATATCAAGTTGATTCTTTAAAGCCTCTTCAATATCTTTTGCCTTTGCATAATTGAGTTTTATAACCTTAATGGTATTTTTTGCTTCAAAATCTTTCAATACCTCTTCAATCAAAGTAAGCCTTTCAGGAGAATCCATCACCATAATACTACCTGTCTCTGGATCAACCAAAACGCGACCTATTTCACTTTTTAACATATCAATAAGAGCAAAAGCCTGTTCAGGGATTGCATATTTAAGATAAAACACTTTTACTTGTCTTACATCTGAGAAGTTTTTCCCATATAAGATACGGTATTCTTCTTGGGTCATCACATTATATATGTCACCTTTCTTATCGTAAGCAAGATTATTACTGCGCAATATTATATCAAAGACATCTTGAATAACTGCATTCTCTACCAACAATGTAACTCTTCCTGCAACATTTTTGGTGGTGATAATATTTATTTTTGCCTTTGTAGCAAGAAACTTTAATGCATCTACAATATCTATATTACGTAAGTCAAGAGAAATAGTTCCCTGCATACCTATATTTACTTTGTTTTCTTCATAGGAAGGGCCCACCATCAAAGGAGTAATTGAGGGTACCTGAGCAAGTTGCTTCAATTCTTCTGCCTCAACTTTTAAAAAATCAAGTATGTAAAAAAAAGCTACTAAACAAAAAACGAAAAAGCAAAACTTGATTTTAAACCCTCTTACAAAGAAATATCTCATTTTAACTCAATAAGGTCTTGTCCTAACCGCAATACCACCCTATCACGATAGATTGCTTCTACCTTCATATCTCCGACCAACTGGCCTTTTTTTACAAAATAAGTCTTCTGTAGCTTAGTGTCTTCAATGAGTGCATCAGGGTCATCTGACCAAGAAATACCTACTAGCTGATATTGTGCCTTGATCTCCTGAGCCTTACCAGAAGTAGTTTCCTCTCTCAGTTGACTAAACTTTCCCATTCTAAAGATATTGCGTTGTTTTATAGCCGGTAAGTAATTATTTAGTTCTGGTAAATTACTGTCTTCTTTTGGGGTTGACAAAAGAGCAGGTGGTTCCAAAGAAATGCCTTTTTCAAGATCAATCCTACTTATTGCTTGTGCGGAAGTTATAACCAGACGCGCAAAATTAAGAATAACTACTATCAAGATACAGAAGAGAAAAATATTAATTTTTTTGATATCCAATTGATTTCTTTCATCGTAAAAGAATCTTACAATATTTTCCAATAAAATAACCCGTTTTTTATTCGCCATCTTTTAGCAGAAAAGTATTCTCTTTGGGTTAAGTTTATTGCTAGACTTTTTATCTTCTTCTACCTTAGGGTATATTTTTATTTTGGCATCCTCTTTTAATTTATTTAACCACTCTTTTAGCTTATCATATTTTTTAAGCATCTCTACTTGTTTAAAATACGAATCGCGTACCTGGGGAAATTCTTTAGGATCAGCTGGTCGTTTTTTTAATATCCTAAAAACACCCCATCCGCGATAAATCGGACGCGGTGGATAAATAGAATCCACCTCCATCTCTAGCATTTTATAAAGATCCTCTTTAGGTATTTTCCACATATTAATTAAAAACTCAAAAGAAACAAAACCGGGGTGTTGATAACGTTTGGGTTCTTTAGCCGCCTGCTCTTGCCACTTCTTAGGATCCTGCATCTCCTGAAAAAATTTCTCTGCATCTTTAAGTTCGTCAAATTGCACCAATTCTAATTCCATAGTATTATATTCATTAATAAATTCATTAAGTGCCTCTTCTTCGGTTACACTTACGGTGAAAGAATCTAATACCTCTTTCCGAAGTTTTTCTAGCTGCAACAGGTGCCTTAGTATCTCACGGAACAAATTTATCTCAATATTTGCTTTATCTTTTACCCACTTTTTAAAGGCATCTTGGTCCTTGCGCCAGTCAAAATTTACTTTGTCTGACTTCAACATCTTATCTATTTCTTCATCAATCTCAGCTTCCTCAACTTTTATATTACGCCTGAAAGCTTCATAGGAAAGAATAAGTTGTTCCCATACCCTGTCTTCTAATTCTTGTTCAGTAGTCGGCTGCTCTCCCCAGCGAGTTCCAAACAGGTAAATTGCATACTTAACAAAATTATAGTTAGAAACAGGCACAGGTACATTCCAACCAGAAAACTCACCAATCATTTTTTGCGTATTACTAGGTGGTTCTTTAACTTCTTCAGCAACTACCATGCTGTTATTTAAAAAGAGAATCAGACTGGTTATCCCAACAATAAAAAATATTCTTTTTGATATCATATGCCTAATAGTTTTTTGCGAATAAGCCGAAGAGAATATCCTTCCTGAGCAAGATGCTTTATCTTAGATAAGCGTTTACATACTTGTTTTTCATTATAGAAACGAACGTTTCCTTTTTTTTCTACTAAGGGTAATAACCCTAAATCAGTATAGTGATTTATTGTCTGGTAAGTAATCCCATACTTTGCCATTATCTGTTTTGCTGAAATAAGTTTATTGTCAACACCAGATTTTTTGGTAATTATTCTTATCATACAATCACTTCCTTAGAATTTAGATTTTATAAAATTTTAACAGTTATGGTAATTATCGTAAATCTATTATATCCTAAAATTTTTTAAATTGTCAATAAATCTTTTATAAAAAAACCGCAAGGGTACCTTGCGGATAAATTCTTTTAGTAAAAACAAAACTATTTCTTAAGCTTTTTATGGGTATGGAGAGCTGCTTCTAAAAGAGTAAGCCCTTGCTGAAAGTCACTGCCCTTATAAAATACACCAGCAACACCTAAATCCATTGCCTCCTTTGCTCTACGGTCGTCTACATGGGCGCTAATGATTATTACGGGTAAATCTTTATTAAAGGATTTGATTTCTTTAAGTGTATCAGTTCCGTACTTATCCGGCATATTTAAATCTAAAAAGACAACATCCGGAGATTCTTGTTTAATCTTCTCTACTGCCTCAATACCGTTACTAGCTGTGATTACATCATACCCTTTAGATTTTAACCAAAATGCCAAAAGATCCCGAAAATCCTTTTCGTCATCGGTTACTAAAACCTTAATTTGGTTGTCTGTCATTATCTTCCTCCCCTGTCTGCGGAATAGTAAAAAAGAAACGTGACCCTTTACCCAACTGACTTTCTACCCATACTTTTCCTCCATGAAGGGTGACTATCTCTTTAACTATTGCAAGACCTATCCCTGTGCCTTTAATCTCAGTTTGCTCATGTCCTTTTGCCTGGTAAAACTTTTCAAATACCTTATCTAAATCCTCCTCAGGAATCCCAATACCTGTATCCTCTACTTCTACTTCCACACAGTGCTCTTGACTGACAAATCTGGCTTTAACAGTAATCTGACCTCCAGATGGAGTATATTTAATAGCATTACCAATAAGATTGTTTAAAACCTGAATAATCCGATCCGGGTCAAGTTCAATAAGTGGCAAATCCTGCGCAATTTCTTTTTTTAGAGCAATAGATTTACTCCCGGCCCAATTCAACATACTTTCTATGGCATCCTGAATAAGCGAAGCAAGCGAGACAGGTCTTCGTTTTAGGACCATTTTCCCTGCTTCAAGTTTAGACAAATCTAAAAGGTCATTAATCAACGCGGTCAGGCGCTTAAGATTACGTTCTGCTATATTAAGGAATTGACTCTGGGTTTCGTTAATTTCTCCTGCGGCTTTGCTTAACATTAAACTAATAGACTTCTCAATAGCCACTAAAGGTGTACGTAACTCATGGGAAACGCTTGCTACAAACTGACTTTTTAGATTCTCAATTTCTTTCTGACGAGTAATATCATTTAGCATCGTAACCATACCCACAGTTCGTCCCTCATTATCTTCAACTACTGCAGAGCTAGTTCGTAGAACCCGCTTGGTAGATTCATCTGCTGAAACCAACTCAATGTCTTTCTCTACTATCCCTTCTGCATCGGCAGTAATTTGCTTAGTCAAGGTCAATAGATGTTCGTCTTTAATTACCTGGCGTATGGGCTTACCAATATCTTCTTTAGTAATTCCTAAAAGCTGCTCGGCAGCAGGATTTACCAAAATAATTTTTCCCTCTGCGTCAACTACCACCATTCCCTCTGCCATATTATGAACAATGTTATCAATACGCTGTTTTTCACTAATAATTTTTCTATTTTCTTTTTTTAGTTCTTCTAACGCCCATCTGTGTCTTTCTATTTCCTGACGAAGAGTTGTTAACTGTTCTTTCAACTGGTTATTCTGTCTCTGTAACAGTTCCAAATCCTCTTTAGTTATTCGCGCACGAGACTGCTGGGGCTGAGAAATTTCCTCCCTTATCCTGCTAATCAAACTATCTACTTGTTCTGGGGGGCAACCAAAATCAATAAGTGCTTGGCGCAATTTTTCTAGAACATTATTATGGTCTGAAGAATGTAATATAAATTTTTTTAAAAGTATTTTTATAGAACTGTTTATTTTTCCTTCTTGCTTGAATTCCTCTTTTACTAGATTAAAAACGCCTTCCTGAATAGTTTGTATATCAGCAGGTTCTGATATCTTTTTTTGGCTAAAATCTTTTATTTTTTTCTTCAATAACTCTACGTCTTTCAGCTTACCTTCCAAAAGGGTCGCCTCTTTACCTTTTTCTATTTTCAGATACTCATACTGCCGGGCTTTGATATGCTTTATTCCCTGTGCCTCGAAAAATGTATTTAGGTTTTGCTTGGATTTAAGTTTTTCTTTATCACTAATAAAAAATTTAACAAAGTTGTCCATTTCTTCTACGGTTAGACCCCGCGAAAAAATAAGACTTTCTACTTCTAGTTTCTTAAATAGAGAAATAAAATCATTAACTGTACCTTGACCTTTTTCTTGAATAACAAATTGATTAAGAATAACCCTGTTATCTGGAGAAATAGCCAATTCTAGAACGTCTTCTGTAGTAAGTAAAGATTCCAAGTAGCTCATCAGTGTTTTCAAGGCGTTAACAATAAGAGGATGTTTGGCAGGATAAATGGAAATAAGCCGAATTGTGGTTAGAAGCTGAGAAACAAACTTACTACCATAAGTTTGTAAAGTAGTATTTTCCATATTTTTTGATTATAGCTTAAAACATTCTCAGCCTCAACAAAAAAAGTCGGACATTGCTATAAGTAACAATGTCCGCTTTTTTAAAAACCATTAAGCTATTCTTTTTTATGACAATCCATACAACCTGTAGGCCCCTGTTCTTTCTCCTTGTGACAGTCTATACAGCTCTTATGGAAGGCTGTTTTAGAATCCACAGATGCCTCAGCAGTATGACAAGAATTGCATTTTTGGTCCAACTCTCCTTGATGATGGCAGTCTTTGCATCCAATGGTCTCAGCGTGTTTGCTATGATTAAAAGTAACTGCTCCAAAAGAACCACCACTTAAAGTAACTTTCTCAGGGGCTGACTGTGCCTGAACGGCAATATAACCGTTTATCGCCAAGACTACAGCTATGACTAATGCTAGAACAAAGCCTAAAATACTATATCTTTTCATCTTATCACCTCCTTTATTTTTAGTTTAATTCTTTAAGAAGATTTGTCAAGGAAATTTTACTTGGTCTGTTTATAATGCCCGTCTTTACTTAAGTATTACATAGAATAAAACCTTGTTGTATTAACTGAACATTATCTTAGCGAACGTATCAGGCAGTTAGAGGTCAGATAAAAAACAAGTGGGTAAAATACTATAAATCAAGGTGTTACTAAGTTACTAATCGAAACAGAGTATAATGTAAGGCAACAAATAGGTAGTATATTTTTATTAATAAATTAACGCAACATTACAATTAATGAATGAACAGTTGGAGTAAGAAATTGCCGCAGAAAGATAAGGATAAAACAAGCAACCATAGGTGAGATATCTATAGGATAACGAAATTTAGAAGGTAAAAGCCTGCGGATTGGTTCTAGCACTATATCTGTGACTGCCACAATGAATTGCACAACTGGGTTGTGCATATCAGCATTAACCCAAGAGATAAACACTCTTGCAACAATTAAAAATACATAGATGTTTACTGCTAAATCAAAGACATATAACAACGCCAAGAGAAAATTGGTTATAATAAACATCTTAATTTTTCCTTTCTATAAGAATATTTATTATTACTACTTACCGTAATGAAGACTTAACCTTGGTTGATTATTTACCTCAGAACTGCAATACTGTTTATAGGTTTCCCAGGCAAGGTCAGCAATAAAATCTTTTACAGTGCTTGCCTTTTGGGGACTGTGTGTTAAAACACAAATAAGAAAATCTCCTTTTTCTGTAAAGACAATCCCCACATCATGGCAAACACGACGTTCCAACCCTGTTTTATGTGCAATTAGAACTTCAGGGGGTAACTTCTTAGGTATTCGGTCTCTTATTTTCTGTTCTTTCAAAAACTCCATACATTTTCTTGATACTCTAGCATTTATAAAGTTTCCTCTATAAAATTTTTCTAGAAGATAGGCAATATCCTCAACGGATGTATAATTTTCTTTTCCTTGTCTTCTTGCTACGAAGTCCATCATCTTTCGTTCAAGATGAGTATGCCTAAGCCCCATTTGTCTACAGGCATTATTAATATATTCTAACCCAAGTCTACTGATTAGCATATTAGAAGCAGTGTTATCACTGTGGGCTATCATTATTTTAATTAATTCTTCTATAGTAAAATAAGTTCCAGATTTAACAGATTTAAGTATCCCCGAACCACCAGTTTTGTCCTTTTGTTTCAATGTAATAGTTTCCTTAAGAGAAAGCTTACCTTCTTTTTCTGCCAAAAAACAGCTTGCCATAATAGGTATCTTTACTAAACTTGCAGCAGGAAAAACTTTTTCTTTGTTATAACTATATTTCCAACCCATAGTAAGGTCTTTAACCAAAACTGCACTGTCACCATCAAACTCTGCAATTTTGTCCTCCAAAATCTTCTTAAGATTTTTCCACGCTGATAATCTTTCTGAATAAAATTTCTGGTGCTTTGAAGTCGACTGATAGTCTATAAAATAGCAATATCCCCAATAAATCCCTATTACCAATAATATACAGACGCTAACGATTAAAATAAATCTTGTTTTCCTTTGCATAATAAACTTAGTCAACTAACTCTACTCTATCAAAATAAAGGACACCTTCTGCTGGTGTTAGCACCTCAAATTGAAAACTTTTTAGGGGGAAATCAAGAATTCTATTTTTATTAGCGTTATCTGGCTGCCAGTCGTTACGCGCAAAGAACTCATCCCAGTAACAAGTAATTTTTCTCCACCCCGTAAACTCATCGGTTATCTTATATCGCCAAATCTCACCACCATTGTCTTTTATATCAAAAGCGACATCTACTAGTGAATTCATACCATACATATAAAAAGAAATACCCTTAAATTTCTCCCAATGAATAGTTTCGGGCTTTACCAGCCAAACAGCATTTTTTGCATCTAACTGAAAACCGCGCGCAACCCACATATAACCACCTTCTACAGCTTGATAAGTAATCTTTAATGACTGATTTCCACTCTGTTTAATGTCGCTTGATGCACAAACAGCTACGGATGACCCATTCCCTGCACCAAAATCAACTGTTCCTTCAACACCACCAGTAATAGCTCCTTCAAAATCATCTAAAAGTATCGTTTCTGCCTGTGTTCTTTCACAGATACTTAGAATAATTAGAATAAGAAGTAACATCAGAATTTTTATTGTTTTACAGGGCATTATCTTCTCCTTTGCATTCCGTTTAAAATTAAAAGTTGATATCCAGGAGTACGCACTGTATGAGCCTTCAAACGACTAGGCTCACTTACAAAGAAAACAGGCCCTCTTCCCCTCCCCTTAGAAGTAACTTCACAATGCACAGTGTCTTTAAGCATAGTAAAAACCGTAGTCATTGGGTTGTGGTAGTCCATAACAAGACACATAAAATCACGACTGCTTAAACATCTATTTTTTATCTTCCGTAACAAAACATCTTTTTTATCAAGAGCAATGACAATATATAGAGGTCGATATACATGACCATTGGGATTTACCAAAATGAATTCTTCATTATCTCCGTGATAAGTAAGTCTTATATGCTCAGAATTCTTCTTCACGCAAATCAACTTGTGGCTACCATAGCGGTGGCAAGATTTGTAAATTACCTCTAATGCTCCTTGGGGAGCATTACAATTGAGAATTTTTTGAGAAGGTATTAAAGTTTTTATGAGTTTCTTGCGTTCTAATAAAGTTAAGATACGCGAAGTTACCTGCTGAGGAATAAGATTTAAAACAGTCATTTATTCTCTGATGGCAGCAATATGTAAATTAGTAATACCTAGTTCAGTAAGGGTATCTAAGACTCCTACGATCTTATTAAAACTAACCAGACGGTCAGCACGTAAAATGACGATTAACTCAGGATTATTTCGTAATTTAGTGGATACTATACCCTTTAGTTCTTTAAGACTTACTAAATCCTCTCCTACAAATATCAGACCTTCATTATTTAGGGTTATATTTATCTGCTCTTGTTCTCCAATAGTTGTAGTTTGTGAAGCTTTTGGTAATTTTACATCTAGTTTTTGTATGCGGTGAGGATTAAAGGTATAAAGCAGACTGAACGAGATAAAGAAAAATATAAACATATTAAGAATTATATCAGTCATTGCAATAGACTCTAAGCCGGATAAGTAATTATATCGGGGAATTATTTTCATTTTTTGCTCTATGCCTTTAATTCCTGTAAAACTTCTACTAACTGCACAGTATAGTTATTTAAATCCCATGCTAGATATTTAATTCTGCTTATAAAGTAGTTATAGCACAGATATAGAGGTATAGAAACCCCCAAACCTGTAGCGGTAGTAATCATCGCCTCATATATACCACTGGCTAATGCACTGACTGTAATATTTGCTCCTGCTTGCTCCCACATCATAAAGGCACGGATAAGACCGGTTATCGTTCCTAAAAAACCTAAAAGAGGCTCTATCCCGATAATAGAAGCAAGTGCACCCATTCGTTTTTCTAAACGTTGAAGCTGGTTATTACCCGCTTGCTCAAGTATTTTTTCAAGACGCTCTGCAGAAAGCATCCTTCGCTCAATACCTATCTTAAACACTACAGCTAAAGGAAAATTACTCATACGTTCACAGGTCAACAGTGCCCGTTGAGGTTTGTTTGCTTTTAGGTCCTTAAATATCTCTTGAACAAAGGAACTTGTATCATATCGTAGACGGAATAAAAAAATGAACTTTTCTATTACTATTGCGAACCCAAAAATTGAACCTAAAATAATCGGAACCATTACTGGCCCGCCCTTCATAATCAGATGTCCCATTTCGCCTCCTTATAAGCTGACCAAAAACGATTTCCTTTAAAGTTTTTTTATAATACCATAATAGAAAAATCAAAACAACTATTTTTGTGAACCAAAAACTCCCGCTGATAGAATAACATTAAGTGCCTGGGCTACCGTCATATCCACTGGTACTATTTCCGAGCGCTCAAAAAAAGCCACATAGCCAGAGAGGGGATTAGGTGACATTGGTAGATATACTGCTATTAATTGCTGATTGGCCGCTTTATTTACTGCCGAGAAATGCTCATTAGTCAAGAATCCTAATGTCCATATACCTTTACGTGGATATTCCACAAGCACCACAGATTTAAAACCGAATTCCTTCTGAGCAGCCACAAAGAGGATAACTTGTTTTAAGGTAGGATAGAGATTTGCTACAAGAGGTAACTTACTAAACCACTGCTCAATACGTATAAAGAAACCGTGTCTGAAAAAACGGTTGGCAAAAAATCCTGTAATTAAGATAATAATAATAAGTAAAGCTACTCCTATACCAGGAATGTAAAATCCGAATTTATCCTGAATATATTGTTGAATATATCTTCCAATAATAGAATCGAAGAAACTAAACAAAACGAATAGGACATAAACAGTAACCGCCAGAGGGACAATAAAAACTATCCCCGCAAAAAAATACTGTTTTAATCTTCTCATTACCATTGCTATTACCTTGTTTAATAATTTATTATTTCAATTTTTTTGCTCTGACATCAATACTGTCCTTATACCTTCTCGTAGACCAATTGTCACGATAAAAATAAATATTCATCTTGCCTTGATGTGCCAATAAAATATTTCCAATGAAACTAACTATCGACATTACTAAAGCGGCTAAGAAGGCACTAGTAAAGTTCTCTACAAAAAAGCCCTTCACAAATTTTGAAACCCCATAGAAAAGCAATCCGTTGATAACAAATGTAAAAAAACCGAATGTTAATAAAGAAAGAGGTAATGTCCACAATAATAAAAAAGGTTTAAGTGTAGCATTAACCAACCCCAGGCAAAATGCCGCCAAGAGAAGTGTTCTCCAAGAATCCACACTAACGTTTGGAAATAACCATACTACAAACGCCAAGCTAACCGCATCTATAATCCATCTTATTAAAAAAATAAACATTTTTCTTAACAATTAAGTTAACTATCTTGTGAAATATCCTCTTTTGCTTTCACGCTGACTTTAATCTGCCGTAGAAGAAAAATTCCCAGGTTAGCAATTTTATGCCCACAACTAACCATAAAAAACATAACTAGATACCATAGTATTAGATTACCTATTTTGTTAAGTATATCAGAAGCAAATATCTCAACTTTCCCTTGAATATTAGGTAGTTGCATAGTAATATCTTCAAAATTCATCACGCGCGGTGGATTTGCTATGCCTACAAAAACAATGTATACCTGATAAGCCGAAAAAATAATGATAAATAATCCCAATATTAACAAACAGTAACCCACAAATTTTTCAGTATTTCGATCCATTTTTTACTCCTTTACCTTTTGGAATAAATTACAGCGATACTCTACTAACTTTCAAGTAGCTACACAAAATCCGTCTGGGCATATCCAAATCTTTTTTATCTGAAAAATCTTTCTCTTCATTGTATTTCCCCAAAAATAGTTTTATATGTAAACCTATATCCTACTAATTTTTTTATTTAATAAGTTGTAATATAAATAAGAAAACAACACCGACCAACTTTTGCTTTATAAATCTTTGGATTATTAAGAAGAATCGTTCTTAGGTTCATTGAACTGCTGAAGCCCTGCAGCAAGATTTGGTATTTTAATTTTTGCAGCAATGTCTTGCTGTTCAGTCTGTTCTGGATGAGGTGTATTATCTAAAGAATAATCTCTGGTATTTTCTTTTTCCTGTTTCTGCTGTAATGCAACAAACTTCTGGAAAAGTTGATTATATTTATCTTCCATCTCATCAAATTGACCTTTAAGGCCGTTATACATCTGATTAGATAATTCTAATTCTCTCTTACTTGTTTCTAATTCTTGTTGTAGACGGGTAATTTCTTCTTCCAACCTTTGCTTAGCAAGCTTCATCTGCTGGAGTGTATCTTCTTTTGTGTCTAATTGTGATTGTAATAAAACTAATTGGTTAGTCAATATTTCCTTGGTTTCAGTTGCTTGCTTAATTTCTTCTGAATACTTTACAAAATTTTCCTCGTTTTCTTGAATAATCTTCTCTAATTGTTGTATCTTTTGCTGAAATTCTTCTTTTTTATTTCCTAATGCCTCTAACTGCATAATTCGTCTTCTATATTCTTCAAGCTGTTTTTCCTTTTTTTGAATAGTGCGTCGTTGTTCCTTCTCTTGTAAGAAAATAGCACATAAGGATGTAACCATTAATAATAGAACCAGCGTATAAAAGAATATAGGGTAAGAGAAGAAGGAAAACATAGATAAGAACTATTTAACAGAGTGGATATTTTTTTTCTTAATTAATGCTAAAAAAGCCCTTACAATCTTTGGGTCAAATTGTTTACCTGAACCTTGTTTAATGATACGAATTGCTTCTTCTTTTGTAAAAGCCTTTCGATAGGGACGATTAGAAGTCAGTGCCTGAAAAACATCAGCCAAGGCAATAATTCTTGCACCCACAGGAATAAGCTGCCCTTTAAGACCACTGGGATAACCCTTACCATCCCATCGTTCGTGGTGATAAAGTATGTAAGGAATGACCGAACGTAGAAAATGAATCGGTCTTAAAATATCCGCAGCAATCTCGGGGTGTTTTTTAATCTGCAGATATTCTTCTTCAGAAAGTTTACCTTTCTTAAGAAGTATATTATCGCTTATACCAATTTTACCAAGGTCATGTAACACCGCTGCCTGCCTTATATTTTCAATCTCCTCCTCACTTAGTTTCAACATACGTCCAATCTGTGTGGCATAATAAACAGTCTGTTCAACGTGTTCTCCAGTATAATGGTCACGTAACTCAATCGCCTTAGCAAAAGCAAAAATTGCCTCCATCAAATTCTGATTAGCACGCCTAGTTATTTGCTGTAGTTGATAACGTAGACTCTCAATAGTTTCCTTTTGCTTACGTTTTTGCTTTGTAGATAAAATTTGTTGTTTTTTATCTTGGTTACTGAAAATTCTGTTGCCCCCTGCCTCTTTTGCCTTTAATAACAACTCTTCTCCAATACGCAGAAGGTCTTCACTGTTAACTATTTTATCATCTGGCAAGCAAACCACAGCCATACTTAGTTTAAGCTTCAAAGAATGTCTTGTATCTCCAAAAGAATACAGATTTATCTCATCCATTATTCTACGAGCCAAAACACTGGTTTGATAAAAGTTACTTCCAGGAGAAATAATTATAAATTCCTCACCTCCATAACGCACTAGGATATCGTATTTCCTTACTATTTTTTTAAGAAATACGGCTAACTGTACAAGTACCTGGTCTCCAAATTTACGGCCATAGCGTTCGTTGATAGATTTAAAATAATCAATATCAAGCATAATAATAGAAAGGGCCTGCCCATAACGTTTTGCTCGCAAAAACTCTGCTTCGAGGACTTCTTCAAGATACCGTTGATTAAAAAGCCCTGTAAGCATATCACGAAGAGCAACCATCCGTAGTTTGCGATTGGTAACAATAAGTTTACGATTAAGCGCTTTTGTTTTTTCTTCTGCTTGCTTACGTTCAGTAATGTCTTCAAGTGTTTCTATCGCACCGATAATGTCCCCTTTTTTATTTAACAAAGGAGCCGCAGTGAAGCGAAGCCATTTACCTTTTTTATGCATTTCAGAAAAAAAGCCCTCTATCTCATAGGCCCCTCTGATTAATCCCCAACGTTTTATTTGCATTCCCTTATAGTGGCGCTTAATTGTATGATAAGAAGCTTTGTCTACCAATAAATCACATAAACATGGCCGGGGATTATTATAGAAAGGTTTCCACTGATTAGAAGTACCTATCATTTGGCGGGCGGAAAAACCAGTTAATGCCTCACAGGCAGGATTCCAAGCAACAATGGTGTGGTTTCTGTCAATAAGAAAATGCGCAATAGAGCTACCCTGCAAGATTTTACGCTCATCAATGGTCAAAAGTTTGTCTATTTTCATAATTCAGATTATATCAATGCTATTTATAAAAGTCAATCAATTAACCTTCTAAAAAGCGTTGATAATGTAATCTCCTGTGCAATTTTTTTAAAATTGGGTTCCTACAGATTCTGCTAATGTCCTAAAATAAGCTCTGAGCCAGAAACAATGCTGTCTGAGAAATAATTTTTAACGTAACTTTTAGTTTATCTAATTATTCTTCTCTGCTTATGAGAAAAATTAATAGATAATCAGAATCTTCAAAAATACAGCGATAAAACAGTATAACTTTTAATAATAAGTAACAAATTATAGGCAGGGATATTTAAAGAGTGCTGTTTTATTATAAGAGACTTACGATATTGATATTTTATTAATATTTCAGCTAATGCCTTTTATGTGCTGTTTCTTTAAAAACCTCTTCAATACGGGCAATTATGTCAAGAGGATTAAAAGGTTTACGTAGGTAATGATGAATCTGAAAAAAAGACAAAAGACTATCATCCTGCTCAGCAGTAAAAAATCCGCTCATCGCAATAATAGGGATATGCTCAGTAACTGGTGTACTCTTAATTTTGTTTACTACCTCAAATCCTGTCATACCTGGCATTTTTAGGTCCAGCACAATAATATCGGGTTTAAGTTGCATAGCTACAGCCAATGCCTTCCGTGGATCAGAAATAGCCTTAACCTCATAGCCACTTAAAGTTAAGGTTTCTTGTAGTTCTTCTAAGAATTCTTTATCATCATCCACTACTAGAATTTTTTTCTCCATTATCTCTGTCTATTTTATCCTTTTGTAAATCAAGTACTTTTATCCCACTTAAAATATTTACATAATTTGATAAATTTGTAAATCACTTCTTTCCCCTTTCTTTTGACTTTTTTCCACCTTTGTTTTCAACTTTACTTTTACTTGAAAAAACAGCATTTTTGAAAGTTCAATTTGAGATAAAGCAATTAATTAAGAAAGAAAAATAACTTAAAGGATTATGAGCGGTCATGAACAGCGGGTAAATTAATAGTTACGCGTGTACCTTTACCTACCTTACTGGTAATACTAATAGTTCCCTGATGTAAGTTAACTAATTGCTGACAGACTGCCAAACCAAGACCTGTTCCCTTTTGCTTTGTAGTAAAAAATGGCTGCATAAGGTGTTTCATATGCTCTGCAGGTATACCTATGCCTGTATCCTCAATTACCACAGTAACATGACTAGCGGGCTGATAATTAATATACACAGTAATGCTACCCTTATTTTGTTCACAAGCTTCAAAGGCGTTATTAAGGACATTATTAAAAAGCTCTTTTAACTGGACAGCATCAGCGCAGATAGTATCATTTTCTTTGCAATTACAAAATTTTCTTAATCTGATTTTTAAGCTACTGTAGCGTTGACGTGTTTGTGCAATGCATTCGTTTAACAACTGGTGAATTTTTACTTCAGCAAAATGTGGTGTTTTAATCCGCGAATAGTTCAAAAGATTAGTAATGATTTGGTCGCATTCCGCCACTTTTTTATCGATATTCTCTAAATGCGGCTTTAAACGTTGGTCATCACTTTTTTTACCTATGTTATAGGCTGCTGTACGAATAGCTGCCAAAGGATTACGTAACTCATGGGCTATTGTGGCAGCAAGTGTGCCTATTTCTGATAAATGTCTTGCGTCTGCTAACTCCTTCTGCACTTTAAGAAGTTGTTCTGTACGTTCTTTCATTAGTAGCTGTAAACTCTCTTTGTCTTTCTTTAAAATCGCCTCTGCTTCTTTATGTTGAGTAATATCACGAATTGTCTCTATTGCACCGACTATGTTATGTTTGCTATCATATAATGGTGATGCCTTAAGCCACAGAAAGGCACCTTTCCCACCATAAACCATCGGTGCGAAAACCTCAGCAAATAACGTATCTGCCTGCCTTCGCACAAAACTATATCTTGCTTCAACTTCCTTATCTTCCATAAAAATTAAGTCAATAAGCACAGGTCTGGCCTTTCCGTAAAAAGGCACTGCATAAGCAAAGTTACCTTTGCCAATAATTTCTTCTTTTTTAACAGAAGTCATTTCTTCTAAAGCCTTGTTCCAAGCAATAACCTTTTTTTCTTTATCAATAACAAATACTGGATCGGGCAGAAATTCTATAATATCTGCTAAACGCTGGTAAGCACTTTTTAACTCTTCCTCAACCTTCTTTCGTTGACGGATTTCTTGTTTAAGTCGGCTATTAATTACTCGGAGTTGCTCATTAAAATTGATTTGTCTTCTCACTTTCTGCTTCACTGTAAAACTCCTTAAAAACGTTTCTTTTTTTGTCTAAATTCTGTAGGTGTAAAAGAGGTTCTTTTCTTAAACTGGCGAATAAATGATTCAGTATTTTTGTAACCTAACTCATCAGATATCTGGTCAATAGTTTTAGAACTATTCTTCAACAGCTTCTTGGCATAGTCAATTTTTGCCTTAAGACGAAACTCGGTAAAACGCATCCCTGCTTTTTCCTCAAATAGCCTACTAAAGTATTTGGGACTAAGACAAATAATCTCTGCTACTTCTTTGAGGCTTATTTTTTTATCGCTATTACGTAAAACAATTTCTTTTGCCTGAGATATTTTGTCTTCATAATAGTTGTTTCTTGAGCCTTTTCCTCTTCGCTGTAACAATAGCTCTAAGATAACTTTTTTTGCTACCTCTATATCAATAGGCTTCTCAAGATAATCATCTACATGGGCCTTAAGGGCTTCTATAGCTATATCCTTAGAACTATAACCTGTTAAAACAACTATTCCAAGATCCGGTTTTATCTGTTTTATCTTCCGTATTAACTCAATACCATTCATAGAAGGAAGCCTTACATCAACAATAACCAGGTCAATTAAATTAGGCCGTCTTAGAATCTCTAAAGCCTCTTGAGCGTCTTTTGCCTGAATAGTAGAAAACTCTGAAAAGCTTTCAGCAAACTCTGCGCGAAACTGGGCGTCGTCGTCAACTAATAAAAGTGTATAGGACATTGGCTTTCTCCTTTTACTAATCCAGAACAGGCAGTAAACGCTCTTTTTGTTCAATTAGAGCTGCTTGTATTTGTTCTGGGCTGACCAAGCCCATTTCTACGAGTGTATCACCTAAAGGCACATCACGCCGCCAGTGTATCCTTAAGGCTTCATCCAGCTGTTCAGAGGTAAGTAATTTTTTTTCTAGCAGGATTTGCCCAAGTGGTTGATACACTTGCCCAAATATATCTTTCTTCAAAAATCCCTGAGCGTGATTCTTTATCTGTCTATTCTTCGGCTGATTACGTCGATCAACCATAAATTTAGACCCAGGTATTTCTTTAAGATAGCGTTTAAGCTCTGTAATTCTTTCATTTATCTGTATTATACTAAGAACAGGTTGCTCAGAAGACTGGTTTACTAAAGCAATAGATAAACTAACTAATCCTACCTGAATAAATTTACGCCTGCGGTCTTTAGCAATAATATAACCTCGCTGTCTATCTTCCTTAGTGTAGTGAAAAGGCATAAGGGCATCAAACAAAAAAATGGTGTGGCGACAAATCGGCTCTATATCTTCTGAAAAGCTTATAAACACAAAGTCGTCACCGCCTATGTGTCCTAGAAAATCATTTTTAGTTCCAAAGTGTTTTAAAGAGGTGTAAAGTATATAAGCGGTTTGCATAATTATTCTATCTCCTCGTAGATAGCCATAAACATCGTTATAGAATTTAAAGTTGTCAATGTCAACATAACCAAGAAAAAAAGATTTTTTACTTTTTATACAATCATTTAGTACATCTTCAATTAATGGAGAACCAGGTAAACCTGTTAAAGGATGGCAACAATAATTATAACGTGACCGTTTTAGCGCCATTTCAATACGCACTCTCAGATCTAAGGGGTCTGGTGGTTTAATAAGATAGTCATCAACACCGTATTTAGAATGCAGTAGTTCTTGTCTTAGATGTCGTTTGTCAATGAGGGTAATAAGTGGAATAAAGGCGGTAATAAAGTCTTGTTTCAAAAGTAAGCAAAAAGCTAAATCTTCCTTACGTGCACCTGCTACGTCAATAACAATTGCATCTGGAGATATTTTCTTAATAGTATTGGTCTTCAAAGCTGCTGTAGATAACAGGAAGACCTCATATCCCCAACCATCAAAACAGAAATACAGAATTTTTTTTAAATTTTCATCATCAGTAACCAGAGCTATTCTTTTTACATGCTCAGGCATATAGCTATTTTTTTGCAATACCTGCCTTCTTGCTTTAAAGTTCTATTAATATTATATAGCAAAGAAAAACATTCTGATATAATAAAATTATGGAATATCTAAAAATTGCCTGGTTATCTTTTTTAATAGCCTTGTCAGGAGCGCTTATACCCGGTCCACTCCTTGCGGTGGTAATTGCCCAAAGTTCAAAAAGAGGCTTTAAGTCAGGACCTTTAATTTGCCTAGGACATGCCTTCTTAGAGTTTATCATGGTCATTATATTGGCAGTAGGTGTTGCGAAGATAAAACATATGTCCTTGGTTATATCCACCATCGGTCTTTTAGGAACATCTATTCTTTTCTGGCTGGGAATAAGTATGTTAATATCAATAAGTAAAATTAGTTTTGAAAATATAGACAAAAAAGAAGCAATGAATAATTCTTTTATTCTCGGATTAACAGTTAGTTTAGCTAATCCTTATTGGCTTTTCTGGTGGTTAACTATTGGCGCTGGGCTGGTACTAGCAAGTTTGAAGAAAGGAATTGTCGGTCTTACGATATTTTTTATTAGCCATATCAGTGCTGACTTTGCTTGGTATAGTTGTATTGCCTGGGGTTGTTATCAAGGAAAAAAACTTATTTCTCAAAAGGTTTATAAGATAATGATTGCAATCTGTGGAACAGCCTTAATAATTTCTGCTATTGTATTTTTAATGGGAATATTAACAAAACGATTCTAGACAACTTCATAAGATTGATAAATTACTCTTTTGCCTGGGCATCAATGACCAAAGATAAGGAACGAAGTTTAGACCCGAAATATACTGCACCCGATAAGCAGATAAAACCAGCACAGAAAATTGTAAAAGGAGCACCAAAACGCTGGGCAATAACACCAGCTAATAAATTACCAATAGGGGTAACTCCGATAAAAGCCATAATATAGAAACTCATCACTCTACCACGTTTATCGTCGTCAACCAATGTCTGTAAAACAGTATTGCTTGCTGCCATATGGATCATAATCCCAAACCCAATTAAAAGCATAAGCCCTATTGAAATAAGAAATGTCCTAGACAGAGACAACATTATTAAACCGCAAGCAAGCAGAATATCAGCTAAAACAATAATTTTACCCATCCCGCGAATAGTTCTCTTATTGGCTAAAAATATTGCACCAGTTAACGCACCTAAACCTGCTGCTCCCATTAAATACCCTAGTGTCTGGACATCTCCTCTTAAGACATCTCTAGCAAAAACAGGTAATAATACTGCATAAGGCATAACCACAAAACTTACTATTCCCATAAGTATAAGGATAAACCGCATTGTTGGTGTTCTAAAAGTATACTGAAAACCCTCTCGCATACTGCCGAATATATTATTCTTTTTATTGAAAATGATAGGTTGATTAGTCCTAATAATTATTAGTGCTAAGACCACAGCTAGGTAACTTAAGGCATTTATCAAAAAACATATCCCTTCATTTGACCAAGAAACCACCATACCTGCAAGTGGTGGCCCCATAAAACGTGCAAGGTTAAATTCTAATGAATTTAAAGCAATAGCATTGCCAAGGTCATCTTTATTCCCAATAAGGTCAACAGTAAATGACTGGCGTACAGGCATATCAAAGGCACTAATTACCCCCAATAACAGACTTAAAAAAACTATTTGCCAGATTTGAATATTACCCCAAAGTGTCAAAATAGCAAGCACCAATGCCTGTAACATGGCTAGACTTTGGGTAACCAAAACAATACGGCGCCTATTCCAATGGTCGGCCCACACACCTGCAAAAGGTGAAATAAAGAAAGTACTTATTTGACTGGTAAAACCAATTAGCCCTAAGGCAAAAGCAGAGTTAGTCAGGCGATATACCAACCAGCCTACTGCCAAATGCTGCATCCACGTTCCTGTTAAGGAAACAAGTTGGCCGGTAAAGAATAAACGGTAATTAGGGTACCTTAAAGCACGAAGTATATGAGAAATATTAGGAATAAATTGCCGTAGCATTGTTATTAGGGAAAGTATTAAGGAGAAAACAAGCCTCTAATTAATACAAGTATTTACGGATATAATGAAGAAGTTGCTGGAAGTCTATTGGTTTTACAATATAATCTGTTACACCCAAACGTTGACCTTCAAATATTGATTCTGTATGCCCTTTAGCGGTTACCATAATAACAGGAATTTGACGTAGAACCTCATCTTTTTGTAATTCTTTTAACATAGTAAAACCATCACAGTAAGGCATAACAACATCTAAAAGAATCAAAGAAGGAATTTCTCTTTTTGCCAAAGACAGACCCTCAAAACCATCTCCTGCTGTAAAAACAACAAAACCTTCCTGATTAAGCCGTTTAGCAATAATCTGACGTATATCTTCTTCATCATCCACTACAAGAACTTTAAACGCCATATCTTTCTTTTAAATAATAAAACCGCAACGTTTCTTTAAAGGATTTTTTCTAATCTCATCAGCAATCTCTTCAGCTAACCCCGGCTTATTAAGTTTATAATACATATAGTTTTTATATCCTTCAACTCCTGGCTGATCAAAGGCGTTAACATTCAGTAATTCTGCTTCGAAGGCAGTAGCCATCTCAAAAAAATATAAAAGACCACCCCAACAATAAGGACTAAGTTGTGGTAAAATCACCGTGCAGTTAGGTCGGTTTTCTCTGACTAATGCCCATTCTGTTGCCTCCTGAGCCAAAGACAACAATTTGGTATAAGAAAGCCCTGAGAGAAAATCACGGTTTTTAGGAATCTTTATATCGCAAGCAAACTTTTCTACCCGAATAAAAGTTACAGTTTTATTATTTTCTCCTTCAATATTGTTCTGCTGAATAGAGTGTAAATCATTCGTCCCACGGCTAGCAATAGGGGTTCTGCCTATTTTTTTTATTTTTTTAGTATCCGCTAGCCAGCGCTCGTTACCGGATCTATCCACAATTATTTTACGGCCAAATTTCTTACCTGTACTTTCAGCAAGCAATTGGCAATACCAGTCAGCAGTAGATTTTAATCCCTCACAAAAAGGCATAATAATGGTGATGGGTTTATGTTTATTTAAATATTGAATAGTATGCAGTGTAGCATAAAGATAAGCAGGATTTTTCCATAAATTTCGATTCTGACAACGTAAAGCCATATCTGCAGCTCCTGAAAGAACGTGGCGTATATCTATCCCGATAAGACTAAGGTGTAAAAGTCCCATATTTAGTTCTGAATATCTACCACCTACCCCGCGCAGAAGAGGAAGGCTGCGAAAACTTTGTTTATCTTTTGCAGATTCCTCTTCTACTAATTTACGTAACGACCCAGACAGGGGATCAGTAATTGCTAATATTTGTCTACCATAGCTGCTTCCTAAGGCTTTCTTTAACCAGTCCTGCACTACTAAAAAGGCCGCTTTCGTCTCAGTAGTTTCTCCTGACTTAGAGATAACTACTACGAATGTCTTTTTGGGTTCGAGTTGTTTAAGAAGCACATAGAGTGTCTGGGGGTCAAGATTGTTACCCTCAAAATATATGCGTGGTTTTTTCTTCCGTAGGCGTTCGAATTCATTATAATAAGGAAAAGTTAAGGCATCTTGTGCTGCTTTTAGGCCTAGATATGATCCTCCTATTCCTAAGAAGAGAACGTTTTCGAAGCCTGCGCTAATCTGGCTGGCTAATTCCTCTATCTGCTTGATAGTTTTTTCATCCTGAAAAGGTAACTGTGTCCACTCTAAGCCAAGATTTATCCGATCCTTTTCTGACGAAATTACTTTTCTTAAATGTGCGTCTGCAGAGGAAATCTTTTTTTTCATTTTAGCTATCTCAGACATACGCACGCCATGTTGAGAACCTATATTAAAATCAAACATATTGTTAAAGTCAAAACGAATTTTTTCCATAGCGTTATTCTAACATAAATTTCCTTATTTTAAAAAATATTAGTTAATATGTTTTTTTATCCATTGCCAAATGTCTTCGAAGACTTTTTCTTTACCATATTCTACGGATAAAGCATGATACATCTCAGGGTATTTTATCATCTGTTTATCCTCGCAAACCAACCGATAAAAAACAATCTTACTAAAATGTGGGTCAATAATCCGGTCGTTTCCTGCAATAAGAAATAAAACAGGTATAGGAATTACAAAAACGCTGTTACGAGCAGTCCTTTCTGCAGTAAAATAATTAAGCACAAAACGTGCACTAATAAAATTGTGTCCCAAAATGTCGTTATCTATCTGTTCTTGAAATTCAGGATCTCGTGTACACATATCTCCTGCTAATCTGAGTCTAAATTGTCTCTGAGGATTAATAAAGAAATGTAAAAATACCCTGGTGTATTCCCACCAACTTATTTGTAATTTTACACTAAACGCCGGCGATAGGCATATTAACCCTTTAAAAAGCCTAGCATAACGATAACTAAAAAGATAAGCCAATAATCCTCCAAAGCTTTCTCCAACAAGAAAAGTGGGTAACTGCTGCATACAAGTGGCAATAATTTTCTGCAACTGCCTAATCTGTTCAAAATATACTTCGAAAGACTCAATATCACCTCTTCTGCCTTTTGTTGCCCCAAATCCTTCTAAATCTAAGGCATAAGAAGAAACCCCTTTATTTAAAAAATACTCAGCCAAAGGCTGCCATCTTCCAGAATGCGCAAATAAACCATGCACTAACAATAAACAAGCCTGGCTTTTTTCAGTAAGCCATCGACGATAAAAGAGATTACTCTGGGTGTCAAAAATTAGGTCCGAAGATTCAGTTTTCATTTTCGCACTATTGAAAAATTTTTATTTACTTTTGGAAAGGTGATTGACTGATAGATATTTTTTATCTTAAAAATAAACCTTAAACGAGCACTAATTACGCAAACCAATCAAGGGCGCAGGTAGCCTGCCTCCTCTTTTTAGAAAATTTTTGGCACTCCATTTTTTTACAGGCATAACAATAGCTGTACCTAGTAATCCACCTAAATGCACAATACTACCTACTTTTTTTCGGGGAATAGGAAGAATACGCACTGCGGTTGTTTTGTTATTAATAATCCCTATTGCAAGCTCATCAGCAATAATGGCACTTATGGTATTGGCATCTGTAGAACCCGGAATTGCTACCATATCTAATCCAACTGAACAAACTGCACTCAATGCCTCTAACTTTTCTAAACTTAAAGACCCACGTTTTACTGCTTCTACCATTGCGCTGTCTTCACTAACTGGCAGAAATGTTCCACTTAAACCGCCAACACAGCTAGAAGCCATTGCCCCGCCTTTTTTCACTGCATCCATAAGTAACGCTACCGCTAAAGTTGACCCTGGTGCTCCAAAGGATTCTATACCCATTGCCTCTAAAGCCTTGGCTACAGAGTCACCTGCTTTAGTAGTGGAAGCAAGTGAGATATCCACAATACCAAAAGGAACACCTAACTGCGTAGCAATTTCCTTTCCAATAAGTTCTCCTGCGCGGGTTATTTTGAAGACAGTTCGTTTTATAATGTCTGATAACTCTATTAAGTCACAATCTTTATTTTTCTCTATGACTGACCTAACCACCCCAGGTCCACTAATACCTATATTTAGTGCTGCATCTGGCTCACCCGGACCACAAAAGGCACCAGCCATAAAGGGATTATCTTCAGGTGCATTAACAAAAACTACAAACTTTGCACACCCAACACCATTTCGACTTTTAGCTGCCGTAGCCTTAAGCATTGGTCCTAATAAGTTAATGACGTCTATATTTAATCCGCTGGTGGTTGTTCCAACATTCAGAAAGGAACAAACCCTATTTGTTTGTGCCAACACTTCAGGTAAACAATCAAGTAAGGTAGAAATACTTTTAGTTATCCGCTTCTGACAAAAACCACCAAAACCTCCAATAAAATCAATACCAGCTAACTGTGATGCATAATCCAGTGTTTTTGCAAACTTTAAGAAATCTTTTTTACTGGCATTGCTATTTAGTAACAGCGTAACCGGTGTTACCGCAATCCTCTTATTTACAATGGGGATGCCGTATTTTTGTTCAATAACCTCTGCTTGTTGAACAAGTTTTCTCCCCACAGTAATAATTTTATTTTTAACCCTTCTTAAAAAAATTTGAAAATCAGAGTGCACACAATCGCGTAGATTTAAAGAAAGCGTGGCTGTACGAATATCTAAGTTTTGATGTATAATCATCCTAGCTGTTTCAAAAACCTCTTCTACAGTAAGTGCCATTTTTATATCCTATGCATTCTCTTAAAAATTTCCTCATCCTGAATCTGAACAGTTAAACCCATCTTCTCACCCAAATTCTTTAACTCTTTTGCAAAAACAGCTCTGTCTTTCTTACAATCGGCCATGTCCACTAACATAGCCATAACAAAAAACCCTTCCATAATTTTTTGCGAGATATCCTCAATATTAATATTATTTCTGTAAAGCAAATTCGCAATACGGGCAACAATTCCCTTTTTATCTTTACCAATCACCGTAATAAAAGACAATCTTTTTTTATCCATAATCTACCTCTGTCCTTTTATCTTCTGATAGAGATATGACCTATAACCCGGACCAATTATACCTTTAGGATAATCTATAACCCAAATGGAATCAGGTCCAACATTATTGACTATTGTTGGGGTAAAACCAATGTTTTTCTTGTTATTTATTTCAACAGAAGATTCTGTGGTAAGTTCAACTGGTTGCTGTAAAAATAAAAAATCTGCTTCCTTCTTAAGCTGTTTCTGCGCAAATGCATCTATTAGACTAAACCATCTTTTTTCTTTTTCGTTCTCTTTTAGCATATCCGTAAAAGAAAAAAAGTGTTCATCTGTTATATTCTCATTATATTCTGTGAGGTTAATTTGTTGTAAACTTGCCTCGTTTATCTGCCATTCAAAAGCAGTCTGTGAACCTCTTTGTATTGTCAATTGATATAATCTTCCATCCGGACCACGTAAGGTTACCAGAAAATAATCTTCCCCAACTAAACCTTTGACATTTAGACCTACTATGTCAATGATCTCAAATTTACCCTCTAATAAGTTAAGTCTGGTCATTAGAAAATAGGCCAATTTCGCTCTAATCTCTGAATTCAATTCCAGATTTTTGTTAAAAGATTCTTGTGGAAAGAAAAACAGTCCCTGCTGAAAGAAATATACCCATACCCAAATACCAATCGCAGAACCAATAATTCCTGCGAAAATCAAAAATCTCTTCATTAGCCTTTTTTCTTCTTTTGTCTGAGAACCAATTTGATTTTAACACAAATGTCTCTAAAACTCTATAATAAATAACTATAGACGAACTAGCTCATAAGTGGTCGTCCCTAGACCAATTTTTTCAGCATATATTAACTGTTTTAAACCGTCTCTTTTGGGATGTGCCTTCTTAAAAATATCATAACCAGCTAATTCTATACAACAATCCATACTTGCCTTATCCACTGCCACAGGATCACTGCTTGCTAAAATTCCTACATCTGGCAGTAACGCAGGATCATCTTTAGCAATGCAGTCACATTCAGCGGTAATCTTTAGACAAAAATTTATAAAAACAGCTTTGTCTTTCTTTCTTGATAAAACAGCATTGGCGTATTCTACCATCTTTTCTTGTATAATATCTGCACCACTTTCCCAGGGGACATCAATTGCTCGATAGCGACATGCAGCAATACAACTGGCGCAACCAATACAAAGCCTCTGGTCTACTGTGGCCTTCTGTTGATTTAGTGTTATTGCGCCTTTAGGGCAGACTAAAACACAAGCTTGACATCCTCTACAATTATTTAGTTTAATTATTGGTGAAACCTCTACATGTTGGAAAAGTTTCCCTGCTCTTGTTGCACAGCCCATACCGATATTCTTTATGGCTCCACCGAAGCCGGTCATAATGTGGCCTTTAAAGTGGGCAACCGATACTAAATAATCAGTATCTAAAAATATACGACAAATCTTCGCAACCGTAACATACTTACCAGCATAGCTGACCTCTACTACTTGATTTGGGTCATTATCATCGGGAATTATTACAGGTGCAGAGGTATTGCGTTCGGTAAAACCGTGTTGTTGCGCAAGAAGTAAGTGATCTTTACAGTTTGTTCTTTTTCCGCGGTAAAGTGTGTTTGTATCACTAAGAAAAACAGATAGTCCCATACGCTTTAAATAACGAACAATTGTTCCCACATAACGGGGCCTAACAAATCCTGTGTTTCCTTGCTCACCAAAATGCAGTTTTATGACGCACTCTGCGCCTTGGAGAAAACTATCAAAGAGTTTACTCTCAACAATTAACCGATTAATTTTTTTTACAACAGACTGTTCTGGTTCTTTATCTCCTGTAGGAATAAAAAAAACTGTGCTTTTCATTCCTAAACCTTTCGGCAACCAAAACGAACAGTTCGCTGGATTGCCTTTATCATTCGTGCATACGCCTCTTCTCTGGTCTTTCCTTCAGTTAGATGATTATCACAGACGCAGGCATAACCTTTTCTATTTTTTATCTTAAAAATTTGAGCAGGTTTATTGTATATCTTCATATCACCTCCTTTAAAGGTTAAGTTAACTAATACCTATCAGCTGCACAACAATTGTGCGACTGCGACTACGGCAGTCAAACTCTGCTAAAACTACCTGTTGCCAAGTTCCTAAAAGAAGCCTACCTTCTTCAAAAGGCACTACTAAAGAAGGACCTAACAACATTGCTCGTAGATGGCTAAAACCATTGGCGTCATTCCAAGTTAAGTCATGAGCATAGGAACCTTTCTCAGAAATAAGTTTCTCTAATAAATCTTGAACATCTTTAATTAGACCTGGTTCAAATTCAAAAGTTGTAATCGCAGCAGTAGAACCAACAACAAAAACTGTGGCAATACCGTTTTTTAACTGTGACCTGGTAAGAATCTCACTGACTTTTTCTGTAATATTAATTAAATCAGGGTTTCCTGTTGTTTTTAATTTAATTTTCTCAGTAACAATCTTCATAAAAAAAATCCCCTTGCCTTAAGCTCTCCGTTGATTAATGCCCAAAAAATATTTGATCAAAACAGGCTAATTCTTACTTCTTTTTCTGGTCAGTAAGAACTAACCATAAAGCATGTACCATTCCTGGCACAAAACCTAAAATACATAAAATAATATTTACCCAGAAATGTACTGATACACCTACTTGCATAAAGGCAGCTACAGGTGGTAGGAAGATAGCAAATATTACCTTTACTGGCTTCATTGTTCACCTCCTTTTTAGGCAATTGTCTTATTTTTGTTTTTTAATCAAAATTACTTAAACTAACTATATCGGACTTTTTTACTACCCCGTATTTTACCAGAATCTACTCTCACCTGCCAACAGTTACGGCACAGTCAAAAGTTATCCTCTTTTGTTACTATCTGCATATCTATGATACTCAATATAAATCTTATTCAAAAATCTCACGAAACAGTCTTTGATATAACTGTAAATCTTCTTGGGAGAATAACACAAAGATTATGCGCTGGAAAAAATCGGCATTGACTGTCAAAAAATCTTTAGTAGTAGTCAAAGCAATACGTGCTGCCTCTTCTTTTGGAAAACGATATGCGCCTGTAGAAATAGCAGGAAAAGCAACGGATCTTAAATTATGTTTTAAAGCTAAAGACAGAGAATTCCAATAGCAGTTACGCAATAAAGTTCTTTCATTATTTCTTCCACCTTGCCATACCGGCCCAACGGTATGAATAATAAATTTCGCAGGCAGATTAAACCCTGGAGTAATTTTGGCTTCCCCAGTAGAACAACCTCCAAGACTACTGCAAAATTCTCGTAACTTTGGTCCACTTGCTCGGTGAATAGCACCATCTACCCCACCGCCACCAAGAAGGGTAGAATTTGCAGCGTTAACAATGGCATCTACAGCTAAAGTTGTAATATCTGCCTGTAATAATTCAATACTTGTTTTCTTCATTTGAACTTATTGATTTGACCTATTTTCTACTTTTATTTTTACCATCCAGTGCCTTACGAATTCTATCTTCAACTGTATCCATTAAGTCTTTTTCTACAATACTCTCTGGGACTTTTTGCGTGCCAGAAACTACAGTATTGATTTTTCGTAAAAATTCTCCAGCTACAAAAGGTTTAACAACATAATCAGAGGCACCTAAATCATGTATGCAACGAACAATATCATCTGCATCTTGCTTGGCGGTAAGCATAATTACGGGTATTTTCTGTGTTCGGATATCTTTTTTTAATTCAATAAGGGTCTTTTCTCCATTCATCTGAGGCATCATAATATCTAGTAAAATTAAATCAGGCAGTTGCTGTCTTGCTATCTCTAAACCTTCTTTCCCATTACTAGCAGAAATAACTTCATAGCCATTTGCGTTAAGTCTTGCCTTTACAAGACGAACAATATTTGGCTCATCATCAATAACCAAAACTTTATAAGCCATAAACTATCCCTCCTGTTTTAAAATAACTCATCAATTTTTTGTTTATCTGAAGGATAAGAAAAATATGAACAAGAACACGCAAGATTAAACTGTTTCTCTTCAATGGTCATAGAAAAACTAGAAAGAACATTGGAAATATGTTTAATAACCTCTGAATGCTGCCTGGTATCTTCTTCCCCTAAAAAGAATATTTTACCAGACTTACTTATAAACTCCTGCGCTTTAATCGCCTGTTGAACCGCTAAAGCAATTCTAACAAGTATCTGGTAAAATAATTCGCTTCCTTCCTTTTGCAAGATATCAAAGCTATTGTTTAGCTGAACCACTAAAATAAAAAGGGTTTTAAATTGCCTGTCTGCTTGCAGGAAATAACCTTCTAATGTTGAGCGTATAAAGGTATCGTGTTGAAACTTTGGCAAGATAAAACAAAAACAAGTACCCTGTTTCGGAATGCTTTTTACAGTGATACTGCCTCCGTGCGCCTCAATTAATCCTTTGGCAATAGCAAGACCAAGTCCTGTGCCTTTCTCACCCGGGCCTTCTATTCTTTTAAACTGTTCAAATTTGGAAAAAACCTTAGGCAAGTCCTCTTGGGCGATCCCTAATCCTGTATCACTGACGCTACAATAAACATTATCCTGTTGATTCTCTAGAAGGATTGTTATACCACCTTCTTGGGTAAATTTTAATGCATTTCCTATTAAGTTATTAAATACCTGACTAATCTTGTCAGAATCTATATACAATTGAATCTGCTTTTGATTACTTTCAACTTTAAGGAAAAGCCCTTTTTCTTTTGCCCGGTTACTAAAAAAGGTTACTCTCTCCTGTGCTAAGCTTACTATATCTATTAGCTTTTTTCTTAATTCTATTTTTTTAGCCTCTATTTTAGAGATGTCCAACAAATCGTTGATAATACGTGTAAGACGATCAATATCTTGAAGGCAAATGCTTAAAAATTCTTGTTGTCTGTTGGTAATAGGACCTAACAAACCATCAAGCATTTGTGCAACGGCTTCTCTGATAGTAGTAAGAGGCGTGCGTAACTCGTGTGACACAATGGAAACAAACTCACTTTTCATACGGTCAACTTCCTTTTCACTAGTAATATCCCGCATAATAATGACTGCACCAATAGGGGCAGAATCTTTATCCTTAGCTAAAGAAGCCTCCATTCGTAAAACTATGGGTAAAGGATTTTGCATCTCAAAATCCATTGAGGCAAAACCATTATCTGACCTGTTTAACTTCTCCAGTAATGGGGCAATAATAGGTTTTACTTTTAGGTTAAGTTCAGCTAAATTAGTTTCTTTCTTATAAGATAACATTCTTAAACAAGCTGGATTAACCAAAACAAGATCACCTTTTTCATCTGTCATAATCAAACCTTCCGACATACCCTTAAAGGCGTTTTTCATATTGATACTATCTCGCTGTATTATACGCGCCTGGGTAATAATCTGCTGGCGACTAAGAAGGCTATCTACACTTAAAGCAACTTGGTTGACAAATACGCCGAACATATTTAGCTTATAGACTAAGAAAGAGTCAGGTATAGTGCTTGAAATTGCAATAACCCCCAAGAATTTTTTACGTACAACTAACGGTGTTAAGTAAAAAGACGCTAGTCCACCAGTTCTTAATTTCTCTCCTGCAAAACCTAATGCCTTAAGCACGACAAATTGAAAGTCAGAATCCTTTAGTTTTTCTTTTGTCTCAAAGCAGTAGCCATCAATAACTTTCTTTTTAAAATCTAATATATAATTTTCAGTCAAGGGATAAACCATTCGTAAATAAAAAATTGGTTGGGGTTGACGATCAAGTACAATAGCAGCTGCATCGTGCTCAATAGCAAGAGGGGTCTTTTCTAACGCCCAATAGATAAAAGGTTCTAGCGCAACCTGAGAAAGGGCCTGACTACTTACTTCTTGGATAAGTTCAGTAACAAGCATCTTTTGTCCAGCTATAAATAATAATTTATACCCCTATAAAGTTTACTAAAGGTGTAAGTGAAGAAGGTGAAGGGATAAAAACAAGATTTAAAACGATTCTTCTGCTGCCAGCATTTATACTGAGAATTGAATGTATACACAAAGTTGGTTCATTCTCCCATAGACAAAGTTTACTGATTAACTCTGCCATTTCCTCTCTGACTCCTGTTACAATATCCGGAGGTGTCATCTTTAAAATAATGTTCAAGGTCTCGCTAACTACCCGTAAAAAAGCCCCAGACATAACACTGGTAACTTCTTTTAAAGAAGATAAATCTAACTCAGAAAAGATACCTGGCTCTAAAGATAGTTCTCTACCCATTAGTAAATCTACCAGATATTGGGAATGGCTATATTCTAAAATTAGCATAATATGCCCTAAAAGAGGACCTTCAACGCTAATTATTATCATCATTATTTTGTCTAAACTTTGGGGAATAACTAAAAAATTATCATAAGGCTGCAGTCTCAATACCTCTGGTGTATCCATCTCAACCTTTTTTGCCACAAATTGGGCTAAAGCGGTAGCAGCATTTCCAGCACCAATACTGGCAATCTCCTTTACTGCATCTATCTGAGTTGGTGACAACATATTTTTTTCTCTTTATTTTATAAATTAACTACTAACAAAGTCCTGGTATATGGCGATTATCAAAGCTATAAACGAGCTAGAAAAAATAAAGAAATAATTTATGGCATCCTTCTGAGAACGCAGTTTACAGATAGCCGCAAGCAAAAATTGCCTGTCTTGCTCAGTAAGCTGACTGCCGAGAACAATTCTTTCTATAAGTTTTGTTTCCTTTAATACCCGTTGTATTGATTTGTCTTGTCTAAATTTATAATAGAAATATAACAAAAATCCGCTAATGCCTACATACCAAAAGAATTTAGGCCAAAACATCCCAAAGGAAGAAACAATCGGCACAAGACGAACTGAAATTGTTGCAACCAAACCTATAAATAAGAAAACCCAAGATACAGCGCTATCTTTACAATGTTTATATAAAAAACAATTTTTACACCCCATAGAATAGCTTGAATAAATTTGAATTTATTTTATTATTGTTTAAAAGATAACTTTTTACTTATTAATAACTTACTTTTTCATTATAAAACAATCTCAGAATACCTTAAACCCTGTCCATTTGTAAAACCGGTGGTATTTTCTGAACATCTATTCGCAATCCACCATCGTGTTCTATTTTTAAAGTATACAAAAATCCTAAAACAAATTTGGTTGCTGGGGCCTCAATCTGTGCGTTTTTTATACCTTCTTTTTTTCGGACATCTTCTTTTAAAGCATATTCCCAAAAATATTGCCAAAGTCTCTGTTCCCATCGGCTAATTTTCTTCCCTATTTGATAACCCTGTGGCACGGTATTTATTGGTGTAATTTCATATTGCTCTACTGTGTCCCCTACCAAAGCAAATGCCCTTCTAAAAAGATAGGCGCTCTTCCCCTTTAAGGGGTGCCCTTTTTTTATATGCAAGTCATCAAACCGAATAACCAGTGTTTCAAAATAAATAATATCCGAAGAAAAAGTAAAGTAACGAGCATCCAGTGGTTGCCCAGAACTGCTATATTCTACGAACTTGATTGTGACGAGTTTTTTGCCACTTTCACCATCAAAAGAAACCTTGCTGACTATAGCTTCTGCTACACGGCTGTCCGCACTAAGACGTTCAACAACCTCCTTAAGTAACTTAGTCTGCTGAAATGCCAACCACCAACTAATACAAAAATAAGCTATTCCTAAGACAAATATAAACAATAGCGTATTTTGAAAACATTTAAGTATCTTCATAACCATTATCTTTTTTATACACTTTACTGGACCGTCGTGTTACTAACACCATAAAAATACCGGTAGCAATTGCTGCGTTGATATTGCATTTTTACACCTGGTTTTGAGCTATTCTTCTTCTAAGGTCTGTTTTTTTTCGGTCAACTGAAAAGTGGTTCCATCCCATTGGTAAATCTCATAATAACGCTGCCCACTGGCATAATCTGGATTATAAGTTGTTTGTTGAAAAATAAGTGTAGGCACATTAGAAAAAAGTCTAAATTGAATATTGTCGGTATTTGAGATATATTCAAAGATAACCTTGGCCTGTCTTCCAAAAAACTTGATTACCTTGATTCTACCCGTGTGCTTTCCAGTTCTATAAGTCACCAGATACTCGTTTCTTCCATCTTGGTCAAGGTCATATTTAATAGTGTTATATTTTTTTGTCGGCTCACCTAACATAATGGTTCGAATAGCTTCATCAGGTGAAAAAGTAATACAGCTACTTGAACTCAAAATTGAAATTCCTATGACTAGAACAAACTTAAGACGTAGGAGAAAATTCTTTACTTTCATATTTCTTTCCGTTTAACGGGTTGTTTTTCCCTACCTTAATAATTATCTTACGGTGTTTGAGAAAGACAACGCCCTTTCTGAATTGGAGGACTATTAATTTTATCGCTACATTTATTTACATAAGAACAATACTCACATTCTTCTGTCGAAGCAGGTAATGGTGCAGTTAAAACTTTGCGCATCTTGAAAAGTGCTTGCCCGATCCAATCTGACTTTAATTTAACTGGCTCAAGGATTAAATCAAAATTTAAAACACCGTTTTCAAACTTTTGTTTTTTATTCACTTTAGCAAATAAAAGATACCCTGTTGGGCTTACTGAGAGACTGTTGCCTTCTAAAAGCCACTTATATATCTCCATCTGACGTCTATATTCATCATAAACTTTGTGCTCATTTGCTCCTGTTGCCTTGTAGTCAACCACAATCAACTCTTTTTGTTTGTTTATCCAAAGGTCATCAACTGCGCCATAGAGAAGTATATCCGAAACAGCGTCATAACATTGAATACCAATAAAGCTATTACGCCAATCTTCAAGTCTGCTGTCCTTAAACGGCAAAGCATCAACACCAAAACGAACCATCAAAGGATGGGCTATGCCTTTAGAACGATAAAAATCAAATTGCTCTTTAAGCAATGTATCGATTGCGCTATTAATGGTATAAGGGGCAGGTGAAGGGCGAGAGATACCTTTATTAATTAACAACCAAAAACACCTAGGACACTGTAAAAAAAGTTCAAATCGGCTACGTGAGATCTTCAGAGCCATACAAATTGATAGTTTAAATTATATGTTTGTCTAAAGAATAACTATATATCTGCCCAGGCTATGCTATTGAAGATAAAAATCAATAATTTACTTTATTTATTATAACTCTTATTATTAGCAGAGACAATATAATAAAAAGCCGGTATCTGTTTGAACAAATACCGGCCTTCTCTGAGGGTTTGCAAAGGTTATAGTTTGACTACTTTCGTAGCTTGTTCACCCTTGGGACCTTTGGTAATTTCAAACTCTACCTCTTGTCCTTCGCTTAGTGATTTATATCCTTCACCCTGAATAGCTGAGTGATGCACAAACACGTCTTTGCCGTTTTCAGGAGTTATAAATCCATAACCCTTCTGATTGGAAAACCACTTAACTTTTCCGCGAACCATAAACTGTTTCTCCTCCTTTCTTTAAATATTATAGTGGAAGATAAAAACAAAAAACCGAAAGGCTAGAATGCTTTCAGCCTTTCGGCCCCCTGCTTCTAATCTTTACCAGCTACCCAAAAAGTATATCATAACTTTTTTATTTGTCAATTACATTCTTAATTAGGTGCGTAAAAATTTGTAGCATTTTTTATATCTAATAATAAATTTATAAAATCCATTTAGCACTACTACGAACACTTGGTAAGAAACATTTTTAAGGACGAGAAGCTTTTAATTCAAATTTTTGGGAAGAATAAATTTTAGCTTCTAAGAAAAAGGGGTAATCCCTGCTTGATAGGAGGGTATAAAAAATATCGCAGGAACCACCCCTAAAGAGAAACAAACAAGAAACTAATAACTATCCTATACAGCATAGAATTTCTTTTAATTCTTTAGCAGTAGGCACTGCCGCCTCTTCTTCTAATTTTAAAATATGTACGAGAAATGCCGAGACTGTAACCAGCAATTCCTTACAGTCATTTCGGTTATTACAGGCAACTACAAATTCCTTTATCTGTTGGTAGGGAAATGTTTCGGTATAGGCCTTTTTTTCTAAACTTTGCCAATAGTTCTGCATTTGGTGAAGTTCTAAATTCATCAGATGTTCTGGAACAATAATGTTTGTGGGTTTGTTTATTTGATTGTGCAAAAACGGCAAGATACGAAAGTCAATACCACCGACTTCTTCTCTACCATCTTTATTAGTTTCTAACTGGTTATTCTGTTGTTCTTCTATATAACGTGATAACTGCTTAATTATTGAGTTGAGTGCATCGTTTAAAATAGGTAATATATTTTCTTCTGATTTAAGAAGCACATTTCTCAACTCAGCTGTTTTTTCAGGAGAAATATCGTATTTTAAAATTAGCTGTTCTGCTAAAGAAATTTGCTGCCTTAAGGCAACTTCTAAGACATTAAGGGCTACTACGATCTTACCCTGTAATGATTCTTGGAACTGTTTATCGTTTTTTGTTTCTTTTAAAATTAATTTCTGCAATTCTTCTAGAGCATTTTTCATTTGGTTATATACTTCAAATTCCTTGTTTACTGAATCTATAAGCTCTGCTGATGAGTTTACTTCTAACAGCTTACCCCATCGATTGACTATTGCGTGATTTTCTTTTATTCTTTCAAGTATATTACTAAACAAATCAGAAAAAACTGCTCCACCATCTAATTTCTGGTCATTTCGAGTAGCAAACAAAGCTTTTTGTTGTGTCTGAGGCGAATACATCTCAGAATTGGCAATGGCAAGTAACACATCTTTAATCTCTGGAGAATACTCAGGAGTAGAAAGCCAAAGTATCTCAAGCATATTAATCCAGCTATCTATTGGATATTCTTCGTCAATACGTTCTTTATTCTGGATCATCTGTGTTAGTGTCTTTAATACGCCTTTTATATTCCACAGTTCTTTTCTTTCAGTAGCAGATGATGATAGAATATCAAATATTAAACTTGCTTGCCCAGAGGTAGTACTTGTTCCACCATCTTTTGTCTGACCTTGCTGAGAATTCCTTTTTTGTTCTTTATTTTTTATATCTATATATAGGTAAACATACCTAATAAACTCTCCTAATTCTCCAGATAATTCGTAAATCTCCGTTATCTCAGGATAAAACAAAGTTAATCCAAACTTATTAAATTGCTCAATAGTTTTCTCTAATTTTTTTCTTACTTCTTTTTCAAGTCTGTCTTTCTCTTCTTTGCCAAGCTTCTCATAACCATAACCTGAATCTTCTAATTTTCCCCAAATAACTTTTAAAAATCTTTCGGGTTTAAAGTTATTTTCTGCAAAAGATAAAAATTCTTCTGGTATAATGGCTTTTATTTCGTCAATCGGGTAGGCTCCATAAAATACCAACTTTTCTTCAATCTCTTCCAGGAGTTTTTTGATCTCAATTTCTTTGCCTGTTGTGTTTCCCCTGACTCCTTCTATCTGTTTACGCAGCCTTTCTAATTCTTTTCTTATAGCACTGGCAGTTAATTTTCCTTCCTCTATTCTCTCTACTTCATTTTTTATCTCAGCAACTTTTAGATTACTATTATTTTCTTTTTCAAAAGGCCGGTTTCTAGATTTTAGGTCTTCTGTTATCTGTAATATCTTTTCTGCTAAGAGTGGGTCAAGGTTATTAAGCTTTTTAACAATTTCTTTTAAAGAATCCACTTGTTCTTCAGAAAAAGTATTATCTGTTTCTTTGATCCTGAATACCAC
>JAOAET010000020.1 GCA_026416665.1 Candidatus Omnitrophota bacterium | reverse complement strand
CAGAAGAATGCTTCCCAGGTTGTTGGTTCTATGAAGGTAACCTTCTAATTTAAACCAACTAATGGGTTAAATAAAACCCCTGGGGGAAAAATCTCCCAGGGGTTTTTAATTTGCGAAAAAGTTAATTGACTTTTCATAATTTTCAAACCATAATAAATAACTTAAAAAGAATAATTCTTCAAACACCAAATATACAAAAAACGCAAGAGATAAACAGTAAAATAAAACTAATACATATAGAAGACAGAAAATAGCACTTTTATTTAGTATATTTCTAATATGCTTTATCTTGCCTTTATCTTTCATATGCACCAACCGTATTACAAGAATCTTTTAACTGACCGCACAGATTTTCCTTGGGTGCGTCTGCATGGCACAAAGGATTATCTTGATATGGTCAAAATCTTAGAGAATTTTCCCAATATCCATCAGACCATTAATCTTGTTCCTTCTCTTGTTGAGCAAATTGATGACTATATAAACGGAAAAGTAAAAGACAAATTTTTAGAGTTAAGTTATAAACCTGCAGCCACCTTAACCCAAGAAGAGAAAGATTTTATTCGCAATAATTTCTTTATGATAAACAAAGATAAAGTCATTTGTTTTCATCCGCGTTACTATCAACTATGGCTTGCCCGTGAACAAGGCAAAGACTTCCATACTCAGGACTATTTAGACCTGCAGGTTTGGTTTAATTTGGCTTGGGTTGACCCTTATTTTCGCAATAACTATCCGCAACTACGCGCGTTAGTTAAAAAGGCGCGTTTTTTTAATGAAGAAGACAAACATATCCTTTTGAGAACAACCAATGAGATACTAGAAGATATTATCCCGGTGTATACTAAGATGCAGCAAAACGGTCAGATCGAAATTACAGTCAGCCCTTATTATCACCCTATTTTGCCACTTTTATATAATGTGCGTATTGCCAAAGAAGCAAACCCCCGTTCTACCTTACCTGTGGCTTTGTTTAATTATCCAGAGGATGTAAAAGCACAAATAGAATTAGCCACCAAACTTTATCAGGAAAAATTTGGCACAAAAGCCAAAGGTATGTGGCCTTCAGAGCAGGCAGTAAGCGAACATATCTTGCCATTTATTATCCAGGCAGGGATAAATTGGATTGTTGCTGATGAAGGGATTTTGTTTCGCTCGCTTAAGAAAAAACATCGCGACACGCGTCTTCTTTATCAGGTGCATAAGATAAAACATAAAGATGGCCAACTTAATATTGTTTTTCGTGACCGTAATTTATCTGATTTAATTGGTTTTGTTTATCCGAATTGGAATGCCCAAGATGCAGTAAACGACTTTATGCATCACTTAGAGAATATCTATCTTGCTTTCGGTAACCAAGATGTTTTAGTAACTATTGCAATGGACGGAGAAAATGCCTGGGAATATTACACCAATGACGGCCATGACTTTTTAGAAAATCTATATAATCGTATTGAGAACACCAGATACATTAAAACAGTAACTATCTCTGAGTATCTTGCTTTTAAAGAGGTAACCAGTGTTATTCCACGTTTATCAGCTGGCTCCTGGATTTATTCAGAGTTTTCTAAATGGATTAATAACCCTTACAAGAATAAGGGTTGGGATTATCTTACAGTTGCACGGCGTAATCTCCAAGAAATGCAAGAACAGAACAAGCCCATAACTGACCTTGCCTGGAAACAGATGTATATTCTAGAAGGAAGCGACTGGTTTTGGTGGCTGGGAGAAGATTATCCGGGATATTTTGATCGCCTTTTTCGTATGCACCTGACCAATTTTTATGCTTTGATTGATAAAGAGATTCCTGAGTATCTTAATCGTCCAATATCTCCTTAAACAGAGCGATTTTTTAGGTTAAGATTTTTATTGCTACTATAGGTAATTTCATATTTTTGGGTTGCCACAATATATAGTAGGACAAGTAAGTTTAACTTTTACATAAATCCTTGACACATAAAGCTATTTATGTTATAAAATATGGCTGTATGGAAAAAAAAGATATCTATGAACACTTAGCAAAAATCTACCTAGATAGTCCCACCGTAAAGAAAAAGAAAAAAAAGAATTCTTCATTAATTGAACGGCAAATTTTTATAATCATTGGAGTTATAGTTGTTTCTTTATTTTTTATTCTTATATCTGTGCGAACTTATTTTTCTAAACCGTTAATTATTCAACTATCATTAGTTCTTACGCACGAGCCACTAAAGATTAACTTCAATTTCAATCCAGTAAAAAAAGAAATTCTCTCTTTTGACTTAAACAACGCAAACCTTTCCAGATTCAACCGCTTAGAGTTTTCCTGTAAAAAATCTCGAGCGCAAGATACTGTTTCTTTGCGCGTAGAGATTGAAAACTCCTTTAATGAAAAAGCTGAGATTTATTTAAAAGATATTCATCATCGGTGGCAGAAGGTTAGTTTAAAACTGACTGATTTTAAGACTGTTACGGACTGGTCTGGAATCAAACAACTTAATTTTGTAGTAGAAGAATGGAATGCCCAAGGTAAAGACGGCGTTGTCTTAATTGATAACGTTCGGTTTGTGCGCTAATTTAAAAACAGAAGGAGGCAGTTATGAAAATAATTGCAGTGGCTAATCAAAAAGGCGGCTGTGGTAAAACTACCACAGCAATAAATCTCTCTGCAGCCTTTGCGGCAAATGGGAAAAAGGTCTTAATGATTGACCTTGACCCTCAAGCGCACGCAACCCTTGGATTAAATGTTAATTCTGAATTAAGTATGTATAATGTTCTTTCAAAACTTACCCACCGCCAGAGCAAGTTAGAAGACATTATTAAAAAAGTAGATGATAATTTTTTTATTGCTCCTTCAAGTATTGTCTTAAGCGCACTTGAACAGGAATTAGCCGGTGAAATTGGAAGAGAATCGCGTCTGTGGGAAACACTTACCAATATTAAACCAGAGTATGACTATATAATCATTGATTGTCCACCGAATTTAGGTCTTCTTACAGTTAATGCGATTCGTGCAACCGATGAGATTATTGTGCCAGTAGAGGCAAGTAGATTTGCTCTAGAAGGATTAGGTCAACTCATTGATATTATAAATCTTATCCGCGACCGTTTAAATCACGTAGTGAATTTTAAAATTTTAGTAGTAAACTTTGATTCACGTCTTAGACATTCTTTTACGATGCTTGAAAAAATTAAATCAACTTTTCGTCATAAGATATTTTCTACAATTATCCATGTCAATGTTAAACTAAAAGAGGCGCAGAATAACGGAACCCATATATTTGCCTACGATAAATATTGTCGTGGGGCAAAGGACTATTTTAGTCTCTGTCGTGAAATTCTTACCCTTGAGAAAGGAGAAATTGGTCCTATTGCAGCCAAACCCTGGCGTAAGACAACTAAGCAAGAAGAGCTCAAAGAGAAAATGGAGCAGATTCTTAAAGAGCAGTTACCTAAGTTTAAGGTAGTAGAGGTATCATTAAGTCTATTTGCTCCCGAGGCACAGAAGGTATATGTAGCAGGTGATTTTAATAACTGGCGTGTTGATGAGGAAAGTTTAATGAAGAAGGAAAATGGGATTTGGAAGACAACACTTTCACTGGTGCCTGGTAGATACCGCTATCGTTTTGTGAAAGACGGAGAGTGGTTAGAAGACCCTTCAAATGCAAATAAAGCAATAAATCCCTATGGACAAATGGATTCTTTACTTGAGATAAAAGAGTAGAGATATTTTAAGGAGGTAAACTGTGGAAAGGAGAAAAAAAGTTACCAACAAAATAACTAAGACAAAGAAGATGAAAAAGAGTAAAGTCAATAAAAAAATCATTCAGCTTAAAAAATCTCCCAAAAACGCAAATGCAAAAAAAACAGTTAAAAAGAAAGTTTCTTCTTCAAAACTTATTCAGAAAAACACAGTTACCTCAAGAAAAACTTCAACCTTAAAATCAACAGAACCGGGTTTCTTAGGAGAAATCACTCACTATTTTCCTAAGGTAAGTGCGGCAGTTATTACTTTAAGAGATACACTTTCCATTGGTGATACTATCCATATTAAAGGTCATACTACAGATTTTACCCAAGTAGTTACCTCTATGCAAATAAACCACGTTCCGATAACCACTGCTAAAAAAGGCGATGAAATAGGTTTACAGGTTAATGCGCGCGTTCGTCGTGGTGATTCGGTAATCAAGCTTTAGTGTTCGTTATTTAAATAACTTTTAGAAATAGCTTCCTTTCTTTAATTTCATTTAATTAAAGTCCTACATTAAAGGTAACAAAAATATTAAAAATTTTAAACTAACTTCACCCCCCCCAATATTTAAAAAATATCTTAAACTTTAAATTTTAGTTGTTGTTTTTAATTTTTGATGTTTCATAAAAAATACATCATCTTAACTATTTGTTATACAATGGGTTATTTTAAAAGTTTATGTTGTTGTATGCTGAAAGCATTTTCAAAAATGTTTAAAGTTAACAACATCTAAATTAAATCGTAAAAAACAGAAGAAAAAAATTAATAAATATTTTCATAACCTATTGCAATAAATAAAGTTAAAATTTTAAAAAAAATCTTTAAATTTTTTATCTTGGCACAGAACTTGCTCTAATATATAATGTCAGTAGTTTATACGGACAAACTAGGACATTCTAGGACATTCTAGGACAAAAAATTTCTATTTTTGTCAGATAATCTTAAAATTGCTTAACAAATAAATGTTTTAAAGAAAGGAAGGAAAAAGTGGTAAATGGTAAAATGACCATTACTGAGGTGGCTCAGCGTTTAAAAGTTACACCAAAAACAATTATTCGTTGGGAAAAAGCAGGTAAGGTCAGCAAGCCCAAACGTGACTGGCGCGGTTGGCGTATTTATGATAAAGAAGATTTACGAAAATTACGCCAGTTTAAAGAATCTATTTTTTATGTAGAGGAGGTTTCTGATGTTAAAGATTAGTGGGTATAAAACTGAATTATTTGTTCTGGGATGTTGTTTGATAGTAGTTTTTTGTAGTTTATTTTTAAAGCCGACCTTTAC
>JAOAET010000019.1 GCA_026416665.1 Candidatus Omnitrophota bacterium | reverse complement strand
CAACAGCACCTTGTACTTAAGCACAGATGGGTATGCTGACCAGTTTGGAGGAGAAAAGGGGAAGAAGATAGGGACAAAGAGGGTTATAGAGTTACTGAAAGAAATTAGTGTGTATTCTATAGAGGAACAAAAAGAGAAGTTAGCCAATTATTTTGCACAATGGAGAGGTGAACATTTTCAGGTGGATGATATAACGGTGGTGGGGATAAAGTTGTGATAATATGTGCAGAGAATAATTTTGTATATTTGTTTCAAAATATAAAGTGAAATTTCCATCATTTATATTTATTGTTATTTTGACGAATGTTTGGGTATATTCACAAAATTTGAAAAAAGTTGATTCTTTATTAAATCTTTTAAAAGTCGCAAAACACGACACCACCCGATATAATGCTTATTTGGAATTGGGAAACGAATTTCAAGACAGCAACCCCGACACGGCCATTTATTTTCATACTCAAGCCGAAAAAATATCTGAAAAAATTACGAATATAGATGGGTATATACTAAAAATCCATGCAATTATAGAAAAAGGAAAAGATTATTATGTAAAAAATCAATATGTAAAAGCAATAAATTATTACAATAACAGTTTAATAATGTATAAAAAATATCTATCATCATCTAATTACATAAAATCAAAAATTTTATTAGCTAAAATCTTTAATGAAATTGGAAATGTTTATCATACTCAAAGTAACTATGCAAAATCTGTAGATTATTATTTTAAAGCTTTAAGAATAAATGAAGAAATTAAAAATTACAATGGATGCGTTAATAATCTTAATAATATTGGAGTAATGTATATGGAACAAAATGATCATGTCAAAGCACTGGAATATTACTTTAGTGCATTAAGAATGTCAAAAAAAACTGGTGACACTTTAAGGATGTCTATAATACTTGGTAATATTGGGAATGTATATTCTGATAAAAATAATTTTTCAACAGCACTTAATTATTATTTTACGGCATTAAAGTTGACTGAAAAAATTAACAATAAACAAAATCATGCTAGTATACTATGTAATATTGCTAATTTATACTATATGCTTGAAGATTATGAAAATGCCTTAAATTATTATTATAGGTCATTAAAAGTATATGAAGAAATTAATCATATAAGTGGTCAAGCTTTAGTTATTAATAACATTGGAGCATCATATCTCTATAAAAAAGAATATCAAAAAGCAGAAAAATATCTAAAAAAATCTGAAAAAATGAATAAAGAATTGGGTGAAATTAATTACTTAGAATATAACTATGAAAAACTATCAGAGTTATATGAAAAAACTAACAAATACAACGAAGCCCTCTACTATTACAAAGAACACATCAAGTACCGTGATAGCTTATTCAGAGAAGAGAATCAAAAGGCACTGATTCAGAAGGAGATGCAGTATAAACATGAGAAGGAGATGGCACTTAAGGAGGCGGAACATCAGAAGCAATTGGCCATTCAGCAGAAGGAGAGAGAAAGACAACGAATAGTAATGTGGTCGATAGGAGGTGGATTGGTGTTGGTGGCAGGGTTTTCGGTTTTGTTATTCAATCGATTACAGGTTACACGGAAGCAGAAGAGGATTATAGAGGAGCAGAAACAAATAGTGGAAGAACAAAAACAATTGGTGGAAGAAAAAAACAAAGAGATAACGGATAGTATTATTTATGCCAAACGAATACAAACCGCCATTTTACCTTCTATGAACAAATGGAAAGAACATTTACCTGATAGTTTTGTATTGTATTTACCCAAGGACATTGTGGCAGGAGATTTTTACTGGATGGAGGTTGTAAATAATTATATTTATGTAGCGGCAGCCGATTGTACGGGGCATGGTGTGCCTGGTGCAATGGTGAGTGTGGTATGTTCCAATGCTTTGACCAAAGCCGTGTTGGAGGAGAGATTGACGGAAACTAGTGAAATATTAAATCGTACAAGAGAATTGGTAATAGAAAAATTGACGAGCGAAGAGAACATAAGAGACGGTATGGATATTGCTTTTGTAAGGATAGAAAAAGGAACGAGGAAGATACAATTCAGTGGAGCGAATCGTTCGTTGTATATTTTCACTTCGGTGGCTGAGCTTGCAGGAGCCACCGGGTTCATTGAACTAAAAGGAGATAAGCAACCAATAGGTAGGTATGAAGACGCTGTGCCCTTTAGCCAGAAAAAAATAGAAGTAATACCAGAAAGTATTTTGTATTTAACCACCGATGGCTATGCTGACCAGTTTGGAGGAGAAAAAGGAAAGAAAATAGGAAGCAAGAAATTTGTAGAGATACTGAAAGAAGTAAGTGTTTATTCTATGGAGGTACAAAAACAAAAGTTAGAGGAGTATTTTGCACAATGGAAAGGTGAACATTTTCAGGTAGATGATGTAACGGTGGTGGGGATAAGGGTATAAGTGAGATGCTGTAGGAAGAGTATAGTTTTGTATATTTGTTTCAAACCATAAGATGAGATTTCGATTGTTTATATTTATTGTTATTTTGACGAATGTTTTGGTATATTCACAAAATTTGAAAAAAGTTGATTCTTTATTAAATCTTTTAAAAGTCGCAAAACACGACACTGCCCGATATAATGTTTATTTGGAATTGGGAAACGAATTTCAAAGTATTAATCCAGACACTTCAATTTATTTTCACACAGAAGCAGAAAAAATAGCAAAAAAAATTTCTGGATTTGATGGAGGTTTAAAAAGAAGTGAGACCATTCTTCAAAAAGGACGCGATTATTATGTAAAAAGTGACTATACTCAATCTATGAAATGTTATGAAAGTGCTTTAAAAACAATAGAAATGCATAAAAATCCTTTAGATAATCGTTTTATACCAAAATTTCAAAAATTATATGCAACAATAATGGGTAACATGGGATCTGTATACCACGCTCAAGGCGATTACCCCCGTGCATTAGAATATTATTTTAAATCTTTGAGAATTAATGAAAAAGTTGGCAACAAGCAAGGTGAAGCAGTGAATTTAAGTAATATAGGTTTAGTGTACTCAAATTTAAGCGAGTACTCTTTAGCATTAAAATATTATCTCCAATCGTTGAGATTAAATGAAGAGCTTGGCAACAAAAAAAACCAGGCCGCTAACCTGGTTAATATAGGGATTGTATATCACGATCAAGGGGATTATACACGAGGACTGGAATATTATTTTAGAGCACTAAAGCTAAATGAAGAAATTGGTAACAAACAAGGACAAGCGAATAACTTGGGGAACATTGGAATTATTTATTCAGATAAAAAGGATTATGCTCGAGCATTGAAATACTATTTTAAGGCATTAGAGATATCCGAAGAGATAGGAGACAAAAAAAGTCAGGCGATCAATCTAGGTAATATAGGGTTTATATTTCTTCAACAAAAAAAATATAACTTGTCCGAAACTTATCTCAAAAATGCCGAAAAACTTAATAAGGAACTGAGAACAATATACTACTTAAGGTTCAACTATGAAGATTTATCAGAACTATTTCGGCAAAAGGGTCATTATAAAGAATCGTTAAAGTATTATAAAGAATATATCAAATACCGTGACAGCGTTATGAGCGAAGAAAATCAAAAAGCCCTTGTGCAGAAAGAAATGCAATATCAACATGAAAAAGAAATGGCTGTCAAAGAAGCAGAGTATCAAAAGCAAATGGCTGTTCAGCAAAAAGAAAAAGAAAGACAAAGAGTAATAATGTGGTCTATAGGAAGCGGGCTCATACTGGTGGTAGGTTTTTCGGTTTTGTTATTCAATCGATTACAGGTTACACGGAAGCAGAAGAGGATTATAGAGGAGCAGAAACAAATGGTAGAAGAACAAAAACAATTGGTGGAAGAAAAAAACAAAGAGATAACGGATAGTATTATTTATGCCAAACGAATACAAAACGCCATTTTACCTTCTATGAATAAATGGAAAGAACATTTACCTGATAGTTTTGTATTGTATTTACCCAAGGACATTGTAGCTGGGGATTTTTACTGGATAGAACATATAAACAATGCTGTGTATGTAGCCGCAGCGGATTGTACAGGACACGGTGTGCCTGGTGCGATGGTAAGTGTGGTATGCTCCAATGCTTTGACAAAAGCCGTATTGGAAGAAAAGCTGACCGAAACCAATGCTATTCTCAACCGTGTCAGAGAATTAGTAATAGAAAAACTGACGAGTGAAGAGAACATAAGAGACGGAATGGATATTGCTTTGGTAAGGATAGACAAGGGAACAAGAAAAATCCAATTCAGCGGCGCTAATCGCTCGTTGTTTATTTTCACTTCGGTGGCTGAGCTTGCCGAAGCCAC
>JAOAET010000016.1 GCA_026416665.1 Candidatus Omnitrophota bacterium | reverse complement strand
CTTGCCAAGTTTAAAACCGGCAAGCCATGCGGTATGCTTCTCACTGACATGTTTGGCTTCGTTTGAAACATAGCTGTACTGTAACACAACAGGAAGGCTATAACTAAAAACAGCCAAGTCAATTGGTGAGTATTCGGCGTTAAATTCAACAATGTTGTAGTCGTATTTAAGGTTGCTACCGTCAAGGGTGTTGTTAATTGTCGGAGTATAGTTCTTGCTGTAGGTATTCCAAGCCATTCCTTTAATATCATCGTAACTATACAAAGCAACCGCAAACTTGGAAGAACGGCCCATAATTTTGGGTGAAAATCCAATTTGTCCAGCATAGAGTTTGGGGTCATTAGAATCATCTTTATCTTCGCCTAACGGCATAAAACCAAGAACAAGGAAGGTTTCTACGCCGCCGATACTGGGAGTAAACTTTATTACACCTCCTTCTGGATTGATATCACTGTCCCAGACCATGTCTGTGGTAAAAAAGGGATTAGCAAACTTACCACCAATAAGGGTCATATCTTTAAGCAAGAACAAATCGGTAAGTGAGAATGGTGTATATTCAATAAACGCACGGTCAATCCAGATATCTTTATTTTGGAAGGAATTGGTAAAGGTTTGGTTGGTAGAAGTCTGTTCAGGCCCATTAGTTTTATTTTCGCCTGTTGCCATCTTAAACCCAACCTTCATCTGTTCATTGGGTCGGCAATCAAAACCATAACGCAATCTAAATCTACCGCGGTCACGGTGTTTGTCGCCACTTTTGGTCTCACCCTGATAGCGGATACGCAGGTCTCCAGAAAACTTAGTAGTCTGCAACCACTTAGGCAAAACCTCGTTTTTGCCTTGAGCAATCTCTCGACGCGCCTCTTCTCTGGTTTCGGTCAAAAGTTGCTGTGCCTCACCTTCACTTAAAATACCTTTTTCTACCAATTTCTCAACCAACAAATCAATCTCTGCTGCCTGAACAGCCCAGCAACAAAAAAACAAACTTACTGTTAACACTAACGCAATTACTTTACTTTTACTATGTTGCATTTTGCTTCCTCCTTCTTTTTGACTAAATTACTCTGGTTTATCTTCTATCCCTAAGGCAAGTAAAAATCTTATTAATTTCTTCTTGCCCGTGTATAAGTAATCGGACTAACTTAAATTCACCTCCTCTCTTAGTCCTTAAAATTGTTATTTTTTGCATACCACCGTTACTTTCTTATCCAACATATTGCTAAATTCTTTGATAAGATTCATAAGACTATTTATACTAAAGGGCTTGGTTAAGTAACCATCTGCCCCTAAAAGCTGTGCTAACATTTTGTCTTGTTCAGAAGAACGGGCTGAAAGAATAACTACAAATGTCTTGTGGCTGTCTGGTCGTGATTTCAGATTTCTGCATATTGAAAAACCATCAAGACCTGGTAACATTAAATCAAGAATAACAATATCGTAGTGCTCTTCAGATAAAATTTTTTCTGCCTCTTTGCCATCAAATATAGAGGTAGGCAAAAAATTTTCTTTGGCTAGGTTATAACAAATTAGCTCATTAATATGGCGGTCGTCTTCTACGACAGCAACCAACTTTGAATTTTGTTTTAACATAACAATCTCTTCTTTCTTATGCCCACTGGTTGTAAAACATCTTCATCCGCTCAACCTCTTCATCAATAATATTGCGCAGATAAGATATAACAAGGTATACCAGATTAAAGATTATTTTTTTCATTCGCCCTCCTTGGTTAGGCGCAAACAAAGTTTACAAAAGGTCAGTTAAGGATAAATAAAGAGAAAGTAAAATCTGTGTTAAATATTTTTATTCAAAATAAGGTGGGAAATTTGTTAAAAGAATGGTCAACCAAATAGGCTCATATCTGGCAAGAATTAATTAACCACCAGTACCAACTTTTTATTTTAAGGAAGAATAAACCAAAATACCGAACCAATTCCTTCTGTACTTTCTACACCAACCGAACCACCATGTAATTCTACGATGTGTTTGACTATAGAAAGCCCCAGACCAGTACCACCTAGTTTGCGGGAACGCGCTTTATCTACTCTATAGAAACGCTCAAAGATACGTGGCAGGTCTTTAGCAGGTATACCACAACCAGTGTCTTCTACATAAATCTTTGTCCCTTCAGAAACATTTTGCGCATAAATACGCACCTTACCATCACTGTGATTAAACTTTATGGCATTGTCTACCAAATTAGTAAAAACTTGTTCAAGTTTAAAACGGTCTGCCATAACTTTTTGAACAGAAGAAATATCATTGACCAACTTAATATTTTTTTTCTGGGTGTGAGCCTTAAAACTATCTAGGACTTTGTCCACTACTTCTTTCAGAAGGATCTCCTCCTTATTAATAGTTACTTCTTTTGATTCTAAATATGACAACTCTAATAAATCATTGATTAAAAAGTTAAGTCTGTCGGTATGCTCCTGAATAATCTCCAAAAAGTGCATTGCATTCTCTTTATCTTCTAGTGCTCCCTCTCGCAATGTTTCCACAAATCCTTTAATAGAGGTAAGGGGTGTTTTTAATTCGTGCGAGACATTAGCAATAAAATCTGAACGCACTGTCTCTAAACGTCGAATATGAGTTATATCATGAATGACCAATACACAGCCTGCTACTTCTTTATCTTCCTCTAAAATAACAGAAGCGTTAATACGAAAAATTCTCTGGACAGGGATAACTATCGCAACTTCTTTTGTAACTGTTTTCCTTGTAGTTAAAACTTCGGTTGCGATATCATCTATTTCCTTATTGCGTAACGCCTCAAGTAAAATCTTTCCTTCTATCTCTGTGCGTTCTATCTGAAATATTCTCTCAATGGCAGAGTTTACGGTTAATATCTTTGTCTTAGAGTCAACCACAATTATACCCTCTGCCATACTTTCAAACACCGAACGAAGTTGCTGATTCTGGAATTCTAAATGTTTTATAGTTGATTCAATTCTAGCAGCCATACGGTTTAAGGTAACTGCTAAAGTGCCAAATTCGTCATTACTGTTAATATTTACACGATAGGAAAAATCTCCTTGCCCAAATTTACTGCATCCATAAATAATGCGGTTTAAGGGTCTTGTTATATTACGGTATAAAATAACCCCAACTAAAAACGCAACCACCACCGCAAGAAAAAAAACTGAGACAATAACGTTTCTTGTTGTAGCCCACACCTCTGTTACTTGCGCAAGCGGAACTGCTAAACGCACCACTCCCTTAATGCCTTCAGACGTCTTAATTGGAACAGCCACATACAACATATTGATTTTAAGAGTGGTAGAGTAACGTATCTGAGATGCAGTTTCACCCAATAGTGCCTGTTTTACTTCAGGACGGTTTGAGTGGTTATCCATCTGCGAAATTTCTTCTATTTTTCGTTCTGAGTCAGCGAGAACTTCACCCTGATGGTCAATAATGGTAATGCGCGTTTTAGTATAATTTGCCAGATGGTAAATTGTCTTTTGTAATGATGCTTGCTTGGATAAGTCTATAAATTTTTCCTCTAACTCATTACTTAATAAGACTGCTTGTCTGAGCAGAACATTCTTCTGATAGGTCAAATTATTCTGTTCTAAACGCCTATCTAGCAGGTAAGCAAATAAAGAGAATGGCAGTGCTACCAGAACAAAAAATGCGAAAAATAATTTTATTCGGAAATTAACTTTTCTCACTTGGCTCCTCAAATCGATAACCATATTGTTTAACTGTCACAATATATTTAGCTGCAGATTTTAGTTTCTTACGTAAACTACGGATATGTACATCTACTGTGCGTGTCTCTATTTCAGAGGCGCGGTCATAACCCCAAATAGTGTCTAAGAGGTAATCGCGAGACAAAACCCTACCTTTTGCTTTAATTAGTGTCTTAAGAAGTTCAAACTCCTTTGCAGTAAGTTCCACTGGTTTTTGATTCACCTCTACTTGAATCTTTCCACAGTCAACAGTTAATATCCCTTTTTGAATAACCTCCGACTCCTTTTCTTTCTCAGTCCTGCGCCTTAAAACCGCTTTAATACGCGCAATTAACTCTCTGACACTAAAAGGTTTGGTGATATAATCATCTGCACCTAACTCCAGCCCTACTATTTTATCTGCTTCTTGTGATTTGGCCGTTAGCATAATAATCGGTATTGTGGCAGTATAAGAATTTTTTTTCAGACTACTACAAACCTCAAAACCATCTTTTTCTGGAAGCATCAGGTCCAAAAGAATCAAATCTGGTTTTTCTCTTTCTGCCTTAGTCAATGCCTCTTGTCCATCCCAAGCAATGGTGGTGCGAAAACCTTCCTTCTTAAGGTTATACTCAAGCATCTTTACAATATCTTTTTCATCTTCAACAATTAGAATCTTCTTTTGCACTTACAACCCCTTTCTTATTATTCTGTGATTTTCTTGACTTCTTTACTTTTGGACCGCAGACATTAACGCAAACTCCACATACATACTGATCCACCAGATGCTGTCTCTGAAATTCTTTTAGTTTCTCAAAACATTTCAAATACTCAAAATCCTGTGGTGACTCTTTAATTGCCTGCGCAGGACATACACTAATACAGGCTCTACATAGAGCACAATCTCTTACAATTGGCTTATCAGCTAGAAGTGGCATATCTGTCAAAACCGTAGCTAAGCGAATTTGACTGCCAAATTCTTCGGTAACTAACAGGTTATTTCTTCCTAACCAACCAATACCTGCTAGAAGAGCAATCTTCTTATGCGAAAGATGTGCAGTCTGCCTTTGCCAGTCAAGTATTTGCGAGGCAGGAATGGGTAGAGCCAGAAATCCCTTTTGTTGTATAAAATTACTAATCTTTAAGGCTATCTGATCAAGTGCAGTATTCACTGTCCGGTAGTGATGAAAATAAAGACGTGTTGGCTGGTTAACTAACTCTGCTAAAATTGCCTTGGAAAGCTGTAACCCAAAACATATAGCATAAGACATTTTTTCCATCACTGATTGGGAGACAGAAAATTCTTCTTTTATATTTGAGATATCCGCTATACCTACCAGTGAACACCCTTGTGTTTTACAATAACTTTTCACTAGCTTGGTATAATTTTTTGCTTTTTGTAACATCTTATGAGAGACCACCATAAGCTTTTTCTGTCAGTGTTGGCCTATTCTGTATTTTTTTGTGGTTCTAACTTGCGCAGGTATATCATTAGAATAGATATGGCTGCTGGTGTTACCCCAGAAATGCGCGAGGCCTGACCTAGAGTCAATGGTTTTACCTGCATAAGTTTTTCCTGTATCTCTTTTGATAAACCGCAGACCTTACGGTAATCTAAATCCGGACTAAGACGAATCTTTTCAATATTCCGAAAACGCTCAACTTCTTTTAGTTGACGTTTTACAAATCCTTCATATTTTACCTCTATTTCTAACTCTCTAGCAATATTTTCTGGGATAGTTAAATGAACATTCGGTAACTGGCTAATTAATCTCCAATCAATTTGTGGTCTCTTAAGTAGTTGCTCTAAGGATGTTTTATTTCGTATGGGCGATGTGCCATAAGAAATAAGTCTCTGATTCAGTTCCTCAGAGGCACTAATCATTGTGTGTCTTAGTTTATTGATGGTCTCTTTTAAAACAAGCTTTTTTTGTTGCGTTTCTTTTAATTGTTGCTGTGAAATTAATCCCAGTTCATAACCAAGTTTTCTTAAGCGTATATCAGCATTATTTTCACGTAAAAGAAGCCGATATTCGACCCGCGAAGTAAACATGCGATAGGGCTCGTTTGTGCCTTTAGTTACTAAATCATCAATAAGTACACCAATATAAGCGGTCGCACGGTCTAAAATAAAAGGGGCTCTGGACTGGACCTTTAAGGCCGCATTGATTCCTGCAATCAGTCCCTGTGCCGCTGCTTCCTCATAACCAGTTGTTCCATTAATTTGACCTGCTAAGAAAAGATTTCTTATTAGTTTTGTTTCTAGTGTCGGAAAAAGTTGAGTTGGGTCAACTACACTGTGTTCAATCCCATAACCAAATTCAATTACCCGCGCCTGTTCTAAACCTTTAACAGAATGAATCATCTGCAGTTGCACTTCTTCGGGCAGACTAGTAGATAGACCGTTTGGATAGATTCTTTCAGTGGATAACCCTTCTGGTTCTAAAAATATTTGATGGCGAACCTTATCGCTAAATTTTACCACCTTATCTTCTATTGATGGACAATAACGCACACCCGTTGCTTTTATAATCCCTGTATACAGAGGCGATTTATCTAGATTATTGCGAATAATCTGGTGCGTGTTTTCATTGGTATAAGTAATATAGCAAGAAACCAATTTATTGGTTATTTCTTTGGTAGAAAAGGAAAAAGGCTGTGGCGGATTATCGCTGGGTTGAGCAGTCAATTGGCTAAAATCAATGCTGTTTCTATCAAGACGCGCACAGGTGCCAGTCTTAAAACGTAGAAGTTTTAGCCCCAGTTGTTTAAGGTTTTGCTCTAAAGATATGGAAGCAGGCTCACCAATACGACCACCAGAATAATGTTTCAGCCCTACGTGTATTAAACCATTTAAGAACGTTCCTGGACACAAAATAACTGTCTTACTATAAATTGTTTCTCCATCTTCTAAGAAAACCCCTCTTACAGAATTGCCTTCAACTAAAAGACTACTTACCGTTGCTTCTTTTATTGTCAGACTACTCTGATTAGAGAGAATCTTTATCATATAATCTTTATAAAGCATGCGGTCAACCTGTGCACGAGAAGAATGCACTGCCGCTCCTTTTGAGGCATTAAGCAACCGAAAATGTATGCCACTGGCATCAGCTGCTTTAGCCATCTCACCACCAAGGGCGTCTATCTCTTTTACTAATTGCCCTTTACCAACTCCTCCAATAGCAGGATTGCAACTTAACTGAGCAATAGAATCTTTCTTTAGCACAAACATTAACGTAGAACAACCCATACGACTCGCAGCTAAGGATGCCTCAATACCTGCATGCCCTGCTCCTACAACTATAACATCATAAGATTTTTCCATTGTCATACTTTTTATGTTAAAACTATAATCTCTTTACAAGGATTAGAAGTTTTATATATAATTTGTCCCTTGCTTCCGCCTAGACAGGCAGAAAACAAGGGACAAAAATATTTTTTATTTTCTTTTAACACTTGGAAAATCCACAGGCATGACATTTAGTACAACCCTCTTCATGCCGTAGGGCACCCCCACAATCTGGACAAACACCGATAATATCTCCTGCTTTAACATTCTCTGCAAAAATATCATCATTGTGTGAGTGTTTCATTGCTGTTTGGGCTAAAGAAACAACTGGTTGGGATGGATTCGATCCGTTAACTAATCGTCGTTCAATCACCCGTGCAATAGCATCCGCACACGAAAATATACGCTGTCCTTTTTCCCACGACGGAGAAGGACAACGAATATTACGTAACTGTTCAATTATTGATTTGACTTCTACGCCTGCACGAAAAGCTAAAGACACTAACCTGCCAACGGCCTCAAGTTGTGACCCCGCACATCCACCGGCCTTACCCATCTGTGTAAATAACTCAAAGGGTTTCCCTTCTTCATCTATATTTATTGTCACATACAAGTTCCCACAACCCGTAGCGACCTTAGTAGTGGTACCAAAAACAACTTCTGGTCTGGGACGGGGAGCAATCTTGCCAGGTTCAGTTTTTGATTCTTTAATTGTTGCTTGCGACTGCTGTTTTACATTAAGGTTCAAAACTTGCTCCTCCCGACTACGATCACGGTAAACAGTAATTCCTTTACAATTTAACTCATACGCCATAAGATAGGCCGTGCGAATATCATCCACCGTTGCTTCATGAGGAAAATTAATGGTTTTGGAAACAGCATTATGCACATACTTTTGAAAGGCTGCTTGCATCTTTACATGCCAAATAGGACTGATATCATGGGCAGTAACAAAAATTCGTTTTACATCATCTGGCACGCCATCGATTTTTGAAAGGGAACCTGTCTCTGCTATTTTCTCCATAAGTTGACGGCTATAAAAACCACGTTCTCTTGCTACCTCTTCAAATAACGGGTCTATTTCCACAAGTTTGTCATTGTCCATTACATTACGATAATAAACAATAGCAAATAACGGCTCAATTCCCGATGAGCAAGGCCCGGCAATAATACTAATTGTTCCGGTGGGTGCAATGGTAGTAAGAGTAGCATTGCGTAGGCGTATTCCTTGCTTCTCCCAAATACTTCCTTTATAAGCAGGGAAAACGCCTTTTTCACAAGCCAATTCCTCTGATTTTTTTATTGCCTCATTGAGGATAAAAGACATAACTTTCTCGGCTAAATTTACTGCTTCTTCACTATCATATGGTATACCTAGACGGATAAGTAAACTTGCCCAGCCCATTACCCCTAGACCGATTTTCCTTGTAGCAACAGTTGCTTTCTCAATTTCAGGCAAAGGAAATTTATTGACGTCAATTATATTATCTAAGAAATGAACTCCTAAGGCTGTCACTCGACGTAGTCTTTCCCAATCAATTTCATAACGCAAGCCTTCTTTTTTCCACATTCGTGCGAGATTAATTGAACCTAAATCACAGGACTCGTAAGGTAATAAAGGTTGCTCTCCACAAGGATTGGTGCTTTCTATCTGTCCCAGATGCGGAGTAGGATTGGCGGCGTTTATTTTATCTATAAAAATAACTCCTGGCTCTCCGTTCTTGTGTGCTTGTTTCACAATAAGTTCAAATACCTCTCTAGCAGACAAACGCTTTACTACCTGTTTTGTATGGGGATCAATAAGATCGTATTCTTCGTTATTTTTTAACTTCTGCATAAATTCATCAGTAATGGCTACAGAAATATTGAAATTGGATATGTGTTTATCTGTATCCTTGCAAGTAATAAATTCTAATATATCGGGATGGTCAACCCGCAGGATCCCCATATTTGCTCCACGACGAGTTCCTCCTTGTTTTACTGCCTCAGTAGCAGAGTCATATACCTTCATAAACGATACAGGGCCTGAGGCAATCCCTCCGGTTGTTTTTACCACTGAGTTTTTAGGCCTTAAACGGGAGAAAGAAAATCCGGTCCCACCACCTGATTTATGAATCATCGCCGTGGCCTTAAGCGTCTCAAAGATAGAATCCATAGAATCATTGATGGGTAAAGTAAAACACGCAGAAAGTTGACCCAATTCTCTTCCTGCGTTCATTAGACACGGTGAATTAGGAATAAATTCTAATGCGGTCATTATCTCATAAAACTGCTCCTCAAGTTGGTTGATTTCTCGCTGAGTCTTACGGTACTTCTTCTCTGCCTCAGCAATTGCACGTGCTACACGACGAAACATCTCTTCTGGAGTCTCCACGACTTTGCCTGTCTGATCTCTTCTTAAATAACGCCGTTCTAAAACACGCAATGCATTCTCCGATAGCTTTAACACCATAGTTTCGCCTCCTTAAACTTAAGAAATAAAACCTTTGTCTTATCCCACTTTAAAGTATAGCACCTCAATAAAACCTGTCAACTAAAAAATACAACTTGTAGCTAGTATCATAATAAAAAACACTACATATTGTAGCTTTATCTGATTGTATGGCGTTAGGATTTTTACTGTTGCGGTGGCTGGCAAGAATCCCTAATAACTAACTCACAGGGAAAATACTTCTTCCTTATGGGAACATTCTTCACGCCCATATTCATAATGACATTTAACTCTTTGACCGCATCCTGTGCCATCTTAACTAAGGGCTGTCTTACCGTAGTTAAAGCTACAGGACCATAAAGCCCAGAAGGATTATCATCAAATCCAACAACTGAAAGATCCCTAGGCACAAATACCCTTCTCTCTTGCGCAAGCGCCATCACTTCCAGAGCCATTGAGTCAGAAGCAACAAAGACTGCTGTTGGTCTTTCTTTTAATTCCAACATCTTCTCTGCTGCCTGACGTGCCTGGCCACGAGAATAATCTGTCTTTAAAATATATTCTTCTCTCAAAGGTATATTATGTTTCTTTAGTCCGTTTGTGTAACCCTCTAGCCTATCTTGCGCAGCTTGTGTTAAAAGATCACCGGTAATGTGCGCAATACGTCTATGGCCTAAACCCACTAAGTAGTCTACTACCTGCTCTGAGGCTTTCTGATTATCAATAGCAATACAACTAACTTCTAGGTCTTTGACATAATTATTGATTACTATACAAGGTATACCCAATTCTAGCACCTCTTCCAGTTGTTTACGATTTTGAATAATATCAGCGAAAATAATTCCACCTACACCGCTAGCATTAAAAGAAGTATAGGCGTCAGTTAAGTGTAACAAGAGATCCAGCTTAAGCGCAGCAGTAAGAGTCCCCACTCCCCTAATAATCTCTAAAGCATAAAAAGAATAAAAGATGCCCTCATAACGAGGGATAATCAAAGCAATTACATTGCTTTTTCCTGTGGCTAGCCGTTGAGCTAAAACCGATGGTCTATACTTAAGTCGCTCAATTGCTTCTAAAACACGCTTGCGACTTTGTTCTTTTACCGAAGCACTTTTATTAATTACTCGCGAGACAGTGCTGATTGAAACCTTTGCCAGACGCGCTACATCTACAATAGAGATATTACGGGAGGGTTCTTTTCTACGACGCATGGAATGCTATCTAGGACAGAAGAAGTCCTTCTGATTTTATTCTTTATTATTAACGCACACTATCGCCAACAGCAATAGGTGAATCTTCACTCTTTATATCACAGGCAGCAATATTTTCTCTGACCTGAATTACTTCTAACAGCCCTACGGATTGATCATTCTTAAATACACGGTATTGGTCACCAATTTTTACACCTGTGTTCAGTCCTTTATTGATAATCACAAAATTATTTTCGCGATTTACTGCAATCACCTGGGCAGAAATAGGGGTTACTGTTCTTGAAGAACTAGAACGTGAATTATCTAAAGGTCGCACTACAATAGGAGCAAGTTCAATAGTATCTTTTTTTACCTCTCCAGAAGAATTAGTTGGTATTGCAGCTGGCAACGGCTGGTTTACTCCTGAGGTAGCAAGGCCTAACTCGCTACGCAATGCCTCTGCCTGTATAACCTTTTCACGCACAAATGCCTCCATCTTTGCCATATTACTCTCTAACTGTGCGTTCTTATCTTGAAGTTGAGCGTATTTTTCTTCAAGTTTTGCTTTTCTATCATATATTACTTTTAACTGCTGTTTTAAGTATTTGTTTTCTGATTTAAGACTCTTTAAAGTTTCTAAGAGCTGAAACTTGTCAGTTTTTTCCTGGGCCAACTGTTGAGTTAAAGTATCTGCGAGTTTTTTGGCATAGACATATTCTCTTGCACTATCCTTGGTATCTGTCTCTAAAGATTTTAAATCCATTGCCAACTGCTCTTTTTCTTTTTTTAACTGCTCGTTAGCCAGCTTTAAAGCGCGTAGGTCATTTAAGGCAGTCTCTAATTTAACCTCTAGCTCTGCCTTCCTTTTTAAAACCCCTGCCCAGTATGCATCAGCTGCAGAACTGACCCCTATTTCGTATTCCTTTTGCTGACTGTTTTCAGCTTTTTCTTCTTTCTGCTGACTTATTTTTGCAAGCCGCTTGTTTAGTTCTTCTAACTCATTTTTAAGCTGATCTCTTTCAGTACTTAAGTTTTTTATGTTTGTCTCAAGAGCTGTTCTGTCTTGCTCAATCTTTTGTAAATCTTCTTTGGCCTTTTTTAACTTTTCCTCTAGTTCCTTGCGTTCTTTAGTTATTGTGGCAAGCTGAGAACTTAATGAACTCTTCTCTTCTACCAAAACTTCATTATCCTGTTTTAGCTTGGAAATATATTGGAAGCAATTAACTAGAAGAAACAAGAGCACAACCAGCACTGCGCCGAGGCCTATAATAATAAATTTTGTCTTATCCTGCATGTATTCTCCCCGTTTTTATACTACTGTGCCCTTACTATTCTACCACAATTGTGCAAACAATCTTTGCATTACTAAACTTGCTGCACCTAAAGCTACAGCATTTTCGCGCAACTGTGAATAAACCACTTTAAGTTCTTCCGTATCTTCACGAAATGCCCATTCCTTAATAGTTTGGTTCACCTGATGTAAAAAACGCTCTCCAGCCTCTTCCAATCCCCCTCCCACAACTACCATATCAGGATTTAATAGATTTACCAATGCTGCGGCGCGGATACCCAATCGCTGTGCGGCAGCATCCAAAGCAGCCCAAATATTTGGCTCACCAGTACGTGCAGCAATAAGTATACTCTTTAAATCAATATTTTCCATAGTAGCGCCCGTTAACTTACAAAATTGTGTGGCCGCTTGTTTATCTTGGGCAAATCTTTCTTTTACGTCTTCTACTATACCCAAATCCATCTCCCAACGTTTAAGAAAACAAGGTTTACCTGCCTGACAATTAAACAAGTCGTCCTGCTTAAAGTTATAGATGGAAACCTCACCTGCATAACCTTGCGCACCACGATAAACCTGACCATTTAATATAAGACCGCACCCTACGCCAGAGAAAAGATATATCATATTTCTGATACCTCTTTCCATCCCTAACCAGTATTCTCCAAAACAAGCAGCAGTAGCATCGTTCTCTATCAAAGCAGGCACGTTAAACTCCCGTTCAATTAGATTCTTCAAAGGCAGATCCACAGAGGCGTAAGTGTAATAACTGTCTACTTTCTGAGGCCAATGAATTGAACCGTTTTGTTTGGAAACAAGTCCGGCAATACCCACGCCTATACCTTTTATATTAGAGACATATTCTTTGGAACGACGAAAAATCTCACGAATAATCTGTAAAAGACACTCGGTAACATCTTTGACAGAAGAGGTTGGAGGTTTAGCGATTTGCGTCTTGGTAAGGATATTCCCCTTAAGGTCAATTAAAACGCCTACCATATTCATTAGATTTAACCCAACACCGATAATATAACCACCTTGGGGATTTAAATCTAATAAAACAGGTCTTCTTCCTCCTTCAGAGACATCTAATTCTTTTTCAAAAACAATACTATGTCTGATGAAGTCTTCAATGTAGTTTGAGATGGTAACAACATTGATTCCTATTTCTTTGGATATTTCAGGCTTGCTTAAAGGTCCGCGTTTTCTCAGTAGTTCAAGGATATCAATATTGCGACGCTCTTTTTCCGAAAAAGTCTCATCTTGAAAATCTATTGGATGCATTTTTTCTAGTATAGAATTAGATAATAAAATTTTTCCTTTACGCTCAATTATATTAGGGTTATTTTTCTAAGTCAAGTTTTTTTAAGAAGTTTCTGTATTATCGATCTGTATTATCGAGATATTTTTATCCTCTAATTCTGTTACATTGACTAAATAACAAAACTTGTTATAATAAAACCTGCGCCGGCGTAGCTCAGCTGGTAGAGCAGCGCTTTCGTAAAGCGCGGGCCGGGGGTTCAAATCCCTTCGCCGGCTTTTGTTTTTGATTATTAGCTTTATTTCTGAAGAAAATAATGAAAAAAAATAAAAAGCAAACTTGTTTCAATCAAACCACAATAAGTTAAAAGGTTTTTAAAATAGAAATTTTTTAAAGAAAGAGTTTTAGAAAAAATTAAGATAAAAAAATAAGTAAAATTATTTTATGTCTCAGTTCACAGATATTCTCCGCAACAGGAATTTTTTCCTTCTTTGGCTTGGACAAATCGTCTCGCAACTGGGTGATCGTTTAAACCAGATGGCTTTAATTGCTTTGGTCTATAGCAGAACACCTGGTTCAGCATTGAGTCTGGCCAAAACTATTTCTTTTACTATTATTCCTGTTTTTATCATTGGTCCTATTGCAGGAGTTTATGTTGACCGCTGGGATAGAAGAAGGACAATGTACCTTGCTGATCTTATTCGTGCTTTCTTTGTATTTTTAATTGCTGCTATTTTCATTGAGCAAGGACTGGGGTGGATTTATCTAGCAATTTTTTTAATCTTCTCAGTAGGAAGATTTTTTGTGCCGGCAAAAATGGCAATCATCCCTGAAATAGTCTCTCAACAACACTTAGTTATTGCCAATTCTTTAGTGCATACCACAGGAATGATAGCAGCAGTTGTAGCCTTTGGAATAAGCGGAATTGTAGTTGAAAGATTAGGGCCGCAAGGAGGATTTTATCTTGACGCCTTGAGTTTCTTATTTTCTGCTTTCTGCATATTTCTTTTGACAACAAAAACTAATTCTTATATAGAATTAAGTTGCTTAAGCACAGATATTGTGCATGCTTTAAAGGACTCGGTTATGATAAAAAAATCTGTCTTAAGAGACATAAAAGAAGGATTAATTTATTTCTTGAATAACCAGAAACTTCTTATCACTGCTATTATTATTTTCTTCTTATGGTCAGCTGTAGGAAGTATATACGCGGTAATTATTGTCTTTATTCAAAAAACTTTAGGTTCTGCCACCAAAGATTTGGGACTACTGATTATGTTTCTAGGTAGTGGCCTTTTTGGTGGAAGCCTTATGTATGGTAGAATGGGACAAAATCTCTGCCCTTATAAAACTATCTTTTATTCGTTAATAACCAGTGGTATAATGTTGGTTGTCTTTACCTTAATCGTTGCTTCTACACGTTCCTTTGCTTGGGCAGGAATTTTAGCTGTTTTATTAGGAGTTATTGTCTCGCCAATTATGATTGCTACTAACACCATTGTGCATGTAGTTAGTGATAAGAATATGTTAGGAAAGACCTTTAGTTCTTTAGAAATAATCATCCACCTTGGGTTTATTATCTGTATGTTTGTCTCAAGTATTCTTGCTGAACGAATTACGGCACAGAATATTTTGATAACAACGGGAATAATTACTACCTTAATAGGCACAATTCAATTAATTATCTTTAATAAAAAAAGATGGCTATTGTTCTAGAGCATAAAGAGAGAACCAGAAACAAAAGAATTGAAAAAGCTTCCTTGCCGAAAATCGCATATGTTAGTCTTACACAACACTTGGGAAAACCTTGTGACAAAATACTTGTAGATGTTGGCAAGCAAGTCCTAAGAGGAGAACTTATTGCCACATCAGATAGTAAAGTTTTCTCACCTATACATGCCCCTATATCCGGAAAAGTTATCTCTATTGAAGAGTATTCACACCCTACTATTGGTAAGTCCTTAACAGTAGTTATTGAAAATGATGGTCAGGACACACCAATAAAAGAGTTTACAAAAAAACCAGAACAAGAAGTTAAAAAATTAACTGTTTCAGCGATACGAGAAATGGTATTTAAGGCTGGAGTAGTAGGTTTGGGAGGCGCCTGTTTCCCTACACATATTAAATTGTCCCCTTTGAAACCCCTTGATACACTGATTATAAATATAGCAGAGTGTGAACCATATTTGACTGCTGACTCTCAATTGGTCATAGAGAAAATTCAAGAAATTATTTTAGGTATAGAGTTGGTTAGAAGATGTGTTGGAGCAAAAAGGGTTTATCTTGCTATGGAAGAAAGTAACTCTGAAGTAATTAAAGTAGTGAAAAATGCTACCCAAAATACTGATTTAAAAATTTGTATTTTAGAAGCCCGCTATCCTCAAGGTGGTGAAAAACAACTTATTAAAAGTATCCTGGGTATAGAGGTACCTCGTGGAAAAATTCCTCCTGATGTGGGGGTAAGCGTTCAAAATGTCTCAACTGTTTATGCTATTTATGAAGCTGTCTATTTAGAAAAACCTCTCTATGAACGTGTGATTACCGTTACCGGTCCTATTGTGCAAAACCCTAAGAACCTTTTAGCAAGAATTGGTACGCCCATTAGAGAACTTATAGATTGCTGTCTACCACTTGTGGAAGACCCTGCACAAATTATTATGGGCGGACCGATGATGGGATTTGCCCAATACACCGACAATGTCCCGACTGTTAAAGCAACCAATGGAATTATATTATTTGGTAAAAAAGATATTCCTACTATTACAGAAACTGCTTGTATCCGTTGTGGCTGTTGTATAAAAGAATGTTCTATGCAACTTATGCCTTGCCTTATTGCCCAGGCAGTGGAAAAAGATAATTATGATGAAGCACAGCGATGTGCAGTTATGGACTGTATTGAGTGTGGACTTTGTAGTTTTGTATGTCCAGCGAAACGAAATATTATCCCTTTGGTGCGAAAGGCAAAAGCAAAGATAATAGCTAAAAGTAAAAAACAATGAAAGAAACTTTTCGTTTCGGTTTAATCCTTGGAGGTATTTGTTTTATTGCTACATCTGTGCTAAGTACAGTTTATGTCTTTACTAAAACTAACATTGCACTTCAAAACCAAAAAGCTTTACAACAAGGCCTAAAAGAAGTCTTAAACCAAGCGAATACCTTTGAACCCGTGTATTCTAATCAACAGCTTCTCTATTATAAAGGGTTAGACCGAAATAAAAGATTAGTTGGAGTTGCTTTTGTTACTAGAGAAAGAGGCTACGCTGGTGAAATTGAAACGCTTGTGGGTATGACTACTGACGGCAGTATCACCGCTATTAAAATCCTTAAGCAAGAAGAAACTCCCGGTTTAGGTAGTCGTATTTGTGAGGTTCGCGATGATACCACTATTTTAGATTTTTTAAAAGGAAAAAGAATTAAAAATAAACCAAAACCATGGTTTACTGAAAGATTTGTTAACAGAAAGGTCTCTGAACTTAAAGACATTCAGGCAATCTCTGGTGCTACTGTATCTTCACGTGCAGTTATTGAATCAGTAAAAAGAAAGTCTGAAGAAATATTAAAATTACTTAGCAATGAAAAATAATCTTTATGTAATTACTTCTCCATATTGTCGAGCAAGAATTTCTACCAGTCGTATTATGTGGACAGTAAGTGCTGCTCTTCTACCCGCAACAACTGCGGCAATTTTTTTATTTGGGAAAGCAGCTTTTATAATTATAGTTTACTCAATAATTGCAAGTATCTGCACAGAAGCAATTATTCAATATTTATCTAAAAAACCTATCACCATTTTTGATGGAAGTGCTTTTCTTACCGGATTACTTGTTGCCTTTAATCTACCCCCAACTGTTCCTTGGTGGATAGCAGTAATCGGTTCGGTAGTAGCTATTGGTATCGGTAAACAAGTGTTTGGGGGATTAGGTCAAAATATTTTTAATCCTGCTTTGGTGGGAAGGGTCTTTTTAATGGCCTCTTGGCCTCACTACATGACTAATTTCACCTTGCCTTTTGTTTATGACGCAGTGACTTCTCCAACCCCTTTAACAATTTTGAAACATTCAAAATCTCTACCCTCTGTTTCTTATTGGGATTTATTCTTGGGATTACGGGGAGGCTGTATTGGCGAAGTATGTATTGCTGCCTTATTATTGGGTGCAATTGTTTTGCTTTTTCTTGGGTATATTTCTTTATATATTCCCCTAAGCTTTATTGCTACAGTAGGGCTATTGACTTATTTATTTGGACCTACAGGTATAGGTAGTGGCGATTGGCTTTTTCATCTTCTGTCAGGGGGATTAATATTGGGTGCCTTTTTTATGGCAACTGATTATGTAACTTCACCTTTGACTAAAAAAGGACAAATCATTTTTGGTATTGGTTGTGGAATAATCACAACTGTTATTCGCTTGTGGGGTGGTTATCCTGAAGGTGTCTCCTATGCCATTCTTATTATGAATGCAGTTACCCCTGTTATAGATAACTTTACAAAAACACGTATTTATGGAACTAACATTAAAAAAGAATGAAACCAAAGGAAGAACTAACTAAAGGTATTGCTAAAAATAATCCTGTTTTTGTTTTGTTATTAGGGCTGTGTCCTTTTTTAGCCGTTTCCGTTTCAGTAATAAATGGCATAGGTATGGGAATAGCGGCGCTGTTTGTCTTGCTAGGTTCCAATTTGATAATCTCACTTATTAGAAATTTTATCCCCGAGCGTATTCGAATTCCCTGTTACATTGTTATTATTGCTACCTTTGTTACTATTGTAGAGTTAACAATGAAGGCTTATCTTCCAACGTTAGCTCAAGCTTTGGGTATTTATGTTCCACTTATTGTGGTTAATTGTATGGTTCTTGGTAGAGCTGAAGCCTTTGCCTCTAAAAACAACCTTTTTAGTTCATTTTTAGATGCCATTGGCATGGGTATTGGTTTTACTTTGGCTCTTTTGGTTATCTCTGCAATAAGAGAAATTCTCGGGAATGGAACTTTTCTGGGATTAAAGATCTTCAGCGAATTTGAACCTGCTATTGTTTTTGCGCTTCCACCAGGAGCATTATTGGTAATTGGCTTGTTGCTTGCTTTCTTAAACCGTAAAAGAGGTAAATAAAAATGGAAATAGAATATTTACTGCGTATTTTTATATCTTCAGTATTTGTTAACAATGTCATTCTGTCACGTTTCCTAGGATTGTGTTCTTTTATCGCTATTTCCAAAGAAATCAAACCTGCTGTAGCAATGAGCTTTGCTGTCCTATTTGTCATAACCATGTCTTCTTTAATTACCTGGGGCATATTTCGTTTTCTACTGGCCCCTTTTCATATTGAGTATCTGCGTACTATATCTTTCATCTTAGTTATCGCTACCTTTGTACAATTAGTTGAAATGGTTATCCGTAAATTTGCCCCTGCGCTTTATCGGTTTTTTGGAATATATCTGCCACTTATTACTGTAAATTGCGCGGTATTAGGAGTGGCTGTGCTTAATTCCGAGATGTTCTTCCAAAACGGTAAGCCTATATCAGGAAGCTTTGTATATTCGTTATTTCAAGGGATATGTGTTGGACTAGGTTATCTAGTGGCAATGGTACTTATGTCTTCTATCCGTCATCGTCTTGAATTAGCAGATGTCCCTAAAGCGTTTCAAGGTCCAGCAATAGGATTTATTATTGCCGCTATTCTCAGTATGGCTTTTCTGGGATTTAGCGGATTCAGAATATAAGCACAAGAAAACCTTTTATATGGAGATTATCATTTCAATTTTATCTTTAAGTTTATTAGGAATTACTTTCGGAGTAACTCTTGCTTTCTTTGCACGTATTTTCCATGTCAAAGTTGATGAACGCCTGGAAAAAATTCACTCTTTATTGCCAGGCGCAAACTGTGGCGCCTGCGGTGCTGCGGGTTGTTTCGGTTTTGCAGAAAAAATAGTCTCGGGTGAAACACTTATTGATAACTGCCGCGTTGCTTCTGACGATACCAAAGAAGCTATTGCTAAAATCTTAGGTAGAAGTCTAAAAAAGACCGATAAACTGGTTGCACGATTGCACTGTTGTGGTGGTAAAAACGCAAAAGACAAATTTGTCTATCACGGTATTAATGATTGCTCTATTGCCCATCTTGTTTTAGGAGGGTTTAAACAATGTCCTGTAGGTTGCCTGGGATTGGGCAGTTGTCTTAAAGTTTGCCCTTTCGGGGCCTTAAGTATGTCATCTGATAATTTACCCGTTGTAGATATTATTAAATGTAAAGCCTGTAATAAATGTGTTGAAACCTGTCCCAGAAAACTTTTTAGTTTAAAACCACTGGCTAAAACAGTTTGGGTGGCTTGCTGCCTCCATTATTCAGGAAAAGATACTCGAGCTGTATGTCAAACAGGTTGCATTGCTTGTAAACTTTGCCAGAAAAGTTGTCCTACAGCAGCAATTAATATTATAGATAATTTGGCAGTTATTGATTACACGAAATGTACTTCCTGCGGTGCCTGTGTTAAGATCTGCCCATCAAAATGTATTTTACAAACTAAACAAAATAACTCCAAAAGTCAAGAAAATATACAATGATGAACATAGCAGTATTTGCTTCAGGAAGAGGAAGTAATTTTGCTGCCATTGTGCGTGCAGTAAAAAAAGGAACGTTGAAAGCCAACATAGCGTTACTTGTTTGCGACCAACCACAAGCAAAAGTTATACGAAAAGCAAAAAGATACGCCATCCCTGTTTTCCTTATAAAGAGAGAAAATTTTCCTACCCGAGAAGATTTTGAAAAAAGAATTCTCCAAGAGCTTAAGAAATACTCTATTGATTTAATTGTCTTAGCTGGTTTTATGCGCTTAATTGGTAAAGTCCTATTAAACCAGTATCCGGGCAGAATCCTTAATATACATCCTGCTCTTCTTCCAGCTTTTAAGGGAACTTACGCTATAGAAGACGCCTTCAATTACGGAGTAAAAGTTACCGGGGTTACCGTGCACTTTGTAGATGACAAAATGGATCATGGCCCAATTATCTTACAGGAAGCAATAAAAATTAAAGAAACAGATACTTTAGAAACACTTGAAGCCAAAATCCATGCTGTTGAGCATAAACTTTATCCTAAAGCGATCCAGTTGTTCTTGGAAAATAAACTAAGTATTTTGGGAAGAAAAGTAAAAATATCTAATTAAAAATATCCGGATATTCAAAAACCCGTGTTTCTCCATTAAGGCCATTGTAGATTTCCAACTTACTAAATTTCCGCCAGTTATAAATCTTTAAGGTCTCCTTTACAATACGAACTACTTCACGGGCAATCTCACTATCACTCATAGGTTTTCTTTTGGAACTAGCTGTTTTGCTATTTTCAATTTGAAAACGATTAAGAATACGATTGCGAATTTGTAAAGTAATAAACTCTTCAAAAGTAAAATCCTTCATCTCAATATGCTCTCCCTTAGTATCTCCTATTGCCTGTGGTGCAAATATAGGTTCGGTGATAATTCTGCGTTGAAATTCAGGCACTTGAATTAAAACAAAAGATAAGCGAGCAAGATCCGGAGCATAAGCAATCTGTATGACATCTACCCCGTTTAAAATATCAGAGGTAACCACACAATAAAACTGTACTGCCTTACGAGACTCTTTATCCATACTGAAACTGACCTTACGGATAATCTGCCAGACATTTCCTATAGCACGAATTGCTTTTTTGCTAAATACTGTTGTCTGTTTTTCTTTTTTTTCAGGCATAGATTTAATATTATAACTAACAAAAATCTTTTTATTAGAAGAAAACTTAACCTTTGCGTCTAGGGGTGAAAATCGTTTAAAAACTATCGGAGGGTCTTTGGGAAAATCAAAGAGTCCTTCTTGGGGTAAATAAACCCAGAATGTAGAACCCACTAGTTTAGTGGTTGCTTCTTGAGATAATTCTTCTTTAATTTTTTGTTTAACAACGCTGGCTAAATTATTTTTATTATATAGGGGGGCAACAGAGAAAGAACAGTTGTTTAGAAACAAACATATCGTAATAAAACTAAAAATTAGCCGGCCTTGTCTTGCCAAACTCCTTAAAAATTGCTTCAATCTCATCATAATTAAGCTCTTGTTTGGCAACTAATTCTTTTGCCAGGCGGTCTAAAATAGGTCGCTCTTTACGTAACAATTCTTCTACTTCCTTAAGACAACTCTGTAGTATCTGTTGAGCATCTTGGTCAAGACGTCTTGTCATTTCTTCAGAAACTGATTCTTGTTTTATTGCTTTTAATTCACTATAATTACCTACAATACCTGATGGTCCCATTCCCCAGCTCCAAGCCATATGGTGGGCATACCATAAAGCAACAGTAAAATCGTGATTAACTCCCCCGGTTGTATAGCCAAAAACAAGCCTTTCTGCCACATAGGCACCTAAACTTGCTTTAATTTGCCCCAGATAATGGCGCTGGTCATGAATAAAAATCTCTTCGCGTTCTGGTGTCCAGGTTGCACCACCAGTATGCCCCCTTGGCATAATACTTATTTTAAAAACATCCTGTGATGGCACAAGTAGATAAGTAACAATAGCATGTCCTGCTTCATGATAAGCAAGTTGCCACTTTTCTTCTTCACGCAGCCTTACCCGACGCTTAATACCCAAAACAATCCTTTCTCTTGCCTCGTCAATCTCTTTCATTGTAATTAGCGGCTTCTTATGCCTTACTGCCAAAAGCGCTGCTTCATGAACCAAATTAGCAATATCTGCTGGACTATTTCCTACAGTAAGACGCGCCAAATGTTCTATTCTTATACTTTCTTTATCATATTTAACCTTGTTTAAGTAATATGCAAAAAGTTTTTCCCGGTCTTCCAAATTAGGCATATCTACAACAATTTTTCGGTCAAATCTACCTGGTCGAAGAAGAGCTGGATCAAGAAAACTTTCAGGAGCATTTGTAGCACCAATAACTACTACATTTAAATCTTTTTCTTTTAAACCGTCCATTTCCACTAAAAGCTGATTAACAGTAGTGTTGGCTTCTCGTTGCCCACCAAAACCCGTATCTAGTGCCCGCTGGGCTCCTACGGCATCAATTTCATCAATAAAAATAATACATCCACCGTGCAACTGTGCTAAAAGGCGTGCACGATTAAAAAGAGAACGAACTCTACTTGCTCCAACACCAACAAACATCTCTACAAACTCTGAACCTGACATAGAAATAAATGGAACCCCTGATTCAGTAGCAATAGCCTTAGCTAAATAGGTCTTACCGCAACCAGGAGGCCCGATCATTAAAAGTCCGCGGAGAATCTTACCACCAATTTTCTGAACCGCTGCCCTGTCCTTTATGAGATTAACTACTTCCATTGCCTCCTGTTTTGCTTCCTCCATACCAATAACGTCACTCCATTTAATATTAATCTCTTCCCCTCTTATTGCCTTTTTGGTATTCTGAGTAAATGCTTGCGCACCCCTTTTCATAAATAACCAATACCACATAAAGGTATAGGTTACACCAAAGATAAGTGCCATAACTATTTGCAGGTATAGCTGTAAAGGAATAAGGGCAAGCTGGGCTTCCCTTAAATAAGAATCTGCTTGGTTCCAAGTGCGGATGCTTATCCAGAGAAGGAAAATAAGTGAAAGCCCCAGAATAATTAAAACCGTGATAACAATAATCCGTATCCAATATAATTTAATATAAATCCTTGATCTCTGAAGATAAATTTTTATTTGTTGAAAATCCATATCATAATCCTTTTGTATTTACTAACATTAACATAAGAATAGAGTTTCGTCAACAATTTAATTAAGGGAGATTAGCGTTTTTTCTTTTAATTTATAACAGAAAATTGATTAATAGTCTAAATTTGTAATTAAGAAATAAACAGAAAACTTTTACCACAGCTAAGTTATTTAGGAGGAAAATCCTTCTTCTTTTCTTGACCAAGATAATTTTCTATGTTAAAATCCATTTCTTAAATAAAACCTAACCTTGGAATTAATTTGATAGCAATAGCATAAGAATAAAAACAAGGAGGCAACCTATGACAACAATAAAAACAGTAAAAGCAAGACAGATTTTAGATTCACGAGGCAATCCCACAGTAGAAGTCGATATTATTTTATCTAACGGAATATTAGCAAGAGCTGCAGTTCCTTCAGGTGCTTCAACAGGTGAAAAAGAAGCCCTTGAACTTCGTGATGGTGATAAAACCAAATATTTAGGCAAAGGTGTTCTTAAAGCTGTTAATAATGTAAATACAATTATTGCTTCTAAAATAAAAGGCATGCGTGCAGACTTCAAAAAAATTGACAAAATTTTACTTAAACTAGACGGCACAGAGAATAAATCTAATCTTGGTGCAAACGCTATCTTAGGGGTATCAATGGCTGTAGCAAAAGCTGCCGCAGCCAGTGCCAAGAAACCTTTATATCGCTTCCTGGGAGGAACAAAGGCCAATCTTTTACCTATTCCGTTGATGAATATATTAAATGGAGGTCTGCATGCGGATAATAACCTTGACATTCAGGAATTTATGATTATGCCCATAGGGGCCCCTTCTTTTTCTGAGGCTCTTCGGATGGCTACCGAAACATTTCATACTTTAAAAGCTATTTTAAAACAGAACAAACTTACTACGTCCGTAGGTGATGAAGGAGGTTTTGCCCCAAATCTTTCCTCCAATGAAGAGGCCATTACCTATATTATTCAAGCAATTGAAAAAGCGGGTTATAAACCAGGGAAACACATTTCTATTGCCTTAGATGCCGCATCTACTTCTTTTTATAATCAAGGCCGTTACACCTTTGAAGGCACCCAAAAAACCTCTGATGAGCTTATTGCTATTTACGAACAATGGTTGGATAGGTATCCTATTGTTTCTATTGAAGATGGGCTCTCAGAATTTGACTGGGACGGTTGGGAAAAACTTACCAAACGACTAGGTACAAAAGTACAATTAGTTGGTGATGATATCTTTGTTACCAATCCAAAGATTTTTAAACAAGGAATTGACCGTAATATTGCCAATGCAATTCTAGTGAAAGTCAACCAAATTGGAACACTCTCTGAAACGTTTGAAACTTTTGCATTAGCTAAGAAACATAACTACAATGCAATTATTTCCCATCGCTCAGGTGAAACTGAAGATACAACTATTGCACATTTGGCAGTAGCATCTAGATGTGGACAAATAAAAACAGGTTCTTTGTCGCGCACTGATAGAATTTGTAAATATAATGAACTACTAAGAATTGAAGAAGAACTGGGTAAAAAAGCAGTTTACGCTGGCACTCTTTGGAAAAAATGAAAATAACTTTAAGTAGTCGTATTTTGTTGTTATCAGTTATTTTGGCTATTATCTTTATCCCAGGATTTTTAAAGATAGCTGTTCTAAAACAAAAAAATAGAGATCTTCTTGAGAAAAATAAAAAACTAGAACAAGAAAATACCTTATTAAAAACTGAACTTCAACGCCTTGAAGAGGACCACGTCTTTCAGGAAAAACTCTTACGCGAAAAAATGGGGGTGGTTCGAAAGGATGAGGTTCCTATTAAAATAGTGGGCGAGGAATAAGTTCTGAAAATTTTATTAATTGACTAAGAAAACTATTAGTGTATAATTAAAAAAGATACTTTCAAACTAATATTCCTTTTATTAAACTTTAGAGACAAATTAGATTCGCGGGGTGGAGCAGTCTGGAAGCTCGTCAGGCTCATAACCTGGAGGTCGACAGTTCAAATCTGTCCCCCGCAACCAA
>JAOAET010000013.1 GCA_026416665.1 Candidatus Omnitrophota bacterium | reverse complement strand
ATTGGAACTGTTATTGAAATTGATGGAGCAAGTCATAATGAAAAAGTAGAATATGATAAACAAAGAGATGAATACTTAAAAAGTTTGGGCTTGAAAGTAATACATATTCTTGATTCTGATATAAAAAAGAATATTAATGGCGTACTAGAATTTTTGAAGGAAGAGTTAGCGCCTTTGATACAGTTACAAGAGGGGAGAACACCCCTGACCCCTCTGGAAGAGGGGAATACACCCCTAACCCCTCTAAAAGAGGGGAATTTGGTGGAGAGAATATTAAACCATCCCAATATCAATGAACAAATAAATGAATGGAAAACGCTTGGTATTGTTGATGAAAATTTTACAATAGAAGATGTTTTTAAGATAGATTTAACAGGAAAGCACTTAAACGAAAAATACCAGTTTTTGCCTATAGATACGAAATATTTCAAGGATTTAGAACTCGATATTTTGTCTCTCTTTGACAATTTAGATAACTCCCTTGATGGCTGGCTTATAAAAAGTGAGAATTATCAAGCTTTGAATACGATACTACCGAAGTTTAAGGAGAAAGTGCAAACGATTTACATTGATCCGCCGTTTAATTTGGATTCATCTGACCAGTTTATGTATCGAACAAACTACAAAGATGCAAACTGGGCAACTCTACTTGAGAATCGCCTACGGATAGCTAAAGATTGGCTTAACGAAAAAGGAAGCATATTTGTGCGTTGTGATTACAACGGCAATTGGATTGTTAGATGTTTAATGGATGATGTGTTTGGGAAAGAGAATTTTAGGAATGAGATTTTTGTAAAAAGGGGATATGTCCCTAAGGGATTAACCAATCAGTACTTAACCGGAGTAGATTCAATCTTCTTTTATGCTAAAAGTGTAAATAAAATGATCTTTAAAGGAAGTAAGAGAAAAATTAAGGAGGAGGAAAGACAATGGATTTCATTAGATATGCCTGGTCAAAGAAAAACATATGAACTACAAGTAAGGTTATTTTTTGGTAAACCTTGGCTACCACCAAAAGGACAACATTGGGGACTTTCGCAAGAAAAGATAACTGAATATGAAAAATTAGGTTGGATAAGAATTAATCCAAATAGAAAATATATTGATACCCAAGGAAATGAAGTTAAAGGAATGCCAGAATACTTAAAAGAACCAGAATTACTCTTAGATACAAACTGGACAGATATCAAAAGTTATGAAACACATAATACTTTCTTTCCTACAGAAAATTCAGAAATTCTTTTAAAGAGAATTGTTGAAGGTAATATCTATGAAAATCAATCATTAATCCTCGACTTCTTCCTTGGATCCGGCACTACTACAGCCGTAGCACACAAACTTGGCCGCAAATGGATAGGTGTAGAAATGGGAGAACACTTTTATACTGTCGTTTTACCTCGTATGAAAAAGGTTTTGGCATACGATAAATCTGGAATCTCCAAAGAAAACGATGTTAAAGAAAACTATAACGAAAAGAAAGCTGGTGGATTTTTCAAATACTACGAACTTGAACAATACGAAGAGGCACTTGCAAATACAATTTATGAAAATCACGACATGTTTATAATCAAAGACAAAAATCCTTACGAACAATATGTATTTATGGAAGACGAAAAAATGCTTAGGGCACTTGAAATCGATTGTAAAAACAATAAAGTGAAAGTTGATTTAAGCAAACTCTATAAAAACATCGACATAGCCGAAACACTTTCGAACCTTACAGGTAAATGGATAAAACAAATAAAAGATGGAAAAGTAGTTTTTGACGATGAAAGTGTTGTAAATACAAAAGATTTAGATTATAAACTTATTAAACCATTAATTTGGTGGGAGTAAATATGAATAAGATAAATAATACATCTAAAAATGGTGCTATATGGTTAAAAGGTGATTTACATTTACATTCACCTTTAGTAAAGAGTTTTATCTTACCAGGTTCTTTTGATGTTAATGACAAAAATCTTTTGATAACGGAATATGTTAATGCTTTGAAACAAAAAAATATCTCCTTTGCAGCTATTACCGACTATCAACAAATTAGAATCCCGTGGTTTCAAAATTTTCAAAAAGCTGCAGAAAAAGAAAATATCGTAATTTTTCCCGGAGTAGAATTATCTATAACTTATGGTAAGGGTTTACATATTTTATTAGTTTTTGAATTTGACGAGGATTTAAATGGCATTAATGATTACATAAAATCATTAGATAAAAACCCACAAACCCCCTTAATCAAAAATGACAGAATCCACAGAGATATTGACCTACAAAGGAATATAAAAGACATTTTGCAAGAAATTAAAACAAAATTTAACTGTTTAATCATATTTCCACATCCGAATGATGAAAATGGTATATTAAAGTCACTTCAACCCAAAGAAGCAGCAGGATTACTTAAATATGCCGATGCTATTGAGTATTTGGATAACTCAAATAAAGACAGGTTAATTAGTACTAATCAACTTAATAATAATTTCTTTGAGGGTTTTTCAATTATTGAAAACACAGACCCTAAAACGTTAGATGAGATCGGAAATAAACAAAGAAATGGCAAAACAAGAGCTACGTATTATAAATTAAGCAATATCTCTATTAATGCCATTCGTACTGCCTTTCAAGATCCACAAATGCGTATAAGCATATATGAAAAACCACAGTATGACTACGACAGATTAAACTGGATAAAAGTAGAAGGTAGTAAATTCTTAAAAAGTGTAGAAATTAATTTTAATAAAGAATTAAACTGCTTAATTGGTGGACGAGGTGTTGGTAAATCGGCTATTTTAGAATCTATACGCTATTGTCTTAAAAATCCTTACTATTCAGAGCAATCCTTTCGTGAAGATTTTGTCTCCAATGTAGTTGGTAGTGGAGGAAAAATTACTTTATCTGTAAGTAGAAAGATGGGTGATCAGATAAAAGAATATACAATAGAGAGAATTATCGGTAAAGAACCTACAGTAACGAATTATCAGCTAATGCCTTCTGAAATTTTTGAAGACAGTATACCAATTATTATTGGTCAAAAAGAATTGTACCATTTAACAAATGACAAAGAATACTTATTAAGATTAATAGATCAACTAATAGGAAGTGAAATAAAAAATGAAGAATCTTTACTTGTAGAAAAGATCTATCAATTAAAAGATAATGCTAAAAAATATTTAAATATTATAGAAAA
>JAOAET010000036.1 GCA_026416665.1 Candidatus Omnitrophota bacterium | reverse complement strand
CAACGGGTGTTTCGATACGACCGATAAATCGGTCTACTCAACACCCAGATTGTGATGTGGAAAGGTTGTCGAGTTCCCGACGCAGTCGGGAATATCGAGACAACCTTAGATTACTAACTAAAAAAACAAAACGGTCTTAACAAATGAACAACTGGAAAGAATGTAAACTTGGTGAGGTAGGTGAGGTAGTAACTGGTAAAACACCATCAAAGAATAATCCTGAGGATTGGGGAAGTGAAATTCCATTTGTTACGCCAACAGATTATAAGAATTATAAAAAATATGCCTTTGATAGCGAAAGAAAATTATCTTTGTCTGGTGCAAAAAGATTATCAAAAAAATTACTACCTCTAAATTCAATATTAGTTACTTGTATAGGTTCTGATATGGGGAAAGTTGTAATTAATAAAATCCCTGTCGTTACTAATCAACAAATAAATTCGATTATTCCTAAAGAGGATATTATTTCATACGATTTTCTTTACTATCAATTAGTAAATATTTATGATACTTTAAGAATTTATGGGGGTGATGGAACTGCTGTACCAATTGTCAATAAAAGTGATTTTGAAAGTATTAAAATATTTCTCCCACCTCTTCCCGAGCAAAAAGCAATTGCAAGTGTGCTTAGCAGTCTTGATGACAAAATAGACTTACTCCACCGCCAAAACAAAACATTAGAATCAATGGCAGAAACACTTTTTAGAAAGTGGTTTGTTGAAAAAAAATATGACAGTTCTATTTCGCAATTCGTTTACATACAAAATGGGTTTGCTTTTGAGAGTAAAGATTTTATTGCAAGTGGAACTGAGCAAATTATAAAAATCAAAAATATCTATGATGGTATAGTAGATATAGATAATACTGATTATGTGGATATTAAAATTACAGAAAACCTTGATAAGTGTTTTAAATTATTTAGCGGTGATATTTTAATTGCAATGACTGGTGCAGAAATTGGTAAACTTGGTTTTATACCTGCTACAATAAATTCACTTTGGCTTAATCAAAGAGTTGGACTAATTAAAGAAAAATATTTAGGGTCAAAGTATCTGGCTTATTTACAATTAAAATCTGACTTAGGACAAGACTATATTAAGAATACTGCTACGGGAAGTGCTCAACCAAATATAAGTTCTTTAGCTATTGAAAACTGTGAATTTCCTAAACTTACAGAAGAAGAAATAAGAAATTATTCTTTACAATTAATACCTTTATTTGAAAAAATTGTATTTAACCTTGGTCAAATCCGCACACTCGAAAAGCTACGTGACACATTATTGCCAAAGCTGATGAGTGGCACAGTGAGATTGTCGAACTTTGAAGAAGTGAGAGTGTCTGACTTTGAGGAATGAGAGTGCGCTTTATCGTTTAATATGCCTCTAAAAACGTTATAGCTTGAAAGTGAAGTTAACATAAATTTTTACTTATTTTAGTAATAAAATTTGAGAGTATTAAGATGAAAAACCACAATTTGCAAAGCATTCCTAGAATAGAAGAATTAAGAGTTAAAAACTATAGGGCATTGAAAGATTTACACCTGAAAAATCTTCGACCATTGACAGTGTTTTTAGGTCCAAATGGTAGTGGTAAATCAACAATATTTGATGTCTTTGCATTTCTTTCTGAGTGTTTTTCGTTAGGTTTAAGAAAAGCTTGGGATAAAAGAGGTAGATTTAAAGAACTCAGAACAAGAGGCGTTGAGGGACCTATTGTAATCGAATTGAAGTATAGAGAAGCTAAAAATTTACCAGTTATTACGTATCATTTATCTATAAATGAGGACAAGAAAGGTCCATTTATAGAAGAAGAATGGTTGCAATGGAGAAGAGGAAAAAAAGGTAAACCATTTAAGTTTTTAGACTTTAAAAAAGGTGAAGGCAAGGTTATTACAGGAGAAATGCCAGATAAAGATGATAACAGAATTGATGAATCATTGGACTCAACAGAGATTTTAGCTGTTAATACTCTCGGACAATTTTCAAAACATCCCCGGGTTAGTGCGTTAAGAAGATTCATAACTAGTTGGTATCTTTCCTACCTCACAGCAGATAATACAAGAGTAACACCGGAAGCTGGACCTCAAGAAAGATTGAGTGCTACAGGCAATAACCTTCCAAATGTTATTCAGTATTTGAATGAACAGCACCCTGATAGATTAAAAGAAATATTAAAAATCCTTTCAAGCAGAATTCCAAGATTAGAAAAAGTAATTGCCGAACTAATGCCAGATGGTAGATTACTTCTTCAAATAAAAGATGCCCCATTCAAAGAACCAATTTTGGCTAAATTTACTTCAGATGGTACTTTAAAAATGTTAGCTTATTTAACTGTTCTTTACGATCCACAGCCACCTCAACTTATTGGTATTGAAGAGCCAGAAAATCATTTACATCCGAGGCTATTACCTGAACTCGCAGAAGAATGCAGAAGGGCTTCATCTAAAACTCAATTAATGGTAACTACTCACTCTCCCTTTTTTGTTAATGGATTACAACCAAGTGAAGTCATAATCTTGTTTAGGGATAATAAAGGATATACTCAAGCCTTCAAAACTAGTGAAATGCCTGGTATTGATAAATTTATACAGGAAGGTGCATTGTTAGGATACTTATGGATGGAGGGACACTTTATTGCCGGGGATCCATTGACAAATGCTGGTGGAATGAAAAGTCCTTTGAAAAAAAATAAAAAATAATATGGTAAAAAATTTACACCTAGAAATTTTAGTTGAAGAACTATCAGCAGAGGCTGCTCTTAAAAACTTGCTTCCTAAAATTTTAGGCGATAATGTTTCTTTCAAAATAATTCCTCATCAAGGAAAGAAAGACCTTCTAAAAAAATTACCACAAAAATTAAAAGCATATTCTAAGTGGATTGATAATCAAATTAAATTAGTTGTCCTTATAGATCTCGATAAAGAAGATTGCAAAAAATTAAAAAGTGAATTAAATAGAATAGCTAAAAACTCGGGTCTAAAAATTAAAACAACAATTGGAGAATTAACAAGCAATTTTCAAATATTGAACAGAATAGCAATAGAAGAACTGGAGTCTTGGTTTTTAGGTGACAAAAATGCTTTAATAAAGACTTATCCCAAATTGAAACCTAAGATTTTTAATAAATCTAAATTTAGAAATCCCGACGCAATCAAGGATCCTTGGGAAGAACTTGAGAGAATTTTACAGAAAAATGGCTACTACTCACAAGGGTTAGAAAAAATCCAAAATGCAAGATTAATTTCATCCAATATGGATATTAATAATAATGCATCGAAAAGTTTTAATTGTTTTCAACAAAGTCTTAAACTGCTAATCTCATAAATGAAATACTTTTCAGAAAATGATATCGAACTCTTCACCATCGAGCTGCTTGAAAATTTAGGTTACGATTATATTGATGCTGAGTCAATCAATCCTGATGGTTATAGTCAAGAAAGAAATGCTTACGATGATGTTCTTCTTCTTAATAAACTTAAAAATGCTGTTGATAGGATTAACCCGGCAATCCCAATTGAAGCAAGAGAAGATGCAATTAAGCAATTAGAACGAATAAGCTCACCTGATTTAACAGCAAATAACGAAACATTTCATCGAATGCTTACAGAAGGAATTAAAATTACTTATCAGAAAAATGGTAATGAACGTGGCGATTT
>JAOAET010000053.1 GCA_026416665.1 Candidatus Omnitrophota bacterium | reverse complement strand
GCAAAGATAATCGCAATAACTCCTGCCATATCTACTTTTAATGGTATGTAGGTAGATTGTCCACCATAGATTTTTCTTCCTACTATTCTACGAGCATATTGAACAGGAATTTTACGATAACCCTGTGTGACAGTGACTACTGATAATATAACAAAAGCAAGAATCGCACACATCGCAAGTAAAGTAACTGGACTAAGCTTCATACCGCCAGCTTGTGGTAGAAGTGACACTTTCAATTGGTACAAGGCTGCAGGTATCCTTGAGATAATTCCCGCAGTAATTAACAAAGATATACCATTGCCTATTCCGCGTTCTTGGATTTGTTCTCCTAGCCACATAATGAAAATAGTTCCGGTAGTCAAAGTCAACATGGTTATCAGACGGAATCCCCAACCAGGATGTAACACAAATTGTAAGCCTTCTAATCCTTGGTTTTTAGAAAGGTTTTCTATCCATAAGGAAATAAAAAATGACTGTATTAAAGACAAAGCAACTGTGCCATAACGCGTATATTGATTGATTTTCTCATAACCAGCTTTACCTTCTTTTGAGAGTTTCTCTAAAGCTGGAATAACTGCGGTCAATAACTGCAAAATTATTGAACTTGAGATATAGGGCATAATCCCTAATGCAAAAATGGTTAATTTCTCCATTGCACCACCAGAAAACATATTAATTATTCCAAAAAGTGTTCCACCGCTTGTGCGTGCCATACGTTCAAAAAATTGCTGTAAAGCCACACCATCAATACCAGGTGTGGGTAAAAAACAACCGATTCTATAGACAACAAACAAAGCAGCAGTAATCAATAGGCGTCTCTTAAGGTCCGGGATTTTGAATGAATTTACTAAAGCACTAAACATTAATTATCTCGTAACTTCCGCCAGCTTTGGCAATCTTTTCAGTAGCACTCTGTGAAAAGGCATGCGCCTTTATCTTATAGGGTTTATTAATTTCTCCTTCTCCAAGGATTTTTACTAAACCTCGTTTATGTTTTATCATCCCTTTTTCCCAGAGAAGTTGTGGAGTGATTGTATCTTCATTTAAACGGTTTATACTCTTTAAATTAACTATTTGATAGATAGTTGGAAATCTACTTGTAAAGCCACGTTTGGGCATACGCCGAATAAGTGGACTTTGCCCTCCTTCAAATCCAGGATAAAAGTCTCTTCCAGAACGTGAAGTCTGACCTTTACTACCTCTTGTAGAAGTCTTTCCGTGACCAGAACTAGGACCCCTACCTAAAATCTTCTTTCTTTTTTTTGCACCTTTTGGTGGTTTAATAGTATGCAGTTCCATTTTATTAAGTATCCAGTTGTTTTAGTGCCTCTATGGTTGCTTTTATAACATTAATTGGATTATTGGAGTTAAGCGACTTAGTTAAAATATCTTTAATTCCACAAGCTTCACATACAGCTCTTACTGGACCACAAGCAATAATCCCTGTTCCTTCAGAAGCAGGTTTTAAAAGCACCTTGGCACTTTTAAATTTGACACAAACTTCGTAAGGAATTGTATTTCCTTCTAACTTAACGTTAATTAATTCTCTTTTGGCTTTATTTAATCCTTTACGAATTGCATCAGCAACTTCATTGGCTTTTCCTAAAGCAAAACCTACCCTACCTTTCCGGTCACCAACAACAACTAAAGCAGAGAAAGATAATTTTTTACCTCCTTTAGTAACTTTGGTGACACGATTAATAGTGACTATTTTTTCTAAAAATTCTGGTTGTTGTCCTATACTTATTTCCCGCATAATGCTTTTCCTTGTTTTATCAGAAAATCAAACCGCCTTTTCTAGCACCTTCGGCAAATGCCTTGATTCTACCATGATATAGATAGCCTGCCCGATCAAATACCACTTTACTGAAACCTTTCTCTTTGGCTAAAAGAGCAAATTGCTCTCCAAAATATTGAGCAGCTTTTACATTACCTGCATCTTTAAATCCTTGCATAATTTTCTTATTACAGGTACTCAGTGAAAATAATGTCCTGGCATTATCATCATCAATAAGTTGAGCCTGTAGATGGCGTAGACTGCGATGAATACTCAAACGTGGTCTTTGGCTGGTTCCATGTATTCTTAAACGAAGCCGTTTGTGTCTTTTAATTCTTAACTGTTCTTTTTTATTTTTCATCTTAGCAAAATCCTATTTTATTTACCGGTTGCTTGGGCCTTACCAATCTTCTTACGAACTATTTCGCCAACATAACGAATACCTTTTCCTTTATAAGGTTCAGGTTTGTAAATAGCACGTATCTCAGCAGCAGTTTCTCCAACTTTCTCTTTATCAATACCTGAGACCTTTATTAGTGTAGGTTTTGGGGTTTCTATCTTTATACCGCCAGGCACAGGAAACTCTACAGGGTGTGAAAAACCTAATTCTAATTTTAATATATTGCCTTGTAAAGCTGCCTTAAAACCAACCCCAATGATTTCCAGTTCTTTTGAATACCCTTCGGTTACCCCTTTAACCATATTGGCAATTAACGCTCTGGTAACTCCATGTAAAGCCCTATCTGTAGCAATATTTGACTGGCGAGTTACTTTTATCTGTGTTCCATCAAAAGAAACAGAAATCCTATCAGGAATTTGCTTATTTAATGTTCCTTTTGGACCAGTAACACTTATAGTTCTATCTTTTATCTCTACCTTTACTCCTTGAGGAACCACCACCGGTTTATTTCCAATTCTAGACATAGAAGTTGCCCTTTTTACCAAATATAACCAATAACTTCTCCACCAATACCTTTTTCTCTGGCCTGTTTATCTGTAAGAATACCCGCAGAGGTAGTTAAAATTGCTAATCCACGGCCACGTAAAACAGATGGCACTTTTTCTTTTTTTACATAAGTTCTTAAACCAGGTTTAGACACTCGCTTAATCATGCGCATTGCGGGTTTACCGGAAATATAACGAAGATAAATCCGCAATATTCCCTGTTTCTTATCGTCAATAAACTTGTAATCATCGATATACTGATGATTTTTTAGAATTTCAAATATCTGTTTGTTTATTTTAGATGCCGGAACATCTACGTTTTTTTTACGTGCCATCAGAGCATTACGTATAATTGTAAAGGTATCTGCTATTAAGTCAGTTCGTGACATATAAAAACCTCTTTTAAAAGTTAGTATTTACCAACTTGCCTTCTTTATACCAGGAATCATCCCCTGCCAAGCAAGTTCTCTAAAACAAATGCGACAGAGATTAAATCTGCGCAAAAAACCCTTTGACCTTCCACAGATTGCACAACGATTGTATTTTCTTGTCGAAAATTTCGGCGGTCGTTTCCAACGAACTATTTGTGATTTTTTTGCCATATTATTCCTTCTCTCTAAAAGGCATACCAAAAGCTCGCAGTAATGCACGTGATTGCTCAGCACTTTTAGAGTTTTTAATTACAAAAATTACATCCATTCCTTGCGTGCGAGTAACCTGATCAGGATTAATCTCTGGAAAAATAGTCTGCTCACTAATGCCTAAGGCATAATTTCCTGCTCTATCAAAAGAATTGAAAGGCACACCGCGAAAATCGCGAATACGAGGTAAGGCAACACTTATTAGACGGTCTAAAAATTCATACATTCTATATCGTCGTAAAGTTACTTTGCATCCAATAGGATTACCTGCCTTAATTTTAAAATTTGAAATAGCCTTCTTTGCCCTACATATGACGGGTTTCTGGCCAGTAATAAGTGATAATTCCTCCATCGCTTTATCCAGAATTTTAATATCTTGTAACGCTTCACCTACTCCCATATTAACAACTATTTTCTCAAGCCGTGGAACTGCCATGGGATTGGTAATATTAAATTCTTTCATTAACTGTGGAATAATTTGTTTACGGTAACGTTCAAGAAGTCTAGGAATCATTTCTAAAATACCCCTTTACACTTTTTACAAATGCGCTGTTTTATTCCATCTTTATTGATTACAAAACCAACTCGTGTGGGTCTATTACAGCCTTTACACACCACCATAAGATTAGCTATACTTATGGGAGCTTCCACAGTAATAATACCTGTTTGTTGGTCTTGACGGGTAATGCGTCGGTGTTTTTTAACTAAATTTATTCCTTCAACTAATGCCTTTGATTTATCTCTTATTATCTGAAGAACTTTCCCTTTTTTCCCTTTATCTTTTCCTTTTCGGACAAGTACTAAATCACCTTTTTTAATCTTCAACATTAGATGACCTCCGGAGCAAGCGATATAATCTTGGTAAAATTCCGTTCGCGTAATTCACGAGCAACTGGACCAAAAACACGCGTCCCTTTTGGATTCATTGCCGCATCTATAAATACAACAGCATTACGGTCAAAACGAAGAATTGTTCCGTCAGGACGGCGTATAGGATGTTTTGTGCGAACTACTACCGCCTTGGCTACCTCACCTTTCTTTACTACTGCATCAGCGGTTGCTTCTTTAACATTAACATTAATAATATCGCCTATATCAGCATAAAGTCGGTTTTTTCGTCCTAAAACACCAATCATAGATACTTTCTTTGCACCAGTATTATCCGCAACATCAAGAATAGAACGAACTTGAATCATGGTATCTGTTCCTTTATTTCATGGCTAAGCAGTTGTGCTTTTTTAACTATACCAACTAAACGAAAATACTTTTCTTTAGAAAGAGGACGTGTTTTAGCAATTGTAACAGTATCACCTACATGAGCTTGTTCTTTTTCATCATGGACTTTAAATTTATTATATCTTTTTACAATTCTATTGTATTTGGGGTGTCTTATTTTGTGCATAACTTTCACAATGATTGTCTTATCCATCTTGTCACTTACTACTACCCCAGTTAAAAGTTTCTGTTTAGCCATTTACTTTACCTCTGCGTTGAGAAAGAATTGTCTCTATTCGTGCAATATCCTTTCTTATTTGTTTAAAAAGGTGCGGTTTATCTACACTACCAGTATATCTTGCTACATTTAGCCGATATAGTTCTTCTTTAAGGGCTTTTTCTTTTGCAAGTAACTCTTCATTACTTAATCCAATTAGTTCTTGCATCTTCATACTACACCTCACCAGCTCTTGTCACAAATTTTGTCTTAAAAGGTAATTTATAGGCCACCAAACGGAAACAGTAACGTGCATATTCTTCGGGAATCCCACCAAGTTCAAAAAGTATTCTACCGCGTTTGATTACACAAACCCAGTGATCTATTTCACCTTTTCCTTTACCCATACGCACTTCTGCAGGCTTTTTTGTTACTGATTTATCAGGAAAAACACGAATCCAAAGTTTGCCACCTTTATGTAACTGACGGGCTAAGATAACCCTAGCTGCCTCAATCTGTGTGTTCTTAAGCCAGCCATTTTCAAGCGCCTTTAATCCATACTCACCAAAAACTATGTGATTCCCGCGCGTTGCTATTCCTCTACGCACACCTTTAATTAGTTTCCTATATTTTACTCTTTTAGGCATTAATACCATAACAACTACCTTTTATTGTGTTATAATTTCTTGTTCTTCCTGTTTTTTGGGCAAAAAAGATGCTTTCTTAGGCAAAACTTCACCTTTATAAATCCAGACCTTCACACCAATGAGACCATAAGTAGTAAAGGCTTCACAGAATCCGTAGTCAATATCCGCACGTAACGTCTGTAATGGAACTTTACCTTGTTTAAATGTCTCGGTACGACACATCTCTGCACCATCTAATCGGCCGGCAACACTAATTTTTACTCCTTTTGCACCTGCTTGGATACACTGTTCCAAAGCTCTTTTTACTGACCGCCTGAAGGCTACACGTTTTTCTATTTGAAACGCAATGTTTTGTGCAACCAACTGTGCTTCTAGTTGCGGTTCTTTTACTTCTTCTATATCAATAGATACTTCTTTGTTAACCATACTATTCAGTTCTTCTCTAAGTTTTTCAATATCTGCACCATGACGACCAATTATTATACCAGGCCGTGCAGAGTAAATTCTAACTTTTACTTTATCCGTAACCCGTTCAATTATTACCCTTGCAACCGCTGCTTGCTTAAATCGTTCCATTATCAACTTACGAATTCTGTAATCTTCTTCCACAAACTTGGCATAATCTTTTGGTTTGGCAAACCAGCGACTCTGCCAATCTCTTAAAATCCCAATTCTTTGAATATACGGATGAACCTTTTGTCCCATATTTGTTTCCTTACGTTTATGCTTTTAATTCAAGTTCTATACGAACATGCGAAGTTCTTCTTAAAATAGGAGTTGCCCTACCAAATGCAGCTGCCTTGTATCTTTTCCACATAGGACCTACATTACAAATTGCCTTAGAAATCCACAACTGTTGTGGCATAAAACCTTTTTGTTTGGCATTAGCAATAGCAGAACGAAGTATCTTTATTAAAGGCTCTTTTGGTCTTTTATTTATGTTTAATAATATAGCCTCTGCTACCAGAACATCTTTTCCTCTGATAAGATCTAAAACTTGACGTATCTTTCTGGGCGATATTCTTATATATCTACCTTCGGCTGTTGCTATCATATTTTCACCATTTAGGTTTTTTCAGGGGCTTTCTTTGCTTTTACACCACCATGTTTTCTGAAAATACGAGTAGGAGCAAATTCTCCAAGCTTATGGCCTACCATATTCTCAGTAACAAAAACAGGAACATGTTTTTTACCATCATAAACAGCAAAAGTTAAACCTACAAAGTCAGGAGTAATTGTTGAACGTCTTGACCAAGTTTTAATCGCCTGACGACTACCTGTTTTCCGCGCCATTTCTATTTTTTTCATTAAATGCTCATCCACAAATGGGCCTTTTTTAACCGAACGAGGCATTTTCTATTTTCTCCTTTTAACTATAAATTTATCAGAATATTTTCCAGGTTTTCTAGTTTTATATCCTTTTGTTGGCTGTCCCCAAGGAGTAACGGGATGGGGATTACCTTGTCCTGATTTTCCTTCTCCACCACCATGAGGATGATCTACAGGGTTCATTGCCACTCCACGCGATTGGGGTTTTTTACCCAGCCAACGCATTCTACCCGCTTTCCCCAAAGAAATATCCTCGTGTTCTACATTAGAAACCTGACCGATAGTTGCTAAGCACTCTAATTGAATTAAACGAATCTCACCTGAAGGTAAGCGGACATGGGCGTAAGGCTCTTCCTTAGCCATAATCTGTGCGCTTGAACCAGCACTACGCACTATCTGCCCACCTTTACCTGGTAATAGTTCAATATTGTGAATGAGTGTTCCTGTGGGAATATAACGTAAAGGCATACAATTACCTTCTTTTATTTCTGCTCCTTGTTTTTTTGTAGAGATTATCTGCGTTCCAACTGTAAGTCCTAACGGAGCGATAATATAGCGCCGCTGAGAATTTTGGTATTCTACTAAGGCAATACGTGCACTACGATTGGGATCATATTCAATGGCAATAACCTTACCCGGCACATCAAAAAGGTCACGTTTAAAATCTATTATCCTGTAAAGCCTCTTGTGTCCACCGCCACGGTGGCGAACAGTAATTCTTCCATAACAGTTTCTGCCACCAGTCTTTTTTAATGGTTCTACCAAAGACTTCTCAGGTTCTGTTTTTGTGATTTCGGCAAAGTCATAACCCGACATATGCCGACGAGAAGGAGTTGTTGGTTTATATTTTACTATTCCCATTTCTTTTTATTGCACCTTTAATATCTTGGTTTTAAGTTATTTCTATTTTTTGCCCTTCCTTTAAGGTTACAATTGCCTTTTTAAAACTAGGCGTTCTTCCTATCTGGTACCGAACACGGCGTGGTTTACCCAAATAAATTAAGGTGTTCACATCCTTTACTTTAACTTTATATATTTGCTCTACCGCACTTTTAATTTCAGGTTTAGTAGCTTCTTTATGCACAAGAAACAGGTATTTACCTTGTGGTTCCTGCTGAGTAGATTTCTCTGTGCGAATAATAGATTTTATAATATCATATGGTGATTTCATTTTTTCTGTAAACGATTTGTTAGTTTGTCCAAAGCTTCTTTAGTAATTATTACTATTTGAGCGTTCATTGTATCATAAGTATTTAATTCTTGAACCCGCATAAGTTTCAAACTTTTAATATTTCTTGCAGCTTTGGTGACTATAGAGTCAACTGCAGATAGAACAAATAAGATTTTTTTCTTATCTAAAAGATTCAAGTTTTTTAAAAACTCTTCTATTTTTTGAGTTTTTGCCTCAGATATTTTTAAATTATCTATCACAAACAAATTATTCTCTTTTGCCTTTTGAGTAATTGCATAACGTAAAGACAGAGCCTTCATCTTAGTAGGTAACGTTGTGCTAAAATCCCTTGGATGAGGTCCAAATACAACTCCACCGTGTCTCCAAAGAGGTGAGCGGATAGAACCGACTCTTGCTCTTCCTGTTCCCTTTTGTCTCCAAGGTTTTTTACCACCACCGGAAACTTCTCCTCTTGTTTTAGTAGATGCTAAACCTTTTCTTTGATTAGCTCGATAAACTTTAATCGTCTGATAAACAGACGAAGGAAATATTTTATCATTAAAAATTTTTTCGTCAAGCTTTAATGTATCAAGTTGCTTTCCTTCTTGTGAAATTAAAGGTACGGTTATCATAATCCTCTTTTGTTTTATTTATTTTTTTGTTTATTTTTTTTCTTTGCTAAGCGAACAATTAGATAGCTATTTTTTGCACCAGGCACAGAACCCTTCACTAACAAGACATTTTGTTCAGGTATAACATTTATTACTTTTAAATTCTGAATAGTTACTCTGTCCACACCCATATGTCCAGGTAAGTGATGGCCTTTCCAAACGCGTCCAGGCGTAGTAGTCGAACCAATGGAACCAATTCTTCTATGCGAAGTATGTCCATGTGTAGCAGGACCTCCACCCCAATGCCATCGTTTCATCCCACCTGCAAACCCTTTCCCCTTAGATATTCCAATTACATCCACAAAATCGCCCGCTTTAAAAAGGTCAACTTTTAACTCTTGTCCTACAGTATACTCTACCCCTGTAACTTTGGGAACTTCTTTTATGAATTTATGTGCAGGGATATTAATTTTCTTGAAGAAATCGCGTTGAGGTTTTGCAAGAGAAGTCTCTTTTACTAAATCAAAACCAAGCTGAATAGTTTTTTCTTTTACTGATAAAACAGGACAGGGCCCGGTCTCAATAGCAGTTACCGCAACCATTGTCCCATCCTCAGTAATTACCTGAGTCATACCTAATTTTTTTCCAAGTAAAGTAGTCATAGTAATTGATAGCTTTTGCGTTGCTTTTAGTTCTTATAAAAAACATAGAACTATCACAACACAAACGCCAACTTTATTTTATCTCCACATCTACACCCGCCGGTAAATTAAGCTTTCGTAAAGCATCAATAGTTTTTGCAGTTGGCTCAATTATTCCAATTAGTCGTTTATGAGTAGCTAATTGAAATTGTTCGCGTGATTTTTTATCAATTACCGGCGAACGTAGAACCGTATAAACTTCTTTTTTTGTAGGTAGAGGCAAAGGACCAGTAATCTTTGCACCTGTTCGCTTTGCTGCCTCTACAATCTCCACAGTTGCTTGATCTAGAAGTCTATGGTCGTATGCTTTTAATTTTATGCTTATCTTGTGCATTTGTTTACCAATGAACAAACGGAACTGAAAACACTGTAGTCCCGTATAATTTATCAAGCAATAATTTCCGTAACTACCCCTGCACCTACTGTTTTTCCTCCTTCACGTATAGCAAATCTGGATTCCTTTTCCATAGCAATAGGTGTAATTAGTTCTACTTCGAGATTTACGTTATCGCCTGGCATAACCATTTCCACACCTTGCGGTAAAGTAACAGTCCCTGTTACATCAGTAGTGCGGAAATAAAATTGGGGACGATAACCTTTAAAGAAAGGTGTGTGTCTACCACCTTCTTCTTTAGTAAGAATATAAACTTGTGCCTTAAACTTAGTGTGAGGCGTAATTGATTTAGGAGCAGCTATAACCATACCACGTTCCACATCATCTTTATCAATACCACGTAAAAGCAACCCAACATTATCACCTGCCTGACCTTCATCAAGCATCTTACGAAACATTTCTATACCCGTGACAACAGTTTTCTTAGGTTCAGCACGTAACCCTACTATTTCTACTTCGTCGTTTAACTTTACTTTTCCACGCTCAATTCTTCCTGTCGCAACTGTTCCGCGTCCTTCAATTGAAAAGACATCTTCTACTGCCATTAAAAGTGGTTTATCTAATTCGCGCACAGGTAAAGGAATAAACTCATCACATGCCTTGATTAGGTCAAGAATGGGTTTGCAATCAGGGTGATTTGGGTCATTAGATGCAGCTAAAGCTTTACTTGCGCTTCCACGAACAATAGGTGTTTTTTCTCCTGGATAACCATACTTTGAAAGCAATTCTCTTACTTCCATTTCAACTAAGTCTAATAACTCAGCATCCTGCACAAGGTCAACTTTATTTAAGAAAACCACCATTGCAGGCACATTAACTTGACGTGCTAAAAGAATATGTTCACGTGTCTGAGGCATTGGACCATCCGCAGCAGAGACAACAAGAATTGCTCCATCCATCTGTGCTGCACCGGTAATCATATTCTTTATATAATCAGCATGGCCAGGACAATCAATATGGGCATAATGACGAGTTTCACTCTCGTATTCAACATGGGAAACCGAGATAGTAACAATCTTAGATTCATCTCTAACCGTTCCACCTTTTGCAATTTCAGCATATTCTTTTGCCTGTGCCTTTCCCATTTTAGCTAAAACGTGAGTAATAGCAGCTGTCAGAGTTGTTTTGCCATGATCAATATGCCCTATAGTTCCAATGTTTACATGTGGTTTAGTCCTTACAAACTTCTCCTTAGCCATTATCCACCTCCCTATATTTGATTATTACTTTCGTGTTATTCCTGCTGACTGATACCCCAAAATAATTTCTTTTGCTATATGTGAAGGCACCTCGGCGTAAAACGAGGGCTCCATTGTGTAGGATGCTCTCCCTTGCGTAAGTGAACGCAAAACAGTGGCATAGTTAAACACCTCTGCCAAAGGTATATCCGCTCTTATTGTCCGCACATTTGCACGACTTCCAATGGCCACGATTTTAGCCCTCCGTGAACTTAAATCACCAATTACCTGCCCCATGTATTCTTCAGGCACAGTTATCTCCATATCCATAATCGGCTCTAAAAGTATAGGGCTTGCCTTTCTTAAACCTTCGGCAAGAGCTATTCCTGCTGCCATTTTAAAAGCTAATTCTGAAGAATCAACTTCATGATAAGAACCATCAACTAATATTACTTTAATATCTGTTACAGGATAACCTGCCAAAACGCCGCTTTTTGCTGCATCAAAAATACCTTGCTTTACTGCAGGAATAAACTCTTGTGGAATAGCTCCTCCTTTAATTCTATTCTCAAAAGTAATTCCTGTTCCCGGTGTTTCCTGGGGTTGTATTTCAATAACCGTATGACCATATTGGCCGCGACCACCTGACTGTTGAATAAACTTACCTGTAGCTGTGACTTTTTTAGTAATAGTCTCCCGATAAGCGACCTCAGGGAATCCTACCCGAACATCTACATTGAACTCTCGCTTGAGACGGTCAACCATTATTTCAAGGTGTAGCTGCCCCATCCCACACATTACCGTCTGTCCTGTCTCTTGATTATAAACTATTTTGAAAGAAGGATCTTCATCCATTAATTTGTGTAAAGCCATACCTAATTTTTCCTGGTCATTTTTTGCCACTGGTTCAATGGCTTGCTGAATAACTGGTTCTGGAAAACGCATTGCTTCAATAACTATTGGGGTATTTTCATTACATAGGGTGTCGCCTGTCTTAGTATCCTTTAATCCAACCAAAGCAGCTATATCTCCACAGGTAACCTTATCAATTATTTCTTGACGATTAGCATGCATACGTACAATTTTGGCTACCCGTTCTTTTTGTCTACGAGTAGAATTATAGACATAACTACCACTTGTTAAATAACCAGAATAGACACGAATATAATTTAATTTACCAACAAAAGGATCGGTGGCTACTTTAAAACTTAATGCGCAAAATGGAGCTTTTTCTGAAGGTAAAATCTCTTCAAATGCTCCACTATTAGGATTAGTTCCGCGAATGGGTGGTAAATCCTTTGGTGAAGGTAGAAAATCTACAACCGCATCTAATAAAAACTGTACTCCCTTATTTTTAAAAGAAGAACCACATAATACAGGAGTAAATTTATTTGCAATAACAGCTCTTCTGATTATCTGACGTATTTCATTTGGGGTAAAAGTTTTGCCTTCTAAAAATCTTTCCATACAAAAATCATCTACCTCAGCCAGTTTTTCAATTAATTCATTATGATAACGTTGTGCTTTTTCCTTTAGTTCTGTGGGAATTTCAACCGTCTCAATAACTTTCCCTAACTCGTCCTTATAGATATGCAATTTCATATCTATTAGATCTATCATTCCACAGAAGTTTTCTTCTTCACCATAAGGTAACTGGATAGCTGCTGCATTTGCTCCCAGACGTTGGCGTATCTGATTTAATGTTTCAAAGAAATTGCTTGCAGTTCTATCCATTTTGTTTACATAAGCAATTCGCGGAACATTATATCGATCTGCTTGGCGCCAAACTGTTTCCGATTGTGGTTCAACTCCTCCTACCGCACAAAATACTACAACTGCCCCATCGAGAACCTTTAGCGAACGTTCTACTTCTACAGTAAAATCTACATGGCCAGGTGTGTCAATAAGATTAATTACACAATCACGCCATTGACAAGTAGTTGCAGCAGCAGTAATAGTAATTCCTCTCTCTTGTTCCTGAATCATCCAATCCATCACCGCTGTTCCATCATTTACTTCACCAATCTTATATGAACGACCAGTGAAAAAAAGAATTCTTTCACTGGTTGTAGTTTTACCAGCATCTATATGTGCAATAATCCCAATATTTCTTAATTTTTCTAAGGTTACTTTTGTTACCATTTTTCCTAATTTTTTTTGAGTTTACCACCTAAAATGTGCAAACGCCTTATTTGATTCTGCCATCTTATGCATATCATCGCGTTTCTTTATCGCCGAACCCTCTCCTTTATATGCCGCAATTATTTCTTCAGCTAATTTTTCCTCCATTGGTTTTCCTTTACGTGCACGGGCAAAATCCCTTATCCAGCGAAGAGCAATTGATGAACCTCTTTCTTGCTTAACTTCTACTGGCACCTGATAAGTAGCACCCCCAACTCTCCGCGGTTTTACCTCCAAACGAGGTCTAACATTATCAATCGCTTTATGGAAAACCTTTAATACATCAGGTTCGTTAAGTGTTGTTTTTACCTTTTCAAAAGCTTTATAAACAATTCTTTCAGCAAGAGCTCTTTTGCCTCTTTTCATTATCATATTGATAAACTTTGCTACAATTTTTGAATTATACTTTGGGTCAGGTAAAATTTCTCTTTTTACAGCACGTCTTCGTCTCATTTCGTAGTTCCCTTCTGGCGTTTTGCACCATACTTTGAACGAGATTTTTTACGTTGATTAACTCCAGCAGCGTCAAGAGTCCCACGGACAATGTGGTAACGCACACCAGGTAAATCTTTTACACGTCCACCACGAACAAGAACAATAGAGTGTTCCTGCAAGTTATGGCCTTCACCTGGTATGTAAGCGGTAACTTCTATACCCGTAGTCAAACGAACACGGGCAATCTTACGCAAAGCAGAGTTAGGCTTTTTAGGAGTCATTGTCCTTACTTGTATACAAACTCCTCTACGCTGTGGGCATCCCTTTAGTGCAGGAGATTTAGTTGTTTTTGGTTTCGGCGTCCTACCTAAACGAATTAACTGATTAATTGTTGGCATAGCTATTATTCCTTTGCTGATGAACTTACTGTGGTCTGTTGTTGTTCTGCTTTTTCTAAAGTAAACTTCTGTAGTTCTGCCTGGCGATGCTTAATAAAACCAGTTCCTGCAGGAATTAAGTGTCCAACAATGACATTTTCTTTTAAACCAAGTAACTCGTCTTCTTTACCAGCTGCAGCGGCATCAGTTAGCATACGAGTAGTTTCTTGGAAGCTAGCTGCTGAAATAAAACTATCAGTAGTCAAAGAAGCTTTTGTAATTCCTAAAAGTAGCGGTGTTGCTTTCGCAGGTTTTCCACCTTTTTTGACTACGCGTGCATTTTCTTTTTGGAAAGTAATCTTATCTACTTGCTGCATAGGCAAAAATTGAGTATCTCCTGGATCCTCAATCTTTACTTTCCTGAGCATCTGGCGAATAATAACTTCAATGTGTTTATCATTTATGTGCACTCCTTGTAAACGGTAAACTTCTTGTATTTCATTTACCAAATATTCTTGCAATACCTTGTCACCACAAACTCTTAGAATATCTTGCAAGACAACTGGTCCATCGGTAAGCTGTTGTCCTGCTGAAACCTTATCTCCTTTATAAACATTAGGATGCTTTCCATGTGGAAGAACATATTCTCTGACCATTCCAGTAGGAGATCTTACAATAATAACTCTTTGACCTTTTTTACTTTGCCCAAATTCTACGAATCCATCGATCTCGCTAATAATAGCAGGATCCTTTGGTCTCCTTGCTTCAAAAAGCTCAGCAACACGAGGAAGACCACCGGTAATGTCTCTGGTTTTTACAGAAACACGCGGAATCTTGGCTAATAAATCTCCTGCTTCAACGATTGCTCCATCTTTAACCATAATATGTGCACCCACAGGGAGTGGATAAATACCTAAAACTTCATTCTTTTCATCTTGAATAATTATCTGTGGGTGATAATCTTGTTTATGTTCAACTACAACCATCTCAGCAAGTTTAGTAACTGGGTTTAGTTCCTGCATGATAGTAGCGCCTTCTTTAAGGTCTTCATATTTAACACGTCCACTTACTTCGGTTAAAATTGGAGCGGTATAAGGATCCCAACGAACAAATGAGACAGAGGCACTTATCTCTTCTCCATCTTTGTAAGCAATAAAAGCGCCTTGTGGTATAAGATATCGTTCAAGTTCTCTACCTTCTTTATCGTTAATACTTAAGGCACCATTACGATTCAAAACAATAAACTCTTTTTTCTTAAAAACTACGCGAAGATTATGATACTTTAAAATACCTGCGTTTTTAGATTTAATAAAAGACTGTTCGATTGTTCTTGAGGCAGTTCCTCCGATATGGAAGGTGCGTAGAGTAAGCTGTGTTCCTGGTTCACCTATAGATTGAGCTGCAATAATTCCTACTGCTTCACCTAACTCTACCAGTCTTCCTGTTGCAAGGTTACGGCCATAGCATTTTACACATACACCTCGTTCCGCCTCACAGGTAAGGACTGAGCGAATGCGAATTTTTTCAATTCCAAGCTTTTCAATCATCTCCGCTTTTTCTTCGGTAATCTCTTGACCTTGCTCAACAATAACTTGGTCAGTAATAATATCTACAATATTATCCAAAGCAACTCGACCGATAATTCGTTCACTTAAAGGAACAACCACTTCATTTCCCTCAGTAATCGCCTGAATAGTTATGCCATTCATTGTGCCACAGTCTTCTTCGGTAATAATTATATCTTGCGCGACATCAACTAAACGACGAGTTAAATACCCCGCATCAGCGGTCTTTAAAGCAGTATCTGCTAGCCCTTTTCGTGCACCATGTGCAGAGATAAAATACTCTAATACTGATAAACCTTCTTTGAAATTAGAGGTTATGGGGTTCTCAATAATTTCGCCAGAAGGTTTTGCCATCAAGCCACGCATACCAGAAAGTTGACGCACCTGTAGCTTTGAACCACGTGCCCCTGAATCAGCCATCAAGAAAATAGGATTAAACGGTGACATTTCTTTAAAGAGCATATCAGTGACTTTATCCGTTGCATGTGTCCAGACATCAATGATTTTGTTAGACCTTTCTTTTGCAGTAAGGGCACCTCTACGATATTGCTCTTCTATTTTGGCAACTTCTTCCCGTGCTTCTTTAATTACTTCTTGCTTTGTCTTGGGAATTACCAAATCATCAATACCAATAGAAATACCACCTTTGGTTGCCATATAAAAACCAAGACGTTTTAAATCATCTAATAGCTTAATAGTTCGACTATGCCCAAAACGCTTATAACATTCTGCCACAATATCGCCTATATTGCCTTTATTCAATTCCTTGTTTACATAACCAAAATCTTCGGGTAACTGTTGGTTAAAGATAACCCGGCCTGGAGTAGTAATTATAATATGTCTTTCTGGAATAAACTTTTTTTCATCCAGATTAAAGATACTGGGGACTCTTAACTTTATAGGTGCATGTAAAGCAACCTGGCCATCTTCATAAGCAACTAATACCTCATCAACATTTGAAAAAGACCTTCCTTCGCCAAAATCGCCTTTTCTTTCTTTAGTAAGATAAGATAATCCTAAAACAATATCCTGGGTGGAAGTAACAATGGGACGCCCATGTGCAGGAGAGAATATATTATTAATTGACAACATCAATATTCTTGCCTCAAGTTGAGCTTCAAGTGACAGTGGCACATGCACTGCCATCTGGTCACCATCAAAATCAGCATTAAATCCTGTGCAAACTAAAGGATGAATACGAATAGCCTTTCCTTCAATTAATACCGGTTGAAAAGCTTGAATACTTAAACGATGCAAAGTTGGTGCACGATTAAGAAGCACAGGATGGTCTTTAATTACTTCATCTAAAATATCCCATACTTCAACTTTCCCATGGACTACCATCCTACGTGCACCTTTAATAGTGTGGACAAATCCTTTTTCTTTTAATTTCTTTATGATAAAAGGTTCAAACAACTCCAAGGCCATTTGCTTCGGCAAACCACACTGGTGTAACTGTAACTCTGGACCTACCACAATAACTGAACGACCAGAATAATCCACACGCTTTCCTAACAAATTCTGGCGGAATCTTCCTTGTTTTCCCTTAAGCATATCAGATAAAGACTTTAGTGGTCGGTTATTTGCACCAACAACTGGTCGTCCGTGACGACCATTATCAAATAAGGCATCTACTGCCTCTTGTAACATCCTCTTTTCATTACGAATAATAATCTCAGGAGCATTCAACTCAATCAATTTCCTAAGACGATTGTTTCTATTGATTACTCTACGATAAAGGTCATTTAAATCAGAAGTAGCAAATCTACCCCCTTCAAGAGGAACTAATGGTCTTAAATCTGGTGGAATAACAGGTAATACCTCTAACACCATCCATTCTGGTTTATTACCTGACTTACGAAAATCTTCAATAATTTTTAACGTCTTTAATGCCTTACGATTACTTAATACATCTTTAGTCTTCTCTAACTCCTTTTGAATTTTTTTGTAAGCAGCCTCAAGATCAAGCTCTTTAAGTAATTCTTGGATTGCCTCAGCTCCCATCTTAGCTTTAAACTTTCCACCATATTTTTCAATAGCCTCCTGGTATTTCTCCTCTGTAAGTAATTCTTTTTTCTTAAGTGGGGTGCTTCCTGGGTCAATTACAACATATTCTTCATAATAAATAACTTTCTCCAAATCTCGTAAAGACATATCAAGCAATGCTGACATTCTGCTGGGAACCACTTTAAAAAACCAAATATGGGTAACAGGGGCAGCTAATTCAATATGTCCCATTCGCTCACGACGCACTGATGAACGGTCTACAGTAACCCCACAACGATCACAGGTAACCCCTTTAAATTTAATTCCTTTATATTTTCCGCAGTTACATTCCCAGTCACGAACAGGACCGAAAATTCGTTCACAAAAGAGTCCATCCTTCTCAGGTTTAAGTGTGCGATAATTGATAGTCTCTGCACGCTTTACTTCACCTTTTGACCAAGAACGAATCACCGCAGGTGAAGCAAGACGAATAGATATTTTGTCAAAAAGAACATTCTCTATCATGTTTTTGCCTTCTCCATTCTAATATCTAACGCTAATCCTTGTAACTCCTTAACCAATACATTAAATGATTCAGGTGTTCCGTAAGTTAATCTTTGTTCACCTTTCACAATTGCCTCGTATATACGTTGTCTACCTAACACATCATCTGACTTAACTGTAAGCATCTCTTGGAGTGTAAAAGCAGCTCCGTACGCCTCCAATGCCCAAACCTCCATTTCCCCTAACCGTTGTCCACCAAATTGCGCCTTTCCACCCAGTGGTTGCTGAGTAACCAATGAATAAGGTCCGATAGAACGGGCATGTATTTTCTCATCAGCTAAGTGTATAAGTTTCATCATGTACAACTGACCAACAGTTATTTCTTGGTCAAACGGTTCACCAGTTTGACCATCATACAAGGTAATTTTTCCACTGGTTGGCAGACCTGCTTCTTTAAGCATTTGTTTTATTTCTTCTTGGTTTGCTCCATCAAAAACTGGACACATAACATGAATACCTAATGCACGGGCAGCCCAACCCAGATGCGTTTCCAAAATTTGTCCTATATTCATACGAGAAGGCACACCCAAAGGATTTAAGACAATCTCTACTGGTGTTCCGTCAGGTAGATAGGGCATATCCTCTTCAGGAACAATTTTGGCTACTACTCCTTTGTTACCATGACGACCGGATAATTTATCTCCAACACCAATTTTACGTTTAGTAGCTATATAAACTACCACTCTCTTTAAAACACCAGGCGGAAGTTCGTCCCCACGACGAACCTTCTCAATCTCATGTTCAAGTTCTACCTCTAGGTCCTGTAAACGCTCCTCATAGGAACTAACCAGTATCTTTGCCTCTTCATTATCTTCATAATCAACAGAAGATAATTTAGCTTTATCTACTTTCAAAAGCTGCGCCAGACGTTGGTCGCGTTCACTCATTAAATATTCCATTTCTTGTTTATAGTAGGCCTTTAATTCTTTTATCTTTGCCTGCTCCTTTGCTTTTTCTTCCTTTGACTTTCTTCCGCGATCCTTACGTGAAAACACATGAATATCCACAACTACTCCTTCTACTCCCGGTGGAACACGCAAGGAGGTATCACGCACATCTGCTGATTTTTCACCGAAGATTGCTCGTAAAAGACGCTCTTCTGGAGACAATTCTGTTTCAGTCTTAGGGGTAACTTTACCTACCAATATATCACCTGGACCAACTTCTGCGCCTATCCGAATAATACCAGAACTGTCCAAATTTTTGAGTGTCTCTTCACTTACGTTAGGAATATCACGGGTTATTTCTTCGTTCCCAAGACGAGTTTCAATTGCTTCAACTTCAAACTCTTTAATGTGAACAGAAGTAAACACATCTTCTTTTACTAATTTTTCGCTTAAAATAATTGCGTCTTCAAAGTTATAACCGCGCCAAGGCATAAAGGCTACCAGCAAATTTCTTCCTAATGCAAGCTCTCCATTTTTTGTAGACATTCCATCAGCAATTACCTGACCTTTTTCTACATGGTCACCAACCTTAACCAAAGGTCTTTGGTTAAGACAAGTATCAGCATTGGTGCGAACAAATTTTTTAAGATAATAAGTATGCTTTCCTATGGTAATGGATGAACTATCAACTGCAACTACCTTTCCTGATTCTTCAGCAATTACTACCGCACCTGAATCATAAGCAACTTTTGCCTCCATACCCGTTCCCACAATAGGTGGCTCGGGTGCCAATAAAGGCACAGCCTGTCGTTGCATATTTGACCCCATTAATGCACGGTTAGCATCATCATGCTCTAAGAAAGGAATTAAGGATGCAGCTACTGAAACTAACTGGCGCGGAGAAACATCCATATACTCTACCTGCTTAGGTGAAACTTTGGGAAAATCATCTTTATAACGGCAAGAAATCTCCTTTTCAAGAAAATAACCATCGGAATCTATAGGCACATTTGCCTGAGCAATCATCTTACCTTCCTCAACATCCGCACTTAGGTACTCAACCTTTTTAGTTACTCTGCCATCTTCTACCTTGCGATAAGGAGTTTCCAAAAATCCCAGATTATTTACTTTTGCATAGGTACTTAAAGAAGCAATCAATCCAATATTTGGACCTTCAGGTGTCTCAATAGGACATATACGGCCATAATGTGAAGGGTGAATATCCCGCACTTCAAAACCGGCGCGTTCGCGGGACAACCCACCAGGTCCTACCGCGCTTAAACGACGTTTATGTGTCATCTCAGCTAATGGATTAACCTGGTCCATAAATTGGGAAAGCTGTGAGCGGGCAAAGAAATCGTGTATTTGCGTAAAGAAAAGCTTGGAATTAATTAAGGAATGTATGGTAAGAGTTTCTTCATTGGAGAGAACACTGAGCCGTTCACGGATAGAACGCTCAACACGAGCCATTCCAATGCGAATTTGATTCTGCACTAATTCTCCTACGGTTTTTACTCTTCTGTTACCAAGATGATCAATATCATCGATTTTGCCGATACCTTCATGCAACTGAATTAAATACTCAATTACTCGTAAAACTGTTTCTGAATCTAATACGCGGTTTTCAATATCTACGTTCATTCCAAGTTTACGATTAAGAATAAACCTACCTGCTCGTTCTAAGTCATAACGCGCAGGGTCAAAAAATAGACGGTAAAAAAGAAGCTCCGCGCCTTCTCTGGTAACTGGCTCAGTAGGACGCATTTTACGAAAGAAGTCTAAATATGCCTCATCTTTATTTTTGGTAGTGTCCTTCTTTAAAGTATTATGTATCTGCGGATAATCTTTGTTAAAAGCCTTAATTATCTGTTCGTCCTCAGAATAACCTAATATGCGTAAAATTTGTGTGGCAGGGAATGATTTCCGACGGTCAACATAAGCAAGAATTGTTTCATTTAAATCATATTTAAATTCTAACCAAGCGCCGCGATAAGGAATAATTCTGCCATAATAAATTTTTTTACCAGTAGGGTGCTGTTCTTCCTCAAAACAAACCCCAGGAGAACGATGTAACTGACTAACTACAACACGTTCATCCCCATTAATGATAAAACTACCTGTTTCAGTCATAAGAGGCAATTCTCCAAAATAGGCGTCCTGTTCTTTAATGTCTTTGGGAGTAATTAAACGAAATTTTACTTTTAACGGTGCTGCGTAAGAAACGGAGCGTCTTTTTGACTCAGCTACATCGTACTTAGGCTTACCTATGGTGTAACTAATAAATTCAAGACGAATGGTCCTGTCCTGACTTTCAATAGGAAATATCTCCTCGAAAACCTCCTGAAGCCCCTGACGTTTACGCTTGTCTTCAGGAACATCCATCTGTAAAAATTCTTTATAAGACTCAAGCTGTATAGATAAAAGATTAGGTAAGTCGTAAATGTCTTTAAATTTAGCAAAATTTTTCCTTTTTATTATACTTGTTATCATACTTGCTCCGTATACACCAATATCTTTTAGCTAAAAGCTAAGGATTATGGTTTACTTTAATTCTACGGTTGCTCCTGCAGCAGTAAGTTTTTTCTTAATCTCTTCTGCTTCTTCCTTGGTGCAACCTTCTTTAACAGGCTTAGGAGCCCCATCCACTAAATCTTTTGCCTCTTTAAGACCAAGATTAGTAATGGCACGGACTTCTTTAATAACTGCAATTTTGTTTGCACCAGCGTTTGTTAAAACAACGGTAAAAGTAGATTTCTCTTCTGCGGCCGCAGTAGCTGAAGCAGCCTGCCCACTAGCAACTGCAGCTGCTGCCATAACCGGCATTGCTTGAGCACTCACCCCAAATTTTTCTTCTAAGGCCTTAACTAAATCTGCTAATTCCAACACCGACATTTCTTCAATTGTTTTTATAATCGTTTCTAGTTTCTCACTTGCCATGTTTTCCTCCCTCTTAAAGTTTATTGTTTTTTACTTTTTATTTGGTCAAGACATGTTACCAAAGCCCTTAAGGTTCCCTTTAAAACTAAAACTAGTTTATTAATGGGAGCCTTCATCAATTGCACACTTTGTCCTATCAAAACCTGACGTGAAGGTAATTTTGCTAAAGTTTCGAAATCAGACTTAGAAAACTGTCTGTCTTTTAAAAGCCCACCTTCTATTATCAAAGTTGGTTTATCTTTTGCAAAAGAGTAGAGAATTTTAGATGTCTCCACCGGATCACTCTGCGAGAAAACAAAACCGCAGGAACCTTCCACTAAAGCTGTAAGTTTATCTGTACCTAAATCTTTAAGTACTCTTTTTGCAATATTATTACGCACCACAAATAAATTTGAACCGCTACTTTTTAAAGATTTACGAAGATTGTTAAAATCTGCCCCTGAAAGTTTGGAATATTTTACAATGAAAAATGCCTGTGAATTTTGAATACTATCTTTTATGCGTTTTGCCGATGTCTCTTTAAAAATTGTACTTATCTTTTTCATATCTTTATACCTCAATACGTAAACCGGGATTCATTGTGGTTGAAATATGCATACTCTCTATAAACTTTCCTTTAACAGTTGGTGGCTTTGCTTCATTGATTGCCTGAATTACACAAAGTGCATTATCAGCGATTTTCTCTTCATCAAAAGAAATCTTTCCTATAGATAAATGTATGCCACCTTGTTTATCAACGCGAAATTCTACCTTTCCCCTTCGCACGTCCTCAATTGCTTTTGCAATATCGGTAGTTACCGTTCCTGTTTTTGGACTGGGCATAAGACCCCTTGGCCCTAATATTTTTCCAAGTTTGGCTAAATCTTTCATAATGTCAGGTGTAGCAATAACGCAGTCAAACTCAAGAAATCCACCTGCAACTTTATCAATAAGGTCATTTGCACCTACATAATCTGCACCTGCTTGCTGAGCAATTTTCTCATATTCGCCACGACAAAACACAGCAACCCGAACTTTCTTTCCTGTCCCATGTGGCAACAGCACTGTCCCACGAATCATCTGCTCACTTTTTTTGGGGTCAACATTTAGTTTCATATGTAAATCAACGGAACCGTTAAATTTAGTTGGCTTCATCTTTTTTAAAATAGAAACCGCCTCTTTTAAGGTATAAACTTTTTGTTTATCTACTAACTTTGCTGATTCTTTATATCTTTTACTTCTTTTATCCATTATTTTAACCCTCTACTTTTATACCCATACTGCGGGCTGTTCCTTCAATAATTTTAATGGCAGTAGCCAAATCATTAGTATTTAAATCAGCAAGCTTTTGTTTAGCAATCTCTTCTACTTGTTTTCTTGTAACTGTCCCAATTACTTCTTTTCCTGCGATACCAGAAGCCTTGGCCAAATTTGCTGCTCGCTTAAGAAGAACAGAAGAAGGCGGACTTTTCACAATAAAAGTAAATGACCGGTCTTCATAAATTGAAATCACCACGGGTAGAATAAGGCCTTCCTTATTTTTTGTCTGTTCATTAAATTGTTTACAGAACATCATAATATTAACTCCGTGCTGACCCAAAGCTGGACCAACAGGAGGTGCAGGATTTGCCTGACCGGCAGGAACATGTAATTTAACCTGGGCAACAAGTTTCTTAGCCATATTTATACCTTTTCCACCTGCCAGTATTCTAATTCTACAGGAGTTGACCTGCCAAATATAGAAATACTGACTTTTAATTTCCCCTTTTCGGGATGAACCTCTTCAATAGTTCCGTTAAAATTCATAAAGGGACCTTCTCTGACTCTAATCTGTTCACCTTTTGTAAAAACTGTTTTAGGACTGGGTTTTAATTTTGTTTCTTCAGTTTTTTTCAAAATAGATTCTACTTCATGTGCAGCCAAAGGAACTGGTTTTTTACCCGCACCGAGAAACCCTGTTACACCAGGAATGGTGCGAACAAAAGAATAGGTCTGGTCATTCATCTCCATTTCAACTAATACATAGCCAGGGAAAAATCTGCGTTCTGTAACTCTCTTTTTGCCACCGCGCACTTCAGAAATCTGTTCAGTTGGAATAATTACTTTTGAAATACGGTCACTCATTCCATGCGCAGAGACGCGCGAAAGTAATATCGTTTTTACCTTTTCTTCAAGACCTGTCTGAGTATGAACAACGTACCAATTTTTCATTTAGCTTTTGAGTATAATACTTAATAATTTTGCCAGAGCCGAATCCACAATAAATATAAATACGGTTAAAATTGCAGTTAACACAATCACAACTATAGTTGAACCTAAAAGTTCTTGACGATTTGGCCAAGAGACTTTTGTTAACTCAGTTTTTACTTCGTTAAGAAAATTTGTAACCTTTGCTACTAACTTCATTTTTCTTTCCAGGGGCGGAGGGACTTGAACCCCCAGGACGGGATTTGGAGTCTCGCCGTTTACCATTAACGGACGCCCCTATTTATTTTTCGTCCGGGTTCAAAAATCCACCTCAAAAACTTATTTTATTTCTTTATGTAAGGTATGCTTTCGGCACGCCTTACAAAATTTATTTGTTTCCAGTCTATCTGGATGAAGCTTTTTATTCTTGGTAGTAGTATAGTTTCTATTTTTGCACACTGTGCATTCTAAAGTTATTATCTCACGCATATATTAAACAATTTCTTTTAAGCTGGAGACGGGAATTGAACCCGTGACCCCGTCCTTACCAAGGACGTGCTCTACCGACTGAGCTACTCCAGCAGGTTGGCTTTTATTTTTTTCACCAGCCTGCTAGGTTTCCTTAAAAATAAAAAACTTCCCACCCCAAGAAAATTATTTTCTTGGTGTCCAATTTTTTAATAGCCTTTTACCTGTTATTTTACGACGAGGCTACAGGAAGTTCCGGATTAGAAATTAAAGTTTACACTATAAATTAATTTTTGTCAACTATTTTTTCTAAATTTATTTTAATAAACTAAAAAAAGATATTCTAAGAAAATTAAGAATGCAAGAAACCAAAGACACCCCAATACTCCAACAAGTGGAATAAGAATCAAACTTGCTAAAAACGAGGCAAAGGTTGCTCCTAAAATATCAAGTGCATAAAACTTAGCTGCTTTTTCTGAAATGCAAGTGGAAAGATTCCGAAAAATATTAACTGCTAAAGCAAATTGCGAACCTACGCAAAAACCAATTAAAAACAATATAATTCCAAACAAAAGTACACCAAGTGGTTCAGACAAATAAGAAACTATATTACAGACTGCTAAAACTATAACTAAAAGCAAAGATTCCAAAAGCGTAATAATACGCATCATCATTTTATCATAGAAAGTCACCTTCTCAAAAAGAATCGCCGCCAAAGCAGAACCTAACATAAAACTTGAAATTAAAATACCTATCCAAAAATAAATAGCTCCAAAAAATATCTGAAAAATAAAAAGTAGCATTATGTTCAGAAACATTCCCCAGAAGCCAGTAATAAAGACAGCAAAACTAATATTTATGTGTTGACTTTTTCTTGCAGTGATTACCATCAATAGAATAAAAAATATTGATGTAATAAAAAAGAACTTCAACCATACCTTTTTGTAAAGTTGTTCCACCTTTATTATAATTTTTGCCAGTTTATCCCCCTGCTCTGAACTCCAGAGTAAAAAGGACTGAAATACTGCGTAAGGTCTAAAATCAGTATTCTGCAAAACCATTTCACTATTAATTAAATTTTGCCACCACAACCGTTTTCTTGCATCAAGTAAAAATTTAACCTGTTGCTCTGTAAGCCACTGTGTGGGAATTTTTTTCTCAGTTATTCTTTGAAAAATTTTACTGTCTGTTAAATTTAAGAGACGGCTTTCTGAAGCCACAATAATAGCAGGACTACCTGGAATAACTAATATTGAATTAAAATGTTTTTTCAAAGCCCCAATGATACTGCCAGCTAATTTTCTTTGTGCCAGGTTTAAATATACTTCAGAACTAGGAATACGCAAAGCAATAATACCACCGGATGAAAGATGTTTTTTAGTTAAAGCAAAAAATTCTTCAGTAAAAAATCTGTTAGAAACAAGTGTATGAATCTGACTTGAACCTATAAGAATTACATCGTAAACAGATTTACTTTTAGAAATATCCTTTCGTGCGTCGGTTCTAAAAATGTGCAACCGCCTGTCATTTAAAAGCTCAATTATGTTTTTTTCTGCTATAAGTGTCAATAACTTTTGAGGCAAGGAATCTAACTCAAAGTAATCAATTTCGATATCCTGAATTTTAAGTAGAAGTTGTAACAAACCTCCCCAACCATTTTCAATTAATAATATACGTTTACATTTATCAAGAAACGCCAATGGTAAAACGGCAAATTTCTCTTGTGTTTCTATATCAAAATTTGGTAACACTATAAAAGGCACGCCGTTATAAAATACAGTTCTTTGATTGGTATTCTGCACTAATATCACATTTCCATAAACAGAATTGCCATTAAAAATTATTTTACTTATTCCGAGTTGCTTTTCTAATGTCCATTTATCTAAGTGCCTTACTCCAAGAATACCTACAAAGACAAGAAAAGCAATTATTACTTTTGTGATATGTTCTAATTTTAAATTTTCTTTATTTTTAAATAAGAAAACCATTGCCAATAAATTTAATAATCCTACCAGAAAAGCTATCAGCAAATTAGAATTAAAAATAAGTAGTAACAAAGTCACTGATATACCACCAACAATAGTGCCGGCTGTCTCCCAAAAATACACCCTGGTAGGCCTATCTTTATAAAACATGGCACAGGCAGAACTAAACAATACCCCATGAAAAAAAGCAGTAAGAAAAAGTGTAGAAATAACGCAAAGGGAAGTAAGTGATAAAGATACCATCTGCCCTGGTAGAATTTTCAATAAGGGTTTAAACAGCCGGCATATAAGAATTGAAAGAATAAATCCTAATATAAAGACTAATTGACAAATAAAAAAAATCTTTAATATTTTTTCCTCTGTAGTTTTTCTTAAAAATCTTCCTGCCAAAAACACTCCTGCTGATTCAAGAACAAGCCAACAAGCAAGCTGTATTCCCAAAATCAGTTCATTGCCATAAAAAGTAACTAATAGCTGACGAAACAAAACAACTTGGGCAAAGATACCACTTAAACCAATAATAAAAACCATAGCCAAAAAAATAAGGACGCCTTCGTAATTGACTTTTTATTACGAAAGCGTCCTCTTTTAATCTTGTAAGATTAGATACCTTTTTTAACAATCAATTCAGCTAAATCTACTACTCGATTAGAATAAGCCCACTCATTATCATACCAAGCAAGCACCTTGACAAAATCATCGCCAATTACCTTGGTACTTTTGGCGTCCACAACTGAACTCCATATACTGTGATTAAAGTCAACCGAAACAACTGGGTCTTCGGTATAAGCAAGAATACCTTTTAACTTTCCTTCAGCTGCCTCTTTTAAAGCAGCGTTAATTTCTTCTGCAGTGGTTTTCTTTGCTAACTGGCAACTTAAATCCACAACAGAAACATTTGCTACAGGCACACGAATAGCAAAACCATCAAGTTTACCTTTAAGTTCAGGAATAACCAATGAAATTGCCTTAGCTGCGCCTGTTGAGGTAGGAATCATCGAAATAGCAGCTGCGCGAGCGCGTCGCAAATCAGAATGCGCCATATCCTGAACTCTCTGGTCATTGGTATAGGCGTGGATAGTGGTCATCAAACCCTTAAGGATACCAAATTTGTCATTAAGCACTTTAGCAATAGGTGCAAGGCAGTTAGTAGTACAAGAGGCATTAGAAATAACGAAATGAGCTTTGGGGTCATATTTATCATCATTTACGCCCATAACAATGGTTATATCTTCACCCTCAGCAGGAGCAGTAATAATTACCTTCTTTGCACCAGCTTTAGTAATATGGTTCTCTGCACCTTTTACTTCCTTACCTTTTTTGTTTATCCCGTCTTTTTTTACTGTAAAAAGACCTGTTGATTCAATAGCAATATCTACTGCTAAATCCTTCCATGGAAGCTCAGAAGGGTCTTTTTTTGCTAGAACCTTAACGGGCTTTCCGTTTATTGACATCTCATCGTCAGAAATAACTTTTACTTGACCATTAAACTGACCATGCACAGAGTCATACTTAAATAAGTAAGCATTGGTTTTTGCATCCGTAATATCATTTACTGCTACAAGTTCTAAAGATGTATTTGGTCGTTCTAAAATTGCCCGAGCAACCAGACGACCGATTCTACCAAACCCATTAATCCCTACTCTTACCTTTGCCATTTTCTCCTCCTTACTTTTTAATTATGCCCACATGTCATTTTCATCATACCGCTTTGGGGCATAAAAACGGTATGAACTACCAATTAATCTTAAATTTAGATTTGGGTTTATTCAGTAACTGAAGCATCCCGTAGATACTTTGCTGCAATTTCAGGCGGGGTAGGTACAATATAAAAACCTGTTCCCCATTCAAATCCAGCAACTCTGGTTAATTTCGGCAAAAACTCTAAATGCCAGTGATAACCTTCAATGTTTGTTCCATCACTATTTACTGGTGCTGTGTGAATTATAAAGTTATAAGAAGTATCTCCAAATATCTTTCTAATCTTTACTAACACTGCTTTTAATACCTCTGCCATCTTAGGTAACTCTTCATAAGGTGTCTGACAAAACAAAGATGTATGGGACATAGGCATTATCCATATCTCAAATGGGAAGCGTGAAACAAAGGGACAAAAGGCAATAAAACTTTTATTCTCAATTATAATTCGCTCTTTCTCTTGCATTTCTTGTCTTAAAATATCGCAGAAGATACAACGTTCTCTGTATTCATAGTAATTATTTGCACCCTGTATTTCTTCTCTTACTGACTTAGGCACCATAGGAAGTGCTATTAACTGAGTATGTGGGTGTTCTAAAGAAGCACCTGCAGAGGCCCCATAATTTTTGAAAATCATAATATATTTAAATCTTTTGTCACGTTCTAGGTCCAAAGACCTCTGACAGTAAAAATGAAGAATACTGGCAATCTCCGAAACTGTCAGATCCGTCATATCCTTATCGTGATAGGGTGTCTCAATGATTACTTCATGAGCACCTATCCCATTAGACATATCATAGATACCCAAACCTCGTCGTTCAAGTTCTCCTTCAATTTGTAAGGCAGGAAATTTATTAGGAACCACCCGCACATGCCAACCTGGTGAGTTAGGTGCAGTATTAGGTTCACGCAAGGCAATTATCTCAGGTGGAGTATGCATCTCATTACCGTAACAAAAAGGACACGGTAAAGGTTTATTGCTACGGGGGATATCGTGTTCATATCCCTCAGGAGGTGTTGGCTCATCAGTATTGACAATTACCCATCTACCACCTATTGGATCTCTTCTTAATTCTGACATAGTTTAAGTTACCGTTATTTCTCTTAAAAATTTTGCAGCTGCCTCTGGTGCTACTGGACAAATATAAAATCCAGTGCCCCACTCAAAACCTGCTACGCGTGTAAGACGCGGAGTAATCTCTATATGCCAATGATAGTCCTCGTTAATTGTTTTCCAATAGCCGAGTTTTGCACGTCTAAACGGCGCTGTGTGAATTATATAATTGTAAGGCGGATCATTTAGCCCAACTTTAATTCGTTGTAAAACTTGTTTAAGCATCTTCGCCAGATTAACTCTTTCTTCTTCATTAATATTGACAAAATCACAACTATGCCGTTTGGGTAAAATCCAAACTTCAAAAGGAAACCTAGAAGCAAAAGGCACAACTGCAATAAAACCATCTAAATCTATTATTAATCTATCCTTCTGCTGAATTTCTTGCTTAACCAGGTCACAAAAAATACAGCGTTCATGATATTCATAATACCGATGTGCACCAACTAACTCTTCTTTTACACGTTTAGGATTAACGGGTGTGGCAATAATCTGTGAACGAGCATGACGAACTCTTCCACCACCTGCACTCCAGCCATAGTTTTTAAACACAAGCACATATTTAAATCGCTTATCTTTCTCAAGGTCATTAATCCGCTCAATATAACAAGTAATTACTCGCTTAATTTGCTCTTCAGAAAGGTCAGCCATATTACCAATATGCTGGTTAGTTTCTACAACAATCTCATGGGCACCAATACCGTTCATTAAGTCATACATACCTTTGCCACGTCTATCCAGTTCCCCTTCAATGCGTAAAAAAGGAGTAAGACTAGGAACAACCCGAAGCTGCCAACCGGGGGAGTTTTTGGCAGTACCAGGGGATCTGACCGCATATATTTCATTCGGTGTTTGGGACTCTTGCCCTTCACAAAAAGGGCACGGCTTTTCAGGCATACTTTCCACTGGCACCAAAGAGAAATTATCTGGTCGTTTTGAACGTTCGGTTGCTACAATTACCCATCTACCTACAATGGGGTCCTTTCGTAATTCTGGCATTTAAATAACTCCTCTTGTTTGCACACAGCGTTTGATTATAGCATAATAGCCTTTTATTGCAAGAGGTTTATTATTAGATAAGTCAATTAGAATAATTCTGAATGATTTCTCTAGATCACTTTCTTAAATTTAGGCAAAGAATATATTTATTCTTACAACTTTATAATCGTGACTTCTTGTGTAATTTTGTGGACGCCGGTTTTTAACTGTTGGTTAAATTTAATCTCACAAGAGGGATTATCAATCAAATTCTTCATTAAAACTTTCTTTTAGTTCTTAATCATAGCTCAAGAAGTCGCACAGTTTTCAATTCATTTGGATTAATTACCTAGAATATTTTTAACTAGTCAATTTGGAATAATATATATTGTCTGTAGAGAAAAAATCAACTATATTTTATTTCGTCTAAAATTTTAATTGTATCTTCTGCAGCTTTCTCCCAACTAAACAACTTTACTCTCTCAAGACCCTTCTTAACTAAGTTGGCTGACAACTCTTTATCAATTAACACCTTAAGTATTCCTTCAGCAATACTCTGAGGTTTATAAGGGTCAACATAATACGCTGCGTCTGCATAAATTTCAGGAAAACAAGAGGTGTTGGAAACTACTACTGGACAACCACATGACATTGCCTCTAAAGGTGGCAGACCAAAACCTTCGTAAAAAGACGGATAAACAAATAAATCCGCCTTTAAGTATAACTTTTTAATTTCAATATCAGGTAAATAACCTAAAAATTGTATATCCCTACTTATACCGGCATCTATATTTTTTTCTTTAAGTGGGAAATTTATATTTCTTGCTCCTACAATAAGTAAACTATGCGCTATTCTTTTTTCTTTTTTTAACAGACAAAAGGCCTCAATTAAGCCCTTTAAATTTTTCCGTGGAGCAAGTGAACCAACAAACAGAATAAAAGGTTTTTTTATATTAAGATTATCAATATCTTCATCTACCAAAACTTTTTTTTCTTGACAAAATAACTCAGAAGGTGCAAGGTAAACAACTGATACTTTTGATGGATTTATTTTAAGGTATTTTACAATATCTCGTTTTGAATTTTCCGAAATAGTGATAATTCTTTTTGCCTTTCTTGCTATAGGTGGTATTAAAGTATTGTATAACAAGAAAAACTTACGTGAGAACCAAGAAGGATTTATTAAGAAAGAAACGTCATAAAGAAGCAAAATAGATTTGTGAGCGACTAACCAAGGAGAAGTATTTGCAGGATTAAACAATAAATCACAATCGTATTTTTTAATTAGAAAAGGTAACTCCAACTGTTCCCACGTGTGTCTTGCATAGATATTGCCTTTAAGTAAAGGGCATTCAACAACTAGAACTTTGTCAGGTAAAAAATCTTTACAATAGTTTTTACTTCCAACAAATAGCAGATATTCTCTTGCTTTATCAACTCTAACTAAGTATTGTAATAAACAAGAAGCAACCCGCTCTATCCCAGTTATTGCCACTGACGAGAAAAATCTACCATTATAACCTATTCGCATAATAGCAATCCCTAATTTTAAGATAAACTATTAATAAAAAGTTTTAAAAGAAAATTTAACAGAAATAAGCTTATTTGTAATAATATTTTAAAATATTCATATTTTTTGGTTTTTTGCATTAAAAAAATATTAATCCCAAAGCAAGTTATGTTTTTAGTATAGATATGATAAGCAATGTAACATCAAAAAATGTTTTATTCTGTTTATATCTAACGGTATATTAAAAAGTTGTATATTTTCAACTATATTAAAAAATTAGCGTTTAACTTCACCCTTCTGCGCGATGTCAACAGATAATCTTGTCACAACTCCTAACCACAACCAGAATAAGACAGATAACTTTAAAGAGTAAAATTGAGTATCAAAAAAGCTGTGAACTAAAAAACTAAATAAGCCACCAGTTATACCCAAAAGTACAAAGTTCTTACTTATCTTAAATTTTTTAACAGCCTTAAGAAAAATAGAAAATACAAAAATTAAAAAACTCAGCAATCCTATAACCCCTGTTTCAACCAACATCTGTAAATAACAATTATGAGCATATTGCCATCCCAAGTTACTTTTATAAGTATTTAATTCATTCATAAAACTCCCTACTCCTCTTCCTATAAAGAAATTTTTTTTAACCATTAATAAACTATTTTCCCATATGGATAATCTTATTGTATATCCTTCATTAAAAAACGAAAAAAATGCTCTCTGCCGAAGAGGGAAAGAGAAAAAGAATTAATACAAAAACACCTAAAAAAATAACAATCCATTTCTTCTTTTTCATTACCAACAAACAAAATAAAAATCCTACAGTAAAACCAACCCATCCTCCTCTTGAATATGTAAATAGAAGATTTATAGATAACAATATCAATAGTAGCAGTAGAAAATGTTTATCTTTATTTTGTAAGAAAAAACCAAAAATTAAAAAAAAGGAAAAAGACAAATACGTCGCAAAGTCATTATGATAGTAGAAAGGTCCTGTTATAGCAGAAATATCGGTTAAAAGTGGATAATTACGCAGGAAGTCAAAACCTATAATTTTTTGGTAAAGTCCGTCGATCCCTAATAAACCAGAAACAAAAGCAGAAACTATCAGAAATTTTTTTAAAATTTTTGGGGCGGAATCAATGGTTTCTCCTACAATTAAAAAAAGAGTAATATATTCCAACCATTTTAGAAAAAGTGTTTTTAAAGACGTATGCAAATAAACGCCGCTGTTTATAAGTGATAGCCCTAGCGCTATAATATACATAAAAAGAAAAAAATATATATAATTTTTAAGGTAACCAAAATCAAAAAAAATATATTTTTTTATAATAAAAGCAAGTATCGCTAAGACTGCACATATTTCAATAGCGGCATTAGAAATTGGCAACAACGCTATTAAGCATATTAAACAAGTCGAAATAAAACCGTCTAATATTTTTAATAATTTTTCTTTAAAAAGAAATTCCACTTTATTAAAAACTTTTTAAATTGGCTTTTTTAATATGCACCCTGCTTTTTTAACACTGCAGGAACTGTCCATAATAAAATTTTGAAATCTAATAATAAAGACCAGTTATCAATATACCATAAATCTAGTTTTACCCACTTATAAAAACTTAAATCTGATCTTCCTCTTACTTGCCAAAGCCCAGTTATACCAGGTCTTACGTCCAGCCTACGCAACTGCCAACTTTCATATTGTGAAACCTCATCAGGTGTAGGAGGGCGAGGACCAACTAAACTCATATCCCCTTTTAATACATTAATTAATTGTGGTAATTCATCTAAACTATATCTTCTTAAAATTTTACCAATGCCAGTAACCCGTGGGTCATTTTTTATTTTAAACACCGGGCCTTTTACTTCTGAAAAATGACGTAGATGATCTTTGTGTTTTTCCGCATCTTTAAACATTGAACGGAATTTATAAAAAATAAATGGTTTTGCTTTTTTGCCACAACGAATACTACGATAGAAAACAGGTCCTGGACTGTCTAATTTAATCAAAACAGCTATTAATATAAATAAAGGAAAGGTAAAAATTAATATTATCGTTGCACCAACTATATCAACTAGCCTTTTAACCCAACATTCCGCTCCATGAATTTTTTCGTCAAGGTAACAAAGTAAAGGAACATCCCCCAGAAAATCAAGTCTTAAACGAGGATAAAAAATAATTGTATTACCAAATTTACCTTTAATTCCATCAGAGAATACCCCAACAACCTGAAAACACTCTGGCACAACCCAAACACTTTTTTTTAAATTATGACATAAGTTTAAGACCTCACAGATTTTCTTTCTCTCAGAAGGAATAGATATAAAAATTTTATCAATAAAGTATTTTTCTATAATCACAGGTAATTCAGCAATTTCACCTAAAATTTCATAATTTTGGATACTGCCTTTTTTATAATCATCTAAAAATCCTATTATTCGTAATCCTAAATAAGGATTGTTCTTGATCTCTTCAGCTAATTTTATACCAATTCTACCTGCACCAATAATTAGGACATTGAAATTATAAAAACCTTGTTTGATACGATAACGTAAAAATAGCCTCTTAATTATCCGACAAATGGATAAACTAGTTACTAAAAGAAAAACTGTAGAAATTAATAAAATTCGCGAAAAAAATTCCATTTTCAAAAGAAATATCAATAGTCCAATCAAAAGCGTTGAAAAAAATACGGCTTTTATTACTTTAAAAGTCTCTCTAGGAATATTTAAATTCCGTTCAGTGACATAAAGATTATAATTTTTTACTAAAAGAACTAACGACATACACCATATTAAAGAAATGAGTATATAATTCTTTACTTCTGGATAAACACCTCCCCTTATTTCCTTATTAAATTTTAAAAAATATGGCAGCCAAAAAGATATTGTAATTAATAAAATATCTATAATAACGTATAAAATTAAGCGGTATTTTATGGCTTTAAACATCTTTTTGGTATTATTTAAAATTGTTTAACTTTTGGTAAAAGGTAATGAAAAAAGAGATATTTTCTTAATCAAAAGTTTTTAGGGGGGTAGGATTACTTGTTTAGATCTCCCCTTATTCTTCTAATCTTTTCCAAATCTGCATCAACCATCATTCTTACTAACTCTTCAAAAGTAACTTTCGGTTGCCAACTTAACTTTTTTTTCGCCTTGCTATAATCACCTTTAAGCTCAAAAACTTCAGCAGGTCGATAGAACTTATCATCAACTACTACATAATCTTCCCATTTCAAACCAACATAACTAAATGCTAACTCAGCAAATTCTTTTACCGAGTGAGTGTTACCTGTGGCAATAACATAATCGTCAGGTTCATCTTGTTGTAACATTAACCACATCGCTTTGACATAATCACCCGCAAAACCCCAATCCCTTTTAGCTTCTAAATTTCCCAATTTAAGCTCTTTGTCTAATCCCATCTTGATTCTTGCTACTCCATTACTAATCTTACGTGTAACAAATTCATATCCTCTGCGCGGAGACTCATGATTAAAAAGAATCCCATTACACGCAAATATTCTATAAGCCTCTCTATAATTACGTGTCAACTCAAATCCTGCTACTTTTGATATTCCATAAGGAGAACGAGGATAGAAAGGTGTATTTTCATTCTGTGGAGTTTCCCGTACTAACCCAAACATTTCACTTGACGCAGCAAAATAAAACTTACAGTGTGGCGCTTTTTCTTTTATGGCAGAAAGCACATAAAGAGTTCCATTTATATTAGTATTAATTGTAGAAAATTCATCTTCAAAAGAGTAACTCACAAAACTTTGCGCTGCTAAATGATAACATTCATCTGGTCTTATTTTCTCTATCACGTTAAAGATACTTGCATAACTTTCTAATGATGCAGAATGTAGTTCTATTTTGTCTAAAAGGTGTTTTATTCTAAACAGACGATGTTCGGAATCTTCAAGAGCTACACGTCTAACCAAGCCATGTACTTCGTAATCTTTTTCAAGAAGTAATTCTGCCAAATATGAGCCATCTTGTCCGGTTATACCTGTAATTAATGCTTTTTTTTTCAACTTAAATTCTCCTTTTTTTAAAAATTTCATATTTTTGTTCAATAAATTGTCTTATTTTCTTCTTAAATATCTCCTTGTCAAATTGTAAAGCATGTTCACGTATCACATTTGAATCAAATCTATTTTTCAAGTTTTGAAATCTATCTATAGCATCAATTAAGCAACTTATGGTAGGTTTGTAAAAAAAAAGCCCTGTTTTTCCTTCAACAACGGTTTCTAAAGCACCTCCTTTAGCATAAGCAATAACAGGTCTACCAGAGGCTTGACATTCAAGTGGCACTATTCCGAAATCCTCTTCGCCTGGAAAGATAACTGCTTGACAATGGCTATAATTTTCACTTAAAACATCTTCTGGTACTTTACCTAAAAATTTGATATTAGGCTTTGCTAATAGTTCCAAACTTTTCCTATTAGGACCATCACCGATAATCCTTAAGGGTAAATTTAACTTATTAAATGCTTCTATAACTAATCCTATATTTTTATAACCGTTTAGACGAGAAACAACTAAAAAATAATTATCAATTTTGTCTGATACGGTAAAATTTTTTGTTTGAACAGGTGGATATATTACTTCGGATTCACGCTTATAAAATTCCCATATCCTTTTTTGAACATTCTTTGATATTGCTATAAAGAAGTTTACTTTTGAATTTGTTGCCAAATCCCATCGTTTTAACTGATTAATGAAAAAAGGCAAAATTTTAAGAATAGGTTTTCTAATTCTTTCACTTTCGATATATTTTTCATAGTGCCAAACAAATCTCATCGGGGTATAGCAGTAACAAATATGATAACAACCACTAGGAATGTTTGCTCCTTTAGCAAAAGCGCTACTGCTACTTAAAACCAAATCATAACCCTTTAAATTTAAACTCTCTATTGCCTTAGGATATAAAAGTAAATATTTCTTAAAATGTCTTTTTAAAAACGGTAGATATTGCATAAAGGAAGTTCGTATATCCATTCTTTTAAAACTTTGCGGTAAATTTTCAGGTACATAAATAGTAGTATAAATGGGTGCTTTTGGAAAAACTTCACTTAAAACTTCAATCACCCTTTCAGCTCCACCGTATTGATTAAGATAATCATGAACTATTGCTAATTTCATTTTAACGTAAATTCCTTTAGGCTCTTGTGTTGTTATTGGTACTTTTTCCTTACTAAAGTACTTCAAATTATTATAACTACCACGTAAAATTAATTGCCTACCGATTATACTCCGTTCCGTTCGTTCACCTATGTTATTTTACTGGTTGGTAAAAATTTTACATCATGAACTATCCGCAAATGTTTTTATAGTTTCAAAACTTTTATATCTAGCATAAATCCCGGAAATAATTCCTAAATACGCCCATATAAACATTATAGAATATGTTGGATAAGCAAGAAAAACAAAAAAGATGGAAGATAGTCCATATCTAAGCGAATCCATATCTTGATGAAAAAAAACTAGATTTGTAGATGCGAATAATAAAAAACATAAAAGTAATGAAACCAGCTATCCCTAACTCCGATAATAACTCAACATAAATATTATTAGGTATTATTTTAAAATAATGCTGGATATCTTTTATATCCATAAATTGATAATGTCTAAAATAATAACCATATCTTGCTAACCCCACTCCGATAATTGGATGATCTAAAAACATCTTTATACCAGTAATAATGAGATTAATACGATCTAATTTTGATAATATGTCGTTTCCTACCCCAAAAATTTTAGAAAATAATACTAACTCTAAATATTTGGATTTGAATAAAAGAGTAAACACTACGAGAACAACCACTAAACAAACTATCACTCTTGTGAATTTTTTTTCTGACTTTTCTAATAAAAATTTTTTAATCCCAAATACTAACCAGAAAAATAACAAAGCTAAAAAATTTATTGTAGAAAAAGTTATCAAAACTGTACTAGTTAAGAATAAGGCGGTTTTATATTTCCTATTATATAATGCTATAGCTATTGAAATCAATAAATAAAGACCCATAAAATTCCCTTCACTAAAGGTCCCCGAACGAATAAATGAAAAAGAAAGATATGTAAATTTTTGCACTCCAGCCGTCCCTGGAAATAGAAAAGTTGGTAATCCAAGTAGTGAACTAAGAAAGAGATACCACGTATACAAAGAAGAAAAATATGCACCAAGTAACCAAGCCATAATTACCTTTCTTTCCTCAAGATAAGTTATTACCGAAACTAACAAATAAGATAACGCAGTAAAAAACAAATATAGAATTTTGCTTAAGGAATCACCTACTGGGCCGAATCTAAAAATAAACCCTTGTGTATCTAACCCTGAAGGTGGATAGAGAATACGATATAACGTTATGCAACTCAATACAAACAAAAAAATAAATAAAAAAACCTGTTCTTTCCGCAACCAAGGTGCGATAAAAATTTTTCCGTGCGGAATCAAATAAAGCACTAAAATAGAAAGTAAAATCTCATAAATTTTTAAAGGGAATTTGAGATTAATCGTAAAAACATTTGTAAAGGGCATAAAAAAAATAGCCATAATTGTCATTATTTTGGAAAAAAATAAAAATTTATTTGTTTTTTGAAAAATCAACATTTTCTCGAAATAATAAAAATATTTGCGCCTTCATCAGGAACATCAATCGCTTTGTAAATCATTTTAGTGATCTGTCTGTTAAAAACTTTATAGATTAACTCACTAATATTAGGATATAATCTCGCTAAACCGTGCTTCCCAAAGATTCTAGATATTCTATACCAAAAAGTAAATATCTCGTCTTGATAATGTTGAACTTTCTCAATAGAGAAACCGTACATTCTTAATTTTTTTTCCCAATCTGAAAGTGACAACAGATTTTTATGATAATATTCACGGTTAATCTTTTCACACTCTTTCTTACCAAAAAACTTAATAAGGTGTTCACTAAATTTTGAAGTTGTAACAGTAAAAATAAGAAGTCCTTTCTCTACTAAAACTCTTTTTATCTCTTTTAGTATTAAATCCAGTTCTTTTACATGTTCTAAAACCGAATTTGCTATTACGGTTCTTATTGAACAATTTGCTAAAGGAATTACTAATGAATTCGTTTTTAAAATATATTTGTATATTCCTAGCTTTTTTGCAATTTCTAAAGATTTTTCATCATAATCTAAACCGTAGTCTATCTGGTCAAACAGATTTGCTGAGAAAGAACCATCACCACAACCGAAATCTAAAATAGGCGAAACAATATAATTTTTGTATTTATAAAATAAAGAAAGTTCTTGTGCTCTCCAAAATGAATGGGAAAAACTTTTATAAAGAGGAAATATTATATCTTTATCTTTATAATTAACTTTTAACGTTTTAACACTTTTTTCTGTTAATAATCCTGTCCTATCATATATGTCCTTACCCTTCTTATGTTCTTTTTCTTCTTGATTGATAAGCACAGTTTCTTTAAAACAATCTAAAAAAAGACTAAGTCTTCCTACTATTTTGTAAAAAAATATTTTCATAAATTGAGAGCACAATGAGAACCTTTACCTCGTCAATGAGGATAAATAAAATCAGTTCCTTTTAGAATCCCGTCACAAATAACATCGATCCCCGTATCTCTACCTGGTAATAAATCTTCAATTTTTTCTAAATTTATTTTATAAAAACCAGTCCTTTCATCTTTATCAATATATTTTATTGGAATCATTCTTCTAAAGAAAAAATGATAAGCATATTTATAAGCCCTTATAATTTGCTCTACAGTCATATGATTTATAGAAGGCAATTTATCTAAAATCTCAAAATATTCATCTTTTGTTTTAGGGTCTATAGTCAATCCTTTATTTTTAATCCAAGCTTCTCCTGCAACAATAACTACTTTCCCCATGCAAGTAAGTTCCACACCTGTCTTTGTACCATAAATAATAATAGCATTACACTTTTGCATTAAAGGATATGTGCTTATAGGATTCTCAGGAGGCACAATAAAGATATTCTTAGGTAGCCGTGGAAATTTATTTACTATTTCTTGTACAACTGGCTGACGTGATGGAATACTACCTCTTATTTCCGCAGGATGAACTCTAATGATTAGCTGTAAATCTTTTCTTTTTTCGAAATAAGAAATAGTGGCAAAAAGCCATTCTTGCATGTTAGCGAATATATTAGTTGGATAATGAAGCTGAGCATCCCAAATAACGTTAGTCAATAACCCAATACACGGTAATGAAAAGTTAATTCCAAATTTTTGAGCTATACTTTCTACATCAAACTGTGGTTTTGAATGATGAAACCAAATCCAATCGTTTGTTCCGAACCAACGGCTCTCAAGGTATTCTATTAGTCTATTTTGCTTTTTATCATCCCAACTAATATTTTCCCATTTCTCAATTGGTTCTGTCATAAGGGTATGATGATACGAATCTCCATGACTAAAAATAAAACACTTACGTCTGTAAGCTGGATTCCAATTAATAACCCTTATACCCTTTGCTCTACAAACTTCACCTATTATACCTTGAGGAATATAAATCCCATGATGAAAGACAGCGCAGTCAAAATTATATTTAGCTAACAAGTTTTCTATTACAAAACTAGTTAATAAGGCAGCTTTGAAATATCTTCTTAAGATATTTTCCCCATAAAACTCTTTTCTAAGTTCACCAACTGCATAGAATCTCAAAACACCAGCTAAAGCATGTTCACCGATAGATAAACCATGAAATAGATAATTTTTTATTTCACTAATGGATACCTGTGAAGCAATTTTTTCTGCAACTTCTCTATTTTCTGCCAGCAGATAATCACTGTACCTATGAAAATTTAACCCTAATTCTCTAAACATTTTTTCTGCTGGGAAAAAACAGTCTCTACAAAGAAATCTCTGTGGTCCATATATAGCAAGATCTCTTTCAGAAATTGTCAGATTTAACACACAATCTAAACAAGCAGGAAGTACACCGTCACAGAGAAGAATATGCACTTCTGTATCTCTTAAGGTTAAAGCTAATGCCAGCAAACTTTCTAAAGTGGTTCCGGGTAAATGTGAACCGACACTAGTAGCAATCAAAACACGTTTCTGATATTTTTTTTGTAAGACCTCTGACCACTTTTTATACTGTTTTAATAAGGGTAACCAATAGGGTTGACATTTTTTTAATTTTCTACTTCTTATTATTCTTCTTAATGCAAAATTTTTTCTAAATTTTTGTTTTAAAAAATTTCTAATCATACTAGTTCATTTTTTAATAATAGTTCGGCAATCTTAAAATCAAGAGGAGTATTTATATCTATTGACTCTATCTCATCCATTACGAAAGGAATAACAATATCACCAATAGAAGATTTTTTATTTCTGATAGTAGATGGCTTAGTAATATAAATACTCGCATTTTGAATATAAACCTTAGGAAGTATCTGATAAGAAAAAGTATGTAGATGAGGATTTTCACTATCTATAAAAGGTTTTAAATAACCATTTTCTATAGTCCACATTTTATATGGATGTTCAGAACAAAGTCTTACTGAACGCAATGAATCTGCCTCAGGATGTTTCAAAATCTCTTCCACCGCTCTGTCAATAGATTCTGGTTTTCTAAACGGAGAAGTTGGATAAAGCACAACAATTAAATCTGGTTCATAGTCTTCATATTTTGAGAACCAATTTAAAGCGTGCACCAGAAACTCAAACTCAGTAGAATTTTCTTGCGAGATTTCTCGGGGTCGAAGAAAAGGTACCTCTGCACCATACTTTTTTGCCGCAGATGCAATCTCTTCAGAATCAGTCGAAACTATTAAACGGTTAATAAATTTAGATTCCCTCGCACAAAAACACGTATAACTAATAAGTGGTTTATCATTGAGTAAGGCAATATTCTTTTTATAAATTCTTTTTGAGCCAATTCTTGCTGGAATAAGACCCAATATTTTCATTCGTTTAATTATTTACATAAAAAAATTGTATTTTTACTAAACCATTTCATCCAGAAGCTAAATCTTTTATAAAAAAACACATAAGGGATGAAAAGATACAAACATTTAGGTAAGTTACTATTTCCAAATATGTTAATGCTATTAAAACCCGCTTCTTTTATTAAATCAATCCATTTACTGTTCGAAAGAAATCTCTCATTACCAAAGTGTGTTGTTGTGAGTTTATTACGATTATTAGGGATCTTGAAAATTACTTTTTGTGCAATTTTTCTCTGCTCTCTTAACGCCAATATTATCTCTTCATCGCTAAAATGTTCAAGAACACCACTGTGGCATATAGTATCAAAGGATTTTACTTTAAAAATCTTACTCAACACAAACATGTTGCCTACTACAAAATTAATAGTCACATTATTTAAAATTATTTTGTTTTTGGCATACATTATGACTTTTTTATTAATGTCTAGAGAAGTAACTTTAAAGCCGAGATCGGCAAGAAGTAAAGAGATTAATGCAGAACCGCAACCTATTTCAAGAATTCGTCCTTTCTGTGGGGTATTCTCAATTATTATTTCAATAAATCTGCTATAATTTTTACTATAAAAAAATAAATTTCTTTTATCATGTGTTCGCTCAAAATAATTTACCCAATCTTCCATCTTTATTATCTTTTTAATATTATTTTAAAAGTTTTGCTTTAAAGTTTCTAATAACTTCTCGAAGTCAGTTCTTAGAGGTAATAAAATTTTTGATAAATTATTGTTAGTAGCACGTAGATAAAAAACAATTATTAAAGCTGTTGCGATTATATACGCTATAGAAGAAGCAAGAGAGGCACCTTTAATTCCTAATTTAGGTATAAGAAGAAAGTCTGCAATGATCATAGTTACCAATGATATAAAAGAAGTGAAGCTATAATAAAACGGTAATCCTTGTGCAATTAAATCATTCGCTAATATTTTCCAAATAGCAAATGCAAAAACACCGGGCAATAACAATAAAAGCGCATTGGCTGATGGCAAATAAGCTTCACCGAAAAAAAATTTTATTATGCTATTTCTAAAGAAAAATACCATTAAACAAAAAATAAAAACTAGGAAAATAACACCTCTACAAACTAAAGGTGTAAATAGCTTTACTTGTGTTTTTTCCATTTTAACAGCACAAGGCAATAACACACTACCAACTCCTTCTGGAATCTTCCATAGCATTTCTGCTATATTAACAGCTACCATATAATAACCAACCGAGATAGGATTCAAAAAATAACTAATTATTAGAATATCTCCCCTATAAGACATATCTTTTAAAACATTTCCAATATGTGTTTTTAGACCATATTCTAGTAAATCTTTTATTAAAGTTAAATTAACCTTCGCTTCTTTGAAATTCATTTCTTTTAATAAGAATAGTATTGAGATAAGTAAAGAGAGAATTACGGAAACAATAAAAGAAATAATGGCCCCAGTTAAACCTAACCTCAGAACAGCTGTCAAGATAAGTAATAGTAACAAATTACTTAATAATAGAATAATTGAAATCATGTTGCGTAAAACGATTCTATAAAGTGCTTGAAATATAGCCATTACATAATTTTCTAATAGTAATAATGGAATTAAAAAAGAAGCAATTATTAAGAATTTTACTTCTATATTTTCGAAAAATAAATTCTTAACCCGAAATACTAAAGGAAGTGTTATAACCACTAAAAAAATACTTAAAAAACAAACAATAATAAAACTATTTATAATAAGGTTTGTCTTTGATGTTTTTTTAACACAATAAATCACAGCATGTCCAATTCCTAATCTACCTAATACCACAGCAAACCAAGGTATTAAAACAATTAAACTAAATTTTCCTTTCCCTTCTGGACCTAAAACTCGAGCGTTAGTAATTGAAATCAGAACAGAAATTGCCGATGATAAATATTGAGTGACAATACTGTTAAGCGAATGTCTAAAGAAGTAATTATTATCCTCATACACTTTCACTTTTATTTCCTATGGCTTTAAGAATTAAATATTTTTACTGCGAAAATAATATTTCCTTTACTCGTTCTATAACATTCTGGTAAGCAAAAGAACTATCATTAAATTGATCGTTTATGCCTATTCTTTTTATTTCTGTCACAAAAGGAATTTTCGTTACAATCTCACATACTGCACTTCCTATACCACCAATTATATTGTGTTCCTCTATTACCATAATTTTTTTTGTTTTTCTAGCTTCCTTATAAATAAGATCTTCATCTATGGGCTTAATTGAAGCCATTTGGATGACTCTAACCGCTATCCCGTAATCTCTTTTTAAGACATCTGCTGCTAGAACTGCTTGCTGCATCATTGTTCCAGTTGTAATAATTGTTACCTCATTTCCATCCCTTAATATAGTAGCTTTTCCAATCGAAAATTGATGCTCATCTGTGTAGACATCTTCAAAATCACCAGCTACCAACCTAATGTAAACAGGCCCTTTATAAGCAAGTGCTTTTTCGACAACTTGTCGCATTTCTTTGCTATCTCCGGGTACCAAAACGGTCATATTGGGGATAGCCCTCATAATTGCAATGTCTTCAATAGCATGGTGAGTTGGCCCAGCAGAACCTGCACTTATACCACCATGAGAAACTACAATTTTTACATTTAATTTTGGATAACAAATTGATGTTCTAATTTGTTCGCAAGCACGCAACGACGCAAAACAAGCAAATGTATGGACTATCGGAAGTTTTCCTCCAAGGGCCAAACCTGCAGCAACACCAAACATATTTTGTTCTGCAACTCCACAATCAATAAACCTCTCAGGAAAATGCTGTTGGAACTGAATTGTTTGAGTTGATTCTTTTAAATCCCCATCTAGCACTACAAGATTAGAATATCTTTTTCCCATTTCCACTAAAAATTTTCCGTATTCCACCCTAAGTATTTTTTTAGTCATCTTTTCCCAACGACTCCTCTACTTCTTTTCTTGCTATTTCAGCGAATTTACCAGCTAATGGTTTTCCATGCCATTCGGGATTATTCTCCATAAAAGAAATACCTTTCCCTTTTATTGTTCTTGCAACAATCATTGAAGGTTTATTACGCTCAAAAGGGATATTTTCAAGTAAAGCAATTAGTTCTTTAATATTATGACCATTTACCTCCCTTACCGCCCATCCAAATGCTTCCCATCTCTTCTGATAGGGTTCAAGATGTAAAATTTCCTCTGTGGGGCCATCAATTTGTAACATATTTCGATCAACAATACCTATTAAATTATCAAGTTTATGATGTGAAGCAAATGCTGCTGCCTCCCAAACAGAACCTTCTTGTGTCTCTCCATCTCCCATTAAGACAAAAACTCTAAAATCTTTTTTATCCATTTTTGCTGAGAAAGCTAGTCCTGCTCCTATAGAAAGACCGTGTCCTAAGGAGCCTGTACTCATTTCCACTCCAGAAACTTTATGCATATCAGGATGACCGCACAAATTGCTTCCTTCCTGTCTAAAGCTAAGTAGTTCCTCTTGTGAAATGAACCCTTTGAGATGTAAGACTGTATATAGAGC
>JAOAET010000021.1 GCA_026416665.1 Candidatus Omnitrophota bacterium | reverse complement strand
CCTCTTCCTGCCTGACTATGTTGGTAATAAGATGTTATTGTCAATAAGGATTCATAAAAACTGTACAAGTTTTCACTTACAAAAGATGCTTGAGATAATCCATGAAAAACCTCATCAAAAATATTAAAAATTGATTCCATACTAAGGGTTCTTTTGAACATTTCTTGTACTCTTTTCAAATACATTCTTTTTAGACCCTTTTCTATTTCGTTTCGTGGTTCTGCACAAATAAGTAATCTTCTAATTCGCATTCCTTAACCTCTTTCTTATACTCTCTATTATGGCACTTTTTCTTTTTTGTAAAAAAGCATCTATATTATCAGTTAATAAATCGTCCAAGGCATCCGCAGGTATAATGTGAGATTTTAATATATTATTCAGTTCCTTTCGTCCAAGCTTATCATATCTCTCTTTGAAATAAAAAGAAGGTTTTTTGTCTGATTTTTCAGCGTTTGTTGTAATTAGCGTTCTGTTAATGATACTATCAACGAGAGCGTGATTTTTAAATTGTGACTTTGGGAATATATGGTCATCTTGCACCCTTTCTCTATTAAATTGTGGTGGCTGTCCAGTTTCAAAATCTAAGGCACCTTTCAGTGTAATCAGATTCATAACTCCTCTGTATATTGCGGAAGATTGTTTATTAACATTTAATTCCACTAAATTAGGGTCAAATTTCTGAATAAATTCTGGCACTTTGCTATCATCATTAATCCAATCCTTAATGACCTTGAAATCATTCGCTGATGTAGTATCTACCGCTTGGTCATATCTATTTGTAAACACAGAAGTCCAATACCAAAGGTCTATTTTGCTATAATTCAACGGTGTCTCTATATCTTTAGTTTTAATAAAATCAATCATAGCAGCAAGTGGAACTATCATCGTAGTATAAGGCATCCATTTTTTAAAATCCAGAACACCATAGCCATTCTTTATATCAACGATGCGTTTGTATGCCTTTTCTAACATTTCGCATGCTTTTTCCCAATCTTCTTCGAAATTTTCTGCCTCCAATTCTAGGATGTTTTTACGTTTTGGCTCTTCCCCTCTTATTAAAGCAATTACCTTTAAAATAAATCCTGGCGGAACAAATTTTAAAAACTCGTAGTTTTCTTTAGCGTCTTCTAATAATTCTCTTAGTTTAATATCATTTCTGTATAGTTTTGCGGTTAAAAGATCAAAAATAGACAACGGTTCCCCGGTCCTATTTATTCTCTCAAAAGTTTCAACTATTTTTTCTAAATCTATGTTTCTAGGCAAGGAAACCATGTGAATTTCATAATTTAGAAAATTGTTAGCCAGCTCAGTTATCTTACCAAATTCTTCATTATTTATGGATTTCTTGTATAATTGCTCGGATAATTGCTTGTATAATTCTCCTGTATCTCTAAGGAGACTAAATGGAATAATCTTGTTATTATTTTTTATTTCTCTCAGTTTTCTTTTGTCGTATTCGCTTACTGCAATTACTGCACTATCCCACTGCTTTTTAAGTGCCTTATCCAAATCAAGATAAAATAGATACGGGCTTTTTCTATTTTTTAGAGGTATCTTTGGTTCATACAAAGCATAAAATAATGCTGTACTTCGCTGTTGACCGTCCAGTAATATTTTTACTATTGATTGCAT
>JAOAET010000014.1 GCA_026416665.1 Candidatus Omnitrophota bacterium | reverse complement strand
CTTTCTTTAAGAATAGGTGAACATACAGGGTTATCGGAAAGCTGGCGCAAAATTTGCACAGCCATACGAAAATAACGCACAACTTCACCTTCATCAGTATCGGTGTGTACAAGTATTTTAGAGAAGTCCGTTCCACGTAGCCAATATTCCATAGCAAGCGATAAGTGAAAATACGGGGCTTTACTAAAAGGATAAATGCGTAATTTTGCCTCTTTTTCTTTTATCTTTTCATAAATTTCTTCACAGAGCATTTTTATTTTGCGTGTATTCTTTGATATATGTAGAAGTGCTTGATTCTTTCGCGGTTCAAATACACACGCAGCCGCCACTACTGCTAAACCAAATTCATCTAGATATTCAAAAATATTTTGGGTATAAAGTTCTGATAAGACGAGTTCGTAACCATGGACTGCCTTGGCAAATAGACCTTTGGGGGTAAGTTTACCTTTTTCAATAAAGCCGTCCTCCTTAAGCAACTTAAGTTTCGTATGCATTAACCGCAAGGCTTCTTCTTGGTCTTTACGCTTGGTCTGAAAGTAATGAAAACTTAACGGATATACCCGACTGATTTCTTCTTGATATTTTTCATATAGATTAAGGATGGTGGCGTAGGAGGTATTAAACTGACTGTTCACCTTTTCTGGCGGGTTATAAATAATCTCTTTTATTTCTTCTAGCCGAATCTTTCCTAAATGAACTCTGCAGTAAACAAATCCTTCATCGTCAATACCCCTACGTCCTGCACGTCCTGCCATTTGGTAGAAATCACGAGTCTTTAGAGGTCTAAGATACCTGCCATAGTATTTACGCAGGTCATCAAATATCACAGAACGGCTAGGCATATTAATACCTAAGGCGAAGGTCTCAGTAGTAAAGATTACTTTAACCAACCGACTAGTAAATAAACGCTCTACTACTTCTTTTAAGGTTGGCAACATCCCTGCATGATGATAGGCAATACCGCGTTTAATTAGAGGATACAATAATTGGGTACTTTTTTCATAAGTTAACTCAAACTTTTGACAAAGTTCAAAGAACATCTTTTCAATACTCTCTTGCTCTTCTTTATTCAAGAAATTGTAAGTTGACAGTTCACAGGCAAGTTCTTCGGTTCGGCGTCTGCCAAAGACAAAATAAATGCAAGGTAACCCTTGTTTATTCCGGATGTATTCAATAAGTGTGTGTAGCCGATTAGGTTTAACTAGATGTGTGCGTCGCAAAAGATTTATTTTATCTACAATCTGGTTGTTATATTGAAAGAAGAAATGCAATGGCACTGGTCGTTTATTTTCAATAATTACTGCAACAGGTCTTTGATGAATAGTCTCCAGCCAATTAGCTAACTCTTTACAATTTGGGATAGTGGCAGATAACCCCAAAAAGTTCATATGTTTTGGTAAAAACATTAGCGCCTCTTCCCAGACAGTGCCTCGTTCGTAATTGTCAATATAGTGAATTTCATCAAAGATAATCCAATGATATGGTTTAAGGCTTTCTGGTTCATCCAATATTTTATTGCGAAAAATCTCAGTGGTCATAATTAATACTGGTGCATTAGAATTGAGACAAACATCTCCTGTAAGTATGCCGATATTATCGTGATATTGCTGTTGAAAGTCTCTGAACTTTTGGTTAGAAAGTGCTTTAATGGGCGCGGTGTAGATACAACCTACCCCTTTATCGAGACAATTTTGAATGACATGTTCAGCAATAGCTGTTTTTCCTGCGCCGGTAGGAGCAGATACTAATACGGATAAACCATTATTAATGGCATTAATTGCTTCTTGCTGAAATTTGTCGTAGAGCATAGTCTTTGTCGTTCTGTTACTCGCAGATATTTAAAACGAAGATAAGCATTCTGTTCATAACACTTAATTAAGTGTTCTTGCTTTTAATCTTTCACTATTATAATGTAAAACCGTTGATTTATCTAATAAAAAGAGTAGAATAATTTTATGGGGTATGAAATAGCGCTTAAGAATTCCTGGAATACTCTTATTGATTTACTTAAGAAGAGACAGCAAAGTACTAAAGAGTTTGTGGTGATTTTCCTCGGAGAGAAATATTGGGTTAAACCTAACTTAGAGTTAGTGTGTAATGGTAGAGAAGTAGCCAAACAGTGGTTGTCACTTCTAATAATTCATTACCTTTTAAGGAAAATAGCGGGATTACCTAAGATAACGGGGCAGTGGATATCATTTCGTGAGTTACCAGGTGGCGACAGTTACTACCCCGCTTTTCGAAGGCGGGTGTTACTTTCTCTAATTGACAAGTTTGGACATAATCCGCTTGACCTATATAACTGTTTAAAGCACTTGCCTGGTGAAAAAGTCAAACAAGCGGATGCAGCCATTAGGTTAGAGGTGTTTCCAGAGGTACCTGTTTTAATAGAGATTTGGGGTGAAGATGAGGAATTGCCTGCTGAGGTAAATATGCTTTTTGACCAAAATATTTCCCAAGTTTTCTGTACTGAGGATATTGCGGTTTTGGCTGGTTTTATTGCACAAAAGATTTAATTTTTACAAAAATAGTTTCTTATGAAAAAAAAGGCTGATAGAAGCATAGAAAGATATAAACTGACAAATAAACTTTTTATTATATGCTTAGTGATAAGTTTGACTTTTTGCGGTTGTTCAGGTGAAGTAGGTGGAAGAGGCGAAGCAAAAATAGGTATTCCTTGGGGCAAAAGTTATTCCTATGATAATATTCTGGTCATACGAGTAGTTGATGGTGACACTTTAGTTTTAGAAAACGGGCAGAGATTACGCTTAATTGGAATTGATACACCAGAAATTCACGAATCAACTAAATTATATAAAGACAGTCAGCGTTCAGGGAAAGATATAAGGACTATTAAGCAGCTTGGTCAAAAGTCCTTTGCTTTTACTCGCCAGTTAGTTGAAGGAAAACGCGTGCGCCTTGAGTTTGATATCGAAAAAACAGACCGTTATGGTCGTCTTTTGGCCTATGTCTTTTTGCCTGACGGGACATTTGTAAATGCCGAAATAATCAAGCAAGGCTATGCTAATCTATTAACCTATCCGCCGAACGTAAAGTATGTTGATTTATTTAGACAATTATATAAAGAGGCACGGGAAAGTAAACGAGGACTATGGGCTGAAGAATAAGTAGAGATAAAACTGTTTTAAAGATAACGTCTATAACATTAGCTGTGGCTGTGGAAATAAACCAAAGATTTTTTCTAAAATTCAGAAGATAAATATGGAGGAGGTAAGTATGTTAAGATACCTTACTGCTGGGGAGTCGCATGGAAAAGGCTTAATTGCAATTTTAGAGGGTTTACCTGCGGGGTTGCGCATTGATGTAGATTTTATCAACGCAGAACTTAGGCGCAGACAAATGGGATTTGGAAGAGGAGCTCGAATGAAGATTGAACATGATACAGCAGAGATATTTTCAGGGCTTAAGGCACAAAAGACTTTAGCCAGTCCTATTGCAATGATAATTCATAATAAAGACTTTAGTATTGAAACCTTACATCCTGTGTTCTGTCCCAGACCAGGGCATGCGGACCTTGCAGGTTATCTTAAGTATGGTTTTAGTGATATACGGGAATGTCTTGAACGAGCTTCTGCCCGTAGCACAGCTGCCACTGTAGCAATAGGTGCGGTATGTAAACTTTTACTTAAAGAATTTAATATTTCTATAAACAGCACAGTCACTTCTATTGGAGGAGCTACCAGTTTGAAAGAACGTATTGAGAAAATTAAACAAGCTATGCAACGTAATGATACAGTGGGGGGGACTTTTCAGATATGTTGTCATAATGTACCAGCGGGATTAGGTAGTTATGTACATCCTGACCGAAGGCTTGATGGTCGACTTGCTGGGGCATTGATGGCTATACCCGGAATTAAAGCAGTAGAAATTGGTTTAGGTTTTGGTTATGCCAAGCGTTTTGGCTCCCAGGTACACGATGCTATTTACTATAACAAAAAGAAAGGATATTTCCGTTTGACCAATAATGCCGGTGGCATTGAAGGAGGTATCTCTAATGGTGAAGATATACATCTGTCTTGTTGTATGAAACCAATAGCCACCTTAATGAATCCCCTAAATTCGGTGAATGTATCCACCAACAAGCCTGCTAAAGCAGCTACTGAGCGTTCAGATGTCTGTGCGGTTCAATCTGCTGGTGTGGTGGCAGAGTCTGTAGTTGCATTCGTGTTAGCGGATGCCTTGCTAGAAAAGTTTGGTGCAGATGTTCTTTCTGATATAAAAAAAGCATACCAGTTTTACTTACGTAGAATTCGATAGGGATTTTTTTTGATAAAGACTTTAAAAAAAGTTAGATTGTTGTCTCCTTTACGTCTATATAAGTAAAGGAGGTGATAAAGATGAACGAAGTATGTAGTATTCAGGTAGTAAGACTGTATCGTATTGATGGTGGCTCTAAAATCAAGGCCTTTGTGGATATTGCAATAGGAGATTTTATTGTTAAGGGATTGAAGATTTTAGAGGGTAAAAACGGACTGTTTCTGTCTATGCCTCAAGAGAAAGCAAAAGATGGCAAGTGGTATAACAGTTTTTTTGCCGCAACTAAAGAAGCGCAGAAGTTATTACAGGAAGTGGTGTTGGAGGCTTATCAGCAGTAAGCAGGGATTAATCAAGGCCAGAGTTTTTAATCAGTTGTTTTTTGCTGGTGTAGCAATTAGTAATGACGCCAGCAAGACAACTGCTTTGTTAGTGGTATGAATATCTATCTAACTGGGTTTATGGGAACAGGCAAGAGCGTGGTTGCCCGCCAGCTTGCCCAGCTTAAGCAATGGCCTCCTCTTGATTTAGACCAGCTTATTGAGCAAAGAGAGGGCAAGCTTATTGTTGAGATATTTAAAGAAAAAGGAGAACCGTATTTTCGAAAAATAGAAAAACAAATACTTAAAGAAGTTGCTCAGCAAAAAAATCAGATTATCTCTTGTGGTGGAGGCATTGTTCTTGACCCTGAAAACATTGCCTTAATGAAAAAAACTGGAATAATGGTTTGTTTAACTGCGCGTATTCCAGTGATCCTAGAACGCACAAGAGGACTTGGGCATCGTCCTTTGTTACTAGTGGATAACCCAGAGGAGAAAATAAGACAATTACTTCAACAACGCCAACCTTTTTATGCACAGGCAGATTTATCTATAGATACCTCTGATATTACTCCTTATGAGGTAGCTTGTCAAATCCTACGGAAGTTGAATCTATAGGTTATCTAAAGATTAAAGTATTGTTCGGATATAGTGAGATTATTGCCAGACAAACGTCTTTTAATTTATAGAAAGGATTATCGAGATGGAAGAAAAAGAGGCTTTGGTTGCGCTTAATTTGACTGGACTAATTACTGTCAGTCGTCTAAAGCCATTATTGGAGGTATTTGGTTCAGCAAAGGAGATTTTATTTGCTTGTCGGAAAAATCCAGAACAGCTGGCCAAGATAGATTTACATTTAGCAGAAAAACTTGCTACCCTTAAGGAACAAGAAGTTTCTCTGGAGCTATCTTTAGCTAAAAAAAGAGATATTAAGATTATTACTTATAATGAACCAGAATACCCTACTAATTTGCATTTTATTGAAGATGCACCTGTAGTTTTATATATGAAAGGTGCAATATTAGATAGTGATATACGTAGTATTGCCATAGTAGGCTGCCGCAATGCCAGTTTGTTAGGTTTGCGCTATGCCAATGAGTTTGCTGCAGAATTGGCCCAAATGCAGATTACTATTATCTCTGGTCTTGCACGGGGGATTGATACCGCCAGCCATATTGCTGCCTTAAAAGTAAAGGGTAGGACCGTTGGAGTTTTGGGAAGTGGTCTAGCTAACATCTATCCAAAAGAAAATATAGCTTTAGCCGCACGTATTGCAGAATCTGGAGCAGTTATTTCAGAATTTCCACTTAATTGTCCGCCGTTTAAAAATAATTTTCCTAGAAGAAACAGAATAATAAGTGGGTTATCTTTAGGGGTATTGATAGTTGAGGCAGCAAGAAATAGCGGGGCATTAATTACCGCAGATTATGCCTTAGAGCAAGCAAGAGAGGTATTTGTATTACCTGGTAATATTGACCAAGCCCATTACCTTGGTTGCAATTTGCTTATTCAGCAAGGGGCAAAATTGGTGATTTGTGTCCAAGATATTCTTGAAGAACTGCCTTCCCTTAAACAAGTAACACAGTTAAATAAAATAACCGATGAGGAAGCAAACAAAGGATTATCTTGCTTTCAGCTCCATTTATATAATATAATATCTGCCAAACCTACAACTATTGATGAATTAGTAGCTTCTACTGGTAAAACTGTTCCAGAGATTTGTAGTGTTCTATTCCAGTTAGAGCTAAAAGGATTAATTTCTACCTCTGAAAAGGGTTTAGTTTACAGGAGAGAAAGTGGCAGAAAAAAGTCTTGTGATTGTTGAGTCACCTACGAAGGCAAAAACCATAAGTAGAATCTTAGGTAAAAACTATCAGGTTTTAGCCTCTATGGGGCACGTAATAGATTTGCCTGAAAAGACGTTAGGAGTAGATATACCAAGAGGTTTTATTCCTTCCTACAATGTCCTTCCAGGGAAAAAGAAGATTCTAAATCAGTTAAAAAAGAGCGCAAGTGATGTAGAAAAAGTTTATATTGCTACTGATCCTGACCGCGAAGGAGAAGCGATTGGTTGGCACATCAAAGAAGAGATTCTAAAAGACAAAGATGTCAAACGAGTTACTTTCCATCAGATTACTTCCGAGGCAGTGAGAGAGGCTTTTACTCATCCGCGGGATTTTGATTCTAAGATGGTAGAGGCTCAAATTGCTCGTCGGATTCTGGATCGTATTGTGGGTTATTACCTGAGCCCTTTGTTATGGAAAAAGGTTGCTAGGGGTTTAAGTGCAGGTAGAGTCCAGTCTGTGGCTTTACGTCTTATTGTAGAACGCGAGAAGTTAATTCAGGCATTTATTCCACAACAATATTGGCAAATTGAGGCAAGATTAAAAAAAAAGGAAACAGATGAAAAAGATTTTATAGCCAAACTTGAAAAGAAAAATTCCGAGAAGTTAGAGATAAAAACAAAGGATCAGGCATTGGCTATTTGTGAAGAATTAGAAAAATGCCAGTTTATTGTTCAGGAAGTAAAATACCAAGAAAAGAACCGCTATCCTGAGCCACCTTTTACCACTAGTACTTTACAGCAGGAGGCATTTAATAAACTACGGTTTAATGCAGTAAAGACTATGCTTATTGCCCAACAGCTTTACGAAGGCATTGATATAGCAGAAGAAACTCCTATTGGGCTTATTACCTATATGCGCACAGACTCAACTAATCTTGCACCTGAAGCAGTAGAAGAGGCACGGAAGTTTATTTTAGATAATTACGGCATTAATTATCTACCCGAAGAACCACCAGTATATAAAAATAAGAAATTTGCTCAAGAAGCACATGAGGCAATAAGACCCACCAGACCAACTCTAACTCCAGATAAAGTCCGTAAATACCTTAATGATGACCAATATAGGTTATATGAACTTATTTACCGAAGATTTATGGCCAGCCAGATGAGACCAGCACGTTTTAAACAGACATCGGTAGAAATAAAGGCAGGAGATTATCTTTTTTATGGCACAGCAAGCGAACTTATCTTTGACGGCTTTTTAAGAATTTATCCTCAAAGCGAAGATACAAACAAACGTCCTCCTTTGCCTTTGTTAGAAGAAGGAGAAGTCTTGCAATTGTTAGAGCTTTTACCTTCAGAACATTTTACTAAACCACCTGCACGTTTTTCGGATAGTTCTTTAGTAAAAGTTTTAGAAGAAGAGGGCATAGGGCGGCCTTCAACTTATGCCCCAATTATCTCTACACTTATTCAGCGTGGATATGTCCACCGTGTAAAAGGCTACCTCCACCCCACCGAACTAGGGATGAAAGTAACGGAAATGCTTATTCACTTTTTCCCTGAGATTATGGATGTTAAATTCACCGCGGCAATGGAAGAGGAATTAGATGCCATTGAGGAAGGGACACTCGATCGTCTAAAAGTCCTAAATGATTTTTATGCACCTTTTAAAGCAAGTTTTGATTTTGCTGCACAAAATATGCAAAAAGAAGTAGTTCTTACCCAGCAGATTTGTGAGAAATGCGGCAGACCCCTAGTCATAAAATGGGGTAAAAAGGGTAAATTTTTAAGTTGTTCGGGCTTTCCAGAATGTAAATTTTCTAAATCCATTTCTACGGGGATAAAATGTCCACAACCAGGCTGTAATGGACAGTTAGTTCAGCGTAGGTCACCAAAAGGTTACTTTTATGGCTGTTCCCAGTATCCAAAATGTACTTATATAACTAAAAATTTACCTGAGGAAAATCCAGATTTGGCGACGAAAGATGGACAGGTTAGTTGAAAAATTTTTAAGATATCTTGAGATTGAGCGCAACTATTCAAAACACACCATTGTTAATTACTCACTAGATTTAGAAGACTTTTTTAAATTTTTGGCCAATCAACCACTCAGTAGTGTTGATTACTTAACCATTCGGCGTTATTTAGCAGCTCTGAAAGCAAAAAATGCCTCTAATCGCACTATTTGTAGACATTTGTCTTGTCTGAGGTCATTTTTTAAGTTCCTTGTTCGCGAAGGGCTACTAGCGAGTAATCCTATTGCTAGTGTGGCAAGTCCTAAGATAGAACGGCGTTTACCTAAGTTTCTGACAGAGGAGGAGATGTTTCGTCTGCTTGAAGCAATTATTCCTAAAGATGAGCAAGGTTTACGTGACAGAGCTATTCTAGAGACCTTTTACTCCTCAGGTATTCGCATTAGTGAGCTAGTAGGTTTAGATGTTGAGGATGTAGATGCTATAGGGGGTATTATTAAAGTAAAAGGTAAAGGTAAAAAAGAGCGTATTGTGCCTATTGGAGACAAGGCACTAGAAGCAATCAGAAACTATCTTACAAATCGTAAAAAACAGTCGTCTGCTCTTTTTTTAAATCGCGCAGGCAGGCGTCTTACGGACCGAGGGGTTCGTAATATTGTGGCCAAGTATATTAGAATAGTGGGCATTCAAAAAGGAGTATCTGCACATACCTTGCGCCACAGTTTTGCTACCCATTTGCTTAACCGAGGCGCAGATTTACGCACTGTGCAGGAACTTTTAGGCCATGCGAATCTATCGACAACTCAGATTTATACTCACCTTACCACAGAGAAGCTAAAGAATATTTACGACCATGCTCATCCTCGTGCATGAAGAACATTTTAATCGGTAAAAGTTGATCAATTATGGAAATTCTCTATGAGTTTATATATCTGGTGGGATTTACATTCTATGTATTGATTTTATTATTGCGCGCTCAGCTTCACCGAGGAATTTTAATGCGTTTAGGATTTTTACCACCGAAAAATGATTTTTATAATCCTATTTGGATTCACGCAGTCAGTGTCGGAGAGATATTATCAGTAAGGGCACTTATAGATAAAATAAGAGAACACCTGCCCCATAAACAGTTAGTTCTTTCTACAGTGACTGCCACAGGTAATAGTGTGGCGCGTTCCTTGGCAAGAAATCGTGATGTAGTCATTTACCTTCCACTTGATTTAAGGTTTATTATGTGTTCTGTTATTCGTCGAATTAAACCGTCTATAGTAGTATTAGTTGAGACAGAGCTGTGGCCTATATTTATTAATTGTCTTGCTAGAGAAAAAATTCCGCTTGTAGTTGTTAACGGTCGTATTTCTGACCGTTCATTACCAAGATACAGATTGTTACGCCCGTTTGTGAAGAGTGTATTGGAAAAGATAAGTTGTTTCTGTGTGCAGTCCGTTGAAGAAAAGAATCGTTTGCTTAGTTTAGGTGTAGCAGAACCAAAGATTAAAGTAACAGGCAATATGAAATTTGACATTAATCTTGTTAGTAAGGATGTTATAGAGAAGGAAAATCTGTTATTACGCACAGAATTAGGGATCAAAAAGACAGAAAAAGTAATTATTGCTGCAAGTACCCATCGGGGTGAAGAAAAGATACTGGTATCCGTCTATGAGAAATTAATAAAAAAATATCCTTCTTGTAGATTAATAATTGCTCCGCGACATCCCCAAAGAGTTACTTATTTGGTGAAATGGATTAAGGAAAATACGAAATTACAAGTCCAGCTTATTTCCCAATTTAAAGATAAAAGCAAAACAATAGGCTTAGAAAGAAAAGAAAAAGAAGATAATATTGTCTTTATAATTGATACAGTTGGACAACTTATGCAGTTTTATCAGATTGCAGATATAGTATTTGTTGGAGGAAGTCTTGTACCTATTGGTGGACACAATATTCTTGAGCCAGCTTCTTTAGCCAAACCAATTGTTTTTGGTAATTATATGTTTAATTTCCGTAGCATAGCAGAGCTTTTTATAAAACAAAATGCTGCTATACAGGTAAAAGACAAACAAGAAATTTATCAGGTTTTGGAGAATCTTATAAACAACCAGGCATTGGCAAGACAGTTAGGTAGTCAAGCGCGTTTGCTTATTCAAGAAAATCAAGGTGCAACCCTGCTTAGTCTTAATTGTATATTAGCACTTTTAGAAAACAAAAATAGTGCTAAAATAGAAAAATAAAGATACCGCTTATGTTATGTTAGAGATAACTTTTAAGAAAATAAAAGGTGCGGCTGTATTACATCTTTCTGGTTCAATAGACATTAACTCTGCTAATCTAGTAGAGAAGGTGGGTTGGGCTTTATCTAATGGTTATCGTCAGCTTATCTGTGATTTTGAAAATGTAGAGTTGGTGGACTATGCAGGTATGTCCTGTCTTGCGCTTGCGTTTAAGCATGTACTTAATCATCAAGGCAAGTTAAAATTTGTAGCTGTGCCCGCCCACATTCAGAAACTCTTCAGTTTGGTTTGTCTTGACCGGGTATTTGAGATTTGTAAGGATTTAGAGAGTGCTTTGGACAGTTTTGAGGCCGAAGAGGTAATTACCCAGATAAAAAGAAAACAATTACGCCGTAGATTTAAGAGGCTTCCTTTAGATATAGATGTGTATTATAAAGCAAAATATGAGGAAGATTATCATCAAGGGAAAGCATTGAATCTAAGTGGGATTGGGGTAATGATTTTCTCTCAGAAAACCTATCCCGTTGGAGAGGTATTAGACCTAAAATTAACCTTAAAACCTCAACCAGGGCAGTTATTTCTTGAAGCCAGGGTAGTTTGGTTAGTAGAAAAACATCTTCAGCCGCAGATTTATCCGGGTATGGGGTTAGAGTTTTATCGTATTGATCCCCACATTCAGGAGAAGATTATTCAATTTGTAGAACGCAACCTTCCTTTAAGTAATTTGCCTGATTACTAAAAATACTTGATGAGGGAAGAAAGAGTAAACAAAATTAAGGCGGTTATTTTTGATATGGATGGTGTTCTGGTAGATTCTATGCCTTATCATTACTTGGCTTGGTATGAAGCACTAAGACCTTATGGGATAAGGGTAAGCTGTTTTGAGGTCTTTGCCAAAGAAGGAGAACGTTGGGAAAAGACATTAACTGCTCTTTTACGAAGAGAAGGTATTAAGCCTACCCCAGATATTTTAAGGAAAATATTTTTACGTAGAAAGAGAATCTTTAGACGTTATTTTAAACGTTATTTATTTGAGAACGTAAAGCAGTTTATTTATTGCCTTAAGAAAAAGGGATATCGTTTAGGATTAGTCACAGGAACTCCTACCCAGGAGTTAACCCGCATACTGCCCAAAAGGTTACGTAAAATGTTTGATGTAATTGTGGCAGGGGATCACGTAAAAAAAGGGAAGCCACACCCTGAGCCATATCTTATGGCTATTCACAAACTCGCTTTATTACCGAAAGAAGCGGTGGTTATAGAGAATGCTCCTTTTGGTATTAAATCCGCTAAGCGCGCGGGTATATTCTGTATTGGTTTAACCACAAGTCTTCCCCGTCAATATCTTTCTGAAGCAGATAAGATTGTGGAAAGAATAGAAGATATACCACCAATTATTGAGCGAAGTTGCTAGGTTACGCTAAAAAATAATAAGATGACCGTCTATCAGCTTATTTTAATTTTTGGAACAATTAGTCTATGCGTGTTGATATTTACTGCTTTTCTTGGTCTTACAGGAGTAAATTTTATTTTACATAAGTTATTTGGGATAATCACAGTTATGTTTGTTCTCTTGCATGTTGGAACTATACTTTATCAAAGAAGAAAAAAGTAGTAACGATAGTATTTTTATAAGAAATTTAATTTTGACTAGGTAAAATAGAAAAAAGGATGTTACAATAATTATTAACAAAACTAAATAACAAAGGAGGCAGTCTGATGATCAAATTATCTTTTTTGACAAGTTTATTTGTTGTAGGGATACTTAATATTTCGTTTGCTCATTCGCCTAGTTCAATTTCAGCTACAGTAAATGAAGGCACCGTCGATGTAGTGGTAGAGCACTCTGTAGCAAACCCTTCTAATCATTATGTAAAACTTATCTTAATTAAAGTCAATCAAGAAGAAGTGGGCAAAAAGGAATTTAGTTCTCAGGAATCTAATGATACTCAGACAGCATCTTTTGAAATATCGGGGCTGAAACCAGCAGATGAGATTGAGATTTCTGCATTTTGTTCGCGAATAGGCAGTATCACAAAAACAATTGTGGTTGAATAAAGACGTGTCTGTTTCTAAAAATATTTCCTAGATAAAAAGTTTACGGAAAAAGTAAAATTATATCAGACAATACTGAGGCTAAGGTTCTATAATTAGCATAAAGGAGGTTTACATGGGACATCTTATAATCTGGGCAGTAGTAGTGTTTGTAGTTATTTTTTTTCTTATGGGTATTCGTATCGTACGACCTACTCACCGCGGACTTATTGAAAGATTAGGCAGATACCATCGTTTTGCTACCCCAGGATTTCACTGGATTATTCCCTTTATTGAGGAATTATATCTGGTGAATATAACGGAGGTGATGGTAGATGCAGAACCACAGGAAATAATTACTTTTGATAATCTTAATGCCCGTGTTGATGCGCAGGTATACTTTAAAGTAAAATCTGATGAAGAAAGTGTAAAGGCATCTCAGTATAATGTCAATAACTACCAGTATCAAATAGTAAATTTAGCGCGCACTACCTTACGAAATATTATTGGAACAATGACCCTTAAATCTGCCAACAGCGAACGTGGTAAAATCAATGAGGAGTTACAGAAGACACTTAAACAAGAAACCGCTGCCTGGGGTATTGAGATTGTGCGCACAGAATTAAAAGAGATAGACCCACCTAAGGATGTGCAGGAGACAATGAATAAGGTAGTGAAAGCAGAAAACGAGAAAATCGCTGCTATTGATTTTGCTACTGCTACTGAGACAATGGCAGATGGTGCGCGTAGAGCAGAGATTAAAAAAGCAGAAGGAATAAAGCAAGCAAAAATTCTAGAGGCAGAAGGACAGGCTCAGGCAATTAAACTTGTAAACGAGGCAGCAAACCAATATTTTGTAGGAAATGCTCAGTTATTAAGAAGAATAGAAGCACTTGAGCGAGCACTTGCTAATAACGCAAAGATAGTCCTACCCAATAATGCGGATTTAGTCAATGTTATTGGAGAGATGGCCGGGGTTATACCTATTGTAAAGAAAGAAAAACAGGAATAAGAAAAAAAAGTTACTTTTTATGGCAATTGATCCTATTTGTGGCCGGCAAATAGAAGAAACAGAACAGCTGTGTCTTCATCATCGTGGCATAAATTATTACTTCTGCAGTCGGCATTGCTTAGAGAAATTCAAGCAAGCTGAGAGCCAAGAGGAAATATCACAAACGTATTTTGTCCCAGAGAAACATATAGTCATTCCTGTTGGAGGAATGCACTGTGCAACATGTGTACTTACTATAGAATCTGCATTAAAAGCCAAAGCTGGGGTGTTAGAGGTAAATGGAAATCTTACATTAGGTCAAGTATCTGTACGTTACAATCCAAAGAAAGTTAAGAAGGAACAGTTAGAGAAGATTATTCGCAACTTAGGTTACCGTATACCAAACACTGAGAAAGAGACAGTTGTTTCTACTGAAAATCTGCTTAAGGCAGATATTAAATCTTTACGCTTGCGATTTTGGCTCTCTTTTCTATTAAGCCTGCCTTTGGTAATTCTGTCAACTGCTTCAGCTACAAATATGCCTTTGCCGACATTATTGGCTAAACATAACATTTTTATTCAATTAATTCTTGCTACCTTAGTAATAATTTGTAGCCTATCCTTTTTTCAGAAAGGATGGATTGATCTTTTACATAGTCGAAAAGCAAATATGTATACGTTGGTTTCTGTGGGTGTAGCATCTGCTTATCTGTACAGTGTCTTTGTGGCATGGGCGTATTTTAAGACACGAAGTCAACTATCTAATCTTCATCTTTATTTTGAAACAGCTGCGGTAATAGTTACCTTTATTCTTTTAGGTCAATACTTAGAGTTAAGTGCTCGGGGAAAGACATCAGCGGCTATTAAGAAGCTATTTTATTTACGTCCTAATACCGCTTTAGTAGTTCGCCAAGGAAAGGAAGAGTTAATTCCTATTGATCAGTTACAGATAGGCGATATTGTAATTATTAAACCTGGCGAACGGATTCCTGCTGATGGAATTGTTATAGAGGGTTTTTCAAGTGTAGATGAATCTATGATAACTGGTGAGAGTATACCTCAAGATAAAACTCCTGGTAAAGAAGTTTTCTGTGGTACCGTAAATAAAACAGGTACCTTTAAATTTGAGGCTATTCGTGTAGGGCAAGATACTTTACTTTTTCAAATTATTAACTTAGTAAAAGAGGCACTAGCACATAAAGTTCCTATTCAAGAAGTAGCAGATAAAATAGCCAGTATATTTGTGCCTACAATCTTTTTAGCAGCTATTGCAGTGTTTAGTGTATGGTTAGCTGTTGGAGAAGATTTTTTATTTGCTTTTACTACCTTTGTCTCTATGTTGATTGTTGCTTGTCCCTGTGCCTTAGGTCTTGCTACTCCTACAGCTTTAGTAGTCAGTATGGGTGTAGCTGCAGAGAATGGTATTCTTATACGCAACCCCTCAGTTTTAGAAATAGCATATAAGGTAACAGTAATAGTCTTTGATAAGACGGGCACAATTACTCGAGGTAAACCTATCCTTATGGATTACCGAGGATATCACCAGAGGTCTGCTGAGGAGATATTGCGTTTGGCTGCTTCAGTAGAAAAATATTCAGAGCATCCTATTGGTCAGGCAATATTTGAGGCGGCAACAGAAAAATCTTTACCTCTGGAGAAGGTAGACAACTTTATTGCTTTACCAGGAAAAGGAGTAATGGGAAATATAGGCAGTCAACGCTTGCTTATTACTAATCGCCGTTTTGCTGAGAAGAAAAACATTAATCTGTCACCAGAAATTTTGATTGATGCTGAGCAATGGGAAAAGGAAGGTAAGACCGTAATGGTCGTAGTAGTAAATGACAAAGCAGTAGGGCTTATTGCTGTAGGGGATATGCTTAAACCCTTTGTCGAGCAGACGATTAGATATTTAAAAAAGATGGGTAAGAGATTAATACTTTTGACTGGAGATAATAAAAATACCGCAGAGGCAATTGCGCATTCTCTTTCTTTAGATGAAGTGCGGGCAGAGGTTTTACCTCAGCATAAAGAAGAGGTCATTCGTTCTTTACGAGAGAAAAATGAGAAAGTTGCGATGATAGGAGATGGAATTAATGATGCACCAGCTTTAGCCGAGGCAGATGTAGGTATTGCCTTAGGCTCAGGCACTGATATAGCTATGGAAGCAGGAGATATTGTTCTGTTAAGAGACGATTTACGGCAGATAGTTACTGCCATTGATTTATCACGATATACCATCAGAAAGATTAAACAGAATCTTTTCTGGGCATTTTTTTATAATCTGGTTGCCATACCTATAGCTGCGGGTGTTTTATATTCGGTTAATGGCTTCTTGCTTAATCCCATGGTGGCAGCTGCGGCAATGGCTTTTAGTTCTTTTTCAGTGGTAGCCAATTCTTTATCTATGCGAAGATATAAAAAGCCGCATCTGTAAATGCAGTGTAATAAAAATAGTATAGAGAATATGTTCTCTTGACCTTTCTATAATGGGCACTTATAATAAAAAAGGATTAATGAAAAGGGTGTTGATTATCGATAATTGTTGGTATAGAAGAAATAATTACTAAACAAGGAAAAACAGTTGGATTGCCTTAGTGTAATAAAGAGACGAAGAAGTGTTCGAGAATTTATTGATAAACCTATTCCACAAGAGGTGCTTGAAGCCATTGTAGATGCTGGTCGTTTTGCACCAACTGCACGGAATATTCAACCTTGGGAGTTTATTGTAGTAACAGATAAACAAAGCCTTAAAAATTTGGCTGAGATTACTGACCACGGAAAATTTTTAGCTCGGGCAGCTGCTTGTATTTGTGTGGTATCTACTGATACGAAATATTACCTTGAAGACTGCTCGGCAGCTACCCAGAATATATTATTAGCAGCGGTAACTTTTAAAGTGGGGTCTTGTTGGATAGCCGCAGATAAGAAACCTTACTGCGAGAAGATAAAAGAACTTTTGGGTATACCTCCTAAATATAAAGTAGTTAGTTTAATTGCCTTAGGTTATCCTCTGACTAAAAAGGTTTTTTATCAGATGCCTAAGCGTCCGTTAGAAGAAGTATTACATTGGCAAAAATTCTCAAGATGAGACAACACATGCCCATAGCGTTATTTATTGCTTTGCTTTCTGTTCTGTTAAGTAGCTGTATATCAGTGGCAGGTCGTTTTTCCTCTAAAAAAGAACAGGTTCTTCAGGGAAATCAAACACGGATGGATAATTTTTCGGCAGAGTTGGCTAAAAAAGAAGAAATTATACAAGCACTAAAAAGTCAGTTACAGGATTGTCAAAAGAAGATACAGGAGAAAGATTCAAAGATACAAGAATTAAAAGATCGGCTTAAGACTTTTGGAGTTTTTTAAAAAAGAATAACTATGTTAAGAAGGGGTGAGAAATAAGGATACAATTTCAGACCAAAACAGTAACTTTTTATGCAGATTTAAATAACACCCTTACTGCACAAAGGGTATATAGTCGCCTTCCCTACGATTCAACAGTTTCACGTTGGGGTGGTGAGATTTCTCTTTCTTTTCCAGGGATAGAGCCCACAGGTGAGTTTGAGACAAGACAGGTGGACATTGGAGATATAGGCTTCTCTGTTGAACAGCAATGTTTGTGCGTATTCTGTGGACCTACACCTGCCAGTATCATAGGTAAACCTGTTTCCAAGGTGCCGGTAGTGATTATAGGTAAAACTAATGCCTCCTCTGAACAGTTATATAGTATCTCTGCTGATGAGCCAATTCATATTATTCAGTTTGAAGCACCGATATCTGATACAAATTCCCACAGTTGTGTTACCTTTAGGGATCCTTATGGAGAACGTAAACTAAGCCAGGCAGAGATAGATGAGCTTGTAACTAGGTTATTAAAAGAAATAGAAGAGAAAAAGAGGCAAATTCATCAGCAACCGGGGATGAGTTAAAATTATCTATTACTTCTTAAAACAACCGCTACGATAAGTAGCGGTTATTATTTTACTTGACTACCACACAAATGTGTGGTAATAAATAAAATAATGAACCAGTTACTTACCGACAAACAAAGACAGATACTTTCTTTTATTAAAGAAACTATCACTAGAAGAGGATTCCCTCCTACAATCCGTGAGATTGCGGCAAATTTCGGTTTTTCCTCTACTGGAACAGTGCGTGATTATCTAGGTGTTTTGGTTGTCAAAGGTTATATCCGACGTATTGGTCGGTATGCCCGTTCTATTGAACTTTTAGGGCAAGCCAGAGGTATTCCATTATTAGGAACAGTACCAGCCGGGCAGCCTTTAGAAACCCAGGAGAATATAGAAGAAATTTTAGAACCACAGGATATTTTTCCAGTGAGGCAGGATATATTTGCCCTACGAGTTAAGGGTGAGAGTATGTCTGGGATGGGTATTATGGACAAAGATATTGTGATAGTGCAGAAGAAAAAAGAATGTTCTTTAGGTAGCATTGTGGTTGCTTTAGTAGAAGGAGAAGCAACAGTAAAGATGTTTCAAAGAAAAAAAGGGAAACTTTGGCTTATGCCTTGTAATAAGAAATTTAAACCTATTCCTTATACCGATAATACCGAGATTATTGGACAGGTCATTGGGGTGGTGAGGCGATATGTTTAACTATCAAGCACGTTGGGATAGGGTTTTACCCAGCAATAAGCTATATAAAGGAGAACCGATTGAAGTATTAATAAAATTTAGTTATGGTAAGATTGTGCCACTTGCGTTTTCTCTACAGCAAAAACGTATGAAAATAGATCGTATTTATTACAGTTGGAAGAAACGCCAAGGTTTAAGAGAACTATTTTATTTTAATGTCTCTTGCGCAGGAGAATTCTTTTGTCTTCTCTGGGACACAATGGACCAACGTTGGTATGTTAAGATATTAAACAGCCCATAGCGTATTTTTATTAAAACCCTACAGTAAATAATTAAAAAGCAATTTTACTATTTTTCCCTATGAGTCAACGGATTATCCTGCATATTGATATGGATGCCTTTTTTGCTTCTATAGAGCAGGCAGCTTATCCGTTTTTGAAAGGGAAACCTCTTATTGTTGGTTCGCGTGGTAATAAGTACCGAACAGTAGTAGCTAGTTGTTCCTATGAAGCAAAGGCATACGGAGTATGTTCGGGTATGCCAACCCAACAGGCGTTTCGGCTTTGTCCTGAGGCAGAGTTTGTTTCGGCAGATTCTGCGAAGTACCTATTATGTTCTGAACAGATTTTTGACCTACTAAAGAATTTCTCTAAAAAGATACAACAGGCCTCTATTGATGAATTCTATCTAGATGTGAGTTTTCTTAAGTTGGATGAGGCAGTCCTGTTAGCAAAGCAAATAAAGAGACAGATAAGAGAAAAATTCTCTTTATGTGCTTCTATTGGTATTGCACCAGGCAAAATTTTTGCAAAAATAGCGGCAAAACTTTCTAAACCAGATGGCCTGTTATGTGTAAGTCATCAGGAGCTAGAAGATTTTATTCATAATTTACCTGTGGATAGGATACCAGGGATAGGGCCAAAGTTAACAAAGAGGTTAAATTTACTTTCTATTACTACCGGTGCAGACCTTGCACAGGTAGGTTTAGAATTTCTGATTCAGCACTTTGGTAAGATTGGTATTTGGTTGTGGCAGATTAGCCAGGGGATAGATGAGGAAGAAGTTGATTACTGGGATGCACCAGACAAACCTCCTAAATCCATAGGGCACTCTTATACCCTAGAAAATCCCTTACGCAGTAATACCCACGTTTTTCAGTGGTTACTATTATTAAGTGAGATGGTAGGACATCGTATGCGCCAGCACAAATTAGAAAGTTCTACCTGCTGTTTATGGTTAAGTAATTACGAAGAAGATATCCTACGACAAAAAAACTTTCATGTTCCCACCAATGATACAGCTGTTCTTTACCAGCGTGCTCGCTATATTTATCAAATGCTTTCACCGAGACCACTGTGTATTCGTGCTTTGGGAATAGTAGCTAAAGGGTTTCTGCCGGAAACAGTTGAGCCATTACTTCCGGTAGACCAGAGACAACGCCGTCTACTTGCTGCAATAGATAGGGTAAATACACGTTTTGGAGAATGGACTTTGTATCCGGCATTCTTATTAGGGATATCTACCACCGCTTCAGGCAGAGCCTCGGATTCACAGTTTTTCACATACTAGAATTTAGGGCAAGCCGTAACTATATTTATGCCGTTATGATTAACAGTTCTGAGTTGCTTGACAGGATATTTCTCTTGTGTTAAATTAAAAAAAATAAAAAGGAGGTGGCAATGGGAGAATTAGGAACAAATTTTCAGCTAAGTGTGGTAGAGCCTGCAAAGACATTGGCCCTTCAGATTGGGCAATTTTTTATTTTGATTCTCTGGGCTATTATAATTCTTCTGGTTGGTTGGATAATTGCTAAAGTAATTAAAAGTTTAGTAACAAAATTACTTAAAACCTGCAAAGTAGATGAACTTTCCGAACGTATTGATTTAGACGATGTTCTAGCTAAAGGTGGTATTCCATATACTTTCTCGGAGCTAATGGGAATTGTATTTTATTGGCTGACATTGTTGGTGACTATTGTAGTAGCAATAAATGCAGTGGGGTTAACGGTAGCTGCAGATTTGCTTAGCCGAGTTATTCTCTACATACCTAATATTATAGCAGCGGTGTTTATTCTCATTTTCGGGATGTTTATAGCAACGCTTTTACGTAACATTGTTCAGACTGCTGCCACCAACGCAGGAATAAATGAAGCAAAATTGTTGGCAAAGATTGTAGAGGTATGCATAGTTGTTTTCACAGTAATGATTGCCCTTGAGCAATTAGGAATTGCTCCTAGAATTATTGAGTTAGTGGTAGGTATTGTTTTGGGTTCTCTAGGGCTTGCGTTTGCAATTGCCTTTGGGTTTGGTTGTCAGGAGCAGGCTAGAGAGTTTCTTGTTAATCTTATAGAGAAATTAAAAACAAAGAAGTAGCTTACTATGTAATAGTGAGAAACAAGTAACCCCGTCTCTTCTTATTGCTGAGGCGGGGTTATTGGTCTTAATCAGAGGTTTAAGCAGTGATATATCGTTTTATTGATCAGTACGGCACCTTTAAAATAAAAAATCCTCATCAGTATAATCTTTATTTGCCTTTAACTGATGCTCAGGGAAAACTTTTATCTGCTATCAGTCCTTCTTTGGCAGGCGATATTAAAAGGGATAATGACCATTTCTTAACCCTTCCTACAAGTATTGAGGACTTGCGAAGTAATCTTTTATCTCGTAGAGAGTTCTTTCTTCATTGTAATAGTAAAGTATTTCGTTTATCTAGCCCAAATAAAAACGACATCCTAGAAGCAGGCTTATTCTTTCAGCGACTAAAAAAAAGAATTGCTGGCTTAGAAATTGAGATCCTTAATTTTGTTCCTTTTGATATCCCTGCCGAAGTTATGCGTATTCGTATAAAGAATATAAGCAATAGAAAAAAAGAGATTTTTGCTACTTCTTTTATTCCTTTATTTGGCCGTTCTGAGAAAAACATTCGGGATCATCGGCATGTAAGTTCTCTGCTTAATAGAATAATTCTAAAAAAGTATGGTATTATCTTAAAACCGACAATGGTTTTCGACGAACGGGGTCATAAAGAAAATTTTGTTTGTTACTATGTATTAGGTTATCAAGGAATAAAACGGCCACCATTAGGACAGTTCCCTACATTAGACTATTTTTATGGTAGCGGTAATATTGAGCAACCAGAGGCAATTTACAGAGATATTACACCAGTAACTAGAATACAAGCAAGTTTTCAAGGCAAAGAGGTATGCGCAGCATTAAGATTTCCAAAGATAGAGATTAGGCCTAAGTTCTCAACAGAATATGTTCTTTTAATGGGAATTGAGGACAGTATGGAAACTATAGAAAAGAGGTTTAGGCTTTTAAACACACCAGGCAAAGTACAAGACAGATTCAATAAAACGCGCTCATTCTGGCAAGGGTATTACTCCTCAATACGTTTTAATTTTGGCGATAAGAATTTTAATGGTTGGTTAACGTGGGTTTGTCTTCAGCCAACGCTAAGACGATTATTTGGTTGTTCATTTTTACCACACTTTGATTATGGAAAAGGTGGTCGTGGCTGGCGGGATTTATGGCAGGATGCCCTTACACTTTTATTAACAGAGCCTGATAAAGCAAAGGAAATTATTACCAAGAGTTTTCGTGGTGTGCGTTTGGATGGGTCAAATGCTACTATAATCACATCCGATGGTGGATTTATTGCTGACCGTAACCGGATTAATCGTGTATGGATGGATCACGGTATATGGCCATATCTTACTACTCGTCTTTATATTGACCGGACAGGTGATGTTGATTTTTTACTTTTCAAAACCACTTATTTTCGTGACCACCAGCTAAGCAGGGCACAACAGATAGATACAGATTTTAGCCAGCAGGATTTTTTGCAAAGAACAATTAAAGGGAAAATTTATTTTGGCACAATTTTAGAGCATCTGTTGGTCCAACAGCTTGTTCAGTTTTTTAATGTTGGGAAACATAATATTATTCGATTGGAAAATGCCGATTGGAATGATGGTTTAGATATGGCAGCTAAAAAAGGTGAAAGTGTTGCCTTTAGCTGTATGTATGCACATAACTTAAAAGGGCTTTGTGAACTCCTTTCTGCTTTGAGAACAAAAACTAAGACGGTAGAGTTAGCCAAAGAATTAAAAATTTTACTGGACAGAGTCTCGGGTAAACCTATTGATTATGATAATTATTATAATAAGCAACAAGTACTTGATAAGTATTTTTCGCTAATTAGAAATTTATCTGGAGAAAAAATTAAAGTTCCAATTGATAATCTTATTGAGGATTTAAGAGATAAGTATAACCATATGGTAAGCTGGATACAAAAACATCAATGGTTACCTGAAGGGGTTTTTAATGGTTACTATGATAACAAAGGAAAACGTTTCGAGGGAAGAAATAAATATGGTATGCGTCTTATGCTTGCTTCACAAGTCTTTCCCATTATGAGTGGAATTGCTCAAACAAATCAAATAAGAAAGATTTGGCAGAATATTAACAAATATCTTTATGACCAGCAGTTAGGCGGATTCCGGTTGAATACCTATGTTGGTCCTTTATATATGGATTTAGGAAGGGCATTTGGTTTTGTGTATGGCGATAAGGAAAACGGGGCTTTCTTCAGCCACATGAATGTGATGTTTGCAAATGCCCTTTATAGAAGAGGTTTCGTAACAGAAGGGTGGACTGTTTTTAATTCCCTTTACAGAATGGCTACTAGTCAATACGCTGCAATTGGTCCTTGCTTACCAGAATATTTTGATAGCCAGGGTAGAGGAAAATATCTTTTTCTTACTGGTTCAGCCAGTTGGTATATTTACACCTTACTTGAAGAAGTGCTGGGAGTAAAGTTTTCTTTTGGCAGACTTTTTGTTGGACCAAAGTTGGTTAGTGGTCAATTCGTTAAAAAGTCTATTGTGGTTGAATTAAAAATAGGTGCTTATCCACTAAGAATTATCTATTTATTTAAAAAGAAAAACTCTCGGATCAACCAGTGTCTAGCATTAAAAAAAGTTACTTGTAACCGCATAGACTTATCTTCCTTTAGACACGATTGTTTGATTCCTACCGAATTACTTAATAAAACCCAAAACACTATCCGTATTGAATTAGCTTAGTATTTTATTTATAAACAAAACTATTTTGTCCTGAGTTAGTTACATTGTATAATAGTTACCTAACTAGTCAATAAACTAAGGGATATCTATGAGGATTAAACAATATCTGTATCATTGTGCCCTGGATAAAGAAAACTCAGTAGTATCCAAGATAATTAAGGGTTGTTTATTTATCCTCTCGTTACTTTATGGAGTAATAGTGTGGCTAATACGTAATTTAAACTTAATTAGACGTAAAAAGTTTAATTGCGTAATTATTAGCATAGGGAATATCACTTTAGGTGGCACCGGAAAAACTACACTCGTACAGGAAATAGCTCATTTTTTAACAGCAGAGGGCAAAAAAGTAGGCATTATATCACGCGGTTTTCGTAAGCCAAGAAAAGTCAATAGAAATTATGATTCAAAATATCTACTTTTAGGGGATGAACCAGCTATGTTAACGGATAATTTAGGGAAAAACATCCCCGTAATTGTAGATAGTAATCGAATCCGTGCAGTAAAGTTGGCACTTGAAAAGTATAAGCTTGATACGCTTATTTTAGATGATGGTTTTCAACAGTGGGCGCTCTATAAGGACTTAGAAATAGTCTGTTTAGATGCAAGTAATCCTTTTGGTAATAGGCGGCTTCTACCCAGAGGGATTTTACGTCAACCAATCTCTACTTTAAAAAAGGTTGACGTATTTATCCTTACTGATCAATCTTTATCTTTTAAAGATAATGTATTGGTTTCTCAGTTGAGACAACTTGCACCTCAGGCGTTAATTATTGAAGCAGAACACAAGCCAGTTGCTTGGTATTGTGTCGGTAAACCCAAAGAACAAATCGCATTAGATTATTTAAGGGATAGACAAGTGATTGCTTTTTGTGGAATAGGGAATCCTTATTCTTTTAAACGTAGTCTTTTTTCCTGTGGTGTTTCTATTGTAGGTTGGTTTGAGTTTGAAGATCATTACCCTTATTGCAAACAGGATATTGAGAAGATGTATGAAGAAATAGGCAATAAAAAAGAAATTTTACTTGTTACTACGCAGAAAGATGTGGTTCGTCTGCCAATTGAGGTTGTTTCTCAATACGGGATGAATATTTTCTTTTTAGCTATAACTTTGGAATTAAAAGATGGAAAGCAGAAATTATTTAATCGACTTCTTTCTTTATATAATCTGTAAAATATCGGCGCCTCTTTTTTGTTTGTTACCAACAGAACTTTGTTATTGGTTAGGAAGACGATTGGGAGATTTGTTTTATCTGGTAGATTTAAAACACCGCTTAATTGCTTACGCAAATATTCGCACAGCCTTTTGTAATACTATGGACGTTGTGCAATTACGTAAGACTACCAGAAAGTTCTTTCAAGCCTTCGGACAGAATATTATTGAGATATTTCTTATCCCTCGGTTTAATCAAAGTTATTTTAGTAAATATGTGAAAACCGAAGGGCAAGAATATGTACAACAGGCATTTAGTAAGAAAAAAGGAGTTATTTTTGTAGCAGTGCATGCAGGCAGTTGGGAATTAGCAAATATCGTTGCGTCTTTTCTGGGAATTCCTTTACATATGTTTGTTCGCCAGCAAAAATTACCTTGTGTCAATAGACTTTTAGATACCTATCGTAAAAAAGCCGCAATAAGACCTGTTATCAAGCGTGGTCAGATACGGGATATCATACGGGTATTAAAGAAAAATGAAGCCGTGGTAATGACCATTGATCAAGGTGGAAAGAAAGGAAGGCTTGTTTCTTTTTTTGGTAAAAGCGCTTCTATGGCTACAGGTGCTGTTCGCCTTGCCTTAGAACTTGGTTGTATGCTGGTGCCAGTTATGCCGGTTAGATTAAAAGGGCCTTATGTAAAATTTATTGCCTTAGAACCCATTGAAATAAAAGCTACCTCAAATATCGAGCAAGATATTCAGAATACATTGGAGAAGCTAGTAAATATTTTTGAAGAACAAATCAGAAAGTATCCTTATGAATATCTGTGGACCTATAAAGTGTGGAAGTATTCAAAGGACAAGACAATACTTGTTCTTTCTGATGGTAAAGTAGGTCATCTTCGGCAAGCCCAAAGTTTAGCAAAGCTTATAACTTCAGTTTTAAGAGAGCAAGGGTATAAGGTATCAGAAGTTGTGGAAGAAGTAGTTTTCCACAAAGGATATAGAGCTCGATTGTTAAGTTTATCAGGAATTTTGAGTGGTAAATATATCTGCCAAGGATGTCTTTTATGCATGCGTAAGTTTCTGCTTGCTGACAGTAGAGATAGACTTTTAAAAATAAAGCCAGATATTATTGTTTCCTGCGGTTCAGCAGTTGCCATAGTGAATTACCTTCTAAGCAGGGAAAACCAGGCATTCTCTGTGGTAGCAATGCGTCCATCTTTCCTTTCCTTTAGACGATTTAATTTAGTTGTTATGCCTCAACATGATCGTCCCCCTAAAAGAAAAAATGTGGTAATAACCAAAGGAGCGCTTAATTTAATAGATGAAGATTATTTGTCCGAACAAGCTCATAGGCTACGGAATTTTCTTGGAGAAGAAAGCTTTTGCTTTTCAGGTTTTATTGGTTTATTACTAGGTGGTAAGAGCAAGAAATATAATTTTGGCGTAAAGGAAGCACTTCTTTTGATAAATTCTCTTAAAGAAGTAGCGGATAAACACAATTTTGGGATTATGGCCACCACTTCTCGTAGGACTTCTCAAGATGTAGAAGAAGTAATTGAAGAACATCTGCAATCTTACAAACGTGCTTTGTTTGTGGTTATCGCAAGTAAGAAGAATTATCCGTTTACTGTAGGAGGCATACTTGCTTTAAGTAACGTCGTAGTAGTTACTGCAGAAAGTATCTCAATGGTCTCAGAGGCATGTACAAGCGGAAAGAAAGTAGTGGTACTTGATAATAGAGCCATTAGAGGAAGACACCGGAGATTTTTAGATACCTTGGCCAAAGAAGGATATTTGAGACTCGGTTTATTAGAAGAGTGTAAACAAGTTATTGAAGAAGTTATTCAAGATAAAAAAGAGCCTAAAAGATTAGACGACAACAGTACCATTATTTTAGCACTAAAAAAATTACTTAAGTAGGTTTCAGTTATGAATATCTTACAGGTAGTGCCAGAATTAAATATTGGTGGAGTAGAACGGGGGACAATAGATTTATCCCGACAATTAGTTAAACGTGGTCACAAAGTAGTAGTTGTTTCAAACGGCGGGTTATTAGTTTCTGAACTAGAGTTATCAGGAGCAGTTCATTATCAGCTACCTGTACATAGAAAATCTCCTTGGTGTATACTACAGATGATAAAGCCACTCTGTGAAATTATAGAGAAAGAGAAAATAGATATTGTGCATGCCCGTTCACGAGCGCCTGCCTGGAGCGCGTATTTTGCCTGTCGTAAGACAAGAAGGCCATTTGTTACCACCTGCCACGGTTATTATAGTAAACATCCTTTCAGTTCAGTAATGGGCTGGGGTAAAAGAGTTATTGTTATCTCAAATGTTATTGCTAAACATATGATAGAAGATTTCAGTGTCCCCTATGAACGGATCAGACTTATTCCTCGCAGTGTGGATTTAGAACGATTTTGCTTTACTGAGCCTGAACAGAAACTAGATAATATCTTTGATGTAGGTATTATTGGGCGTCTTAGTCCTATCAAGGGGCATGAATATTTTCTTAGGGCAATGGCTCAACTTTATATCTATAATCAAAATATTAAGATTTGGATTGTTGGTGATACAGCAGGTTCTTACGATGCTTATAAACAGTATTTACGCACTTTAGTAAAGAGACTTGGTCTTGAAAGAATTACAGAGTTTTTAGGTAACCAGAAAGATATTCCTGCAGTGCTTTCTCAGTTAGATGTTTTGGTAATGGCTACTATAACTCAAGAGGCATTTGGACGAGTAATTATCGAGGCACAGGCAAGTGGTGTGCCGGTAGTAGCAACTAGGGTAGGAGGTGTAGTAGACATTATTGAGGATGGCAAAACAGGGTTACTTGTACCTGCCAAAGACATAGCCAGTATGTGTGAAGCTTTAAAGCGGTTAATGGAGGATAAAGCCCTTGCTAAGAAAATTGCAGTCAATGCCTACAGGAAGGTAAAAGAACGATACAGTCTGGAGAGTATGGTAGATAAGACTGTCGCAGTATACCACGAAGTATTGTCTTCTCCACAGGTATTGATAATCAAGATGAGTTCTTTGGGTGATATAATTCTTGCTACTGCGGCTATACGTGCTGTCCGTCAGAGATTTAAACCACCAGCCAAGATTAGTGTCTTGGTATCCGCAGATTACCAGGAAATCCTTGCGCGTAATCCACATATTGATGAGTTATTTGTATGTGACTTTAAAGGGAGAGACAAAGGTCTATTTGGATTTTTAAGACTGGCAAACAAATTACGTGCAAAAGGATTTGATATCGTTATTGACCTTCAAAATAATCGTAGAAGTCATCTACTTGCTTGGTTATCTGGCGCATTTGAACGATACGGTTATGACAATAAAAAATTTTCTTTTCTTTTAAATCACCGAATAAAGGATAAAAAAGATCCTTGTAATCCTGTCCAGCATCAATTTCGTCTCTTAGAGCAGCTGGGGGTTAAGTCCGATACTCTTTCACTTGAGCTTTTTCCGCAAAAGGAGGATCAACAGTATGTAGATAATTTCTTGAATCAGCAGTGGTTGGGGTCACAGAAATTAGTGGGAATCAACATTGGAGCAAGTAAGCGTTGGCAGACAAAACTATGGCCTTTATCACATCTTGCACGTCTATGTCGGGAATTAGCCCAACGAGATATTCGTGTTGTGGTCACAGGCTCAGATACAGATAAGAAACGGGTTCAACAGTTACTTAAGATTACAAGTAGCGCCAAAATAATCGATGCGTGCGGAAAATTCTCTATAAATCAGCTTGCCTGTCTTATTAAAAGGTGTAGTGTTTACATTAGCGGGGATTCTGCTCCGTTACATGTGGCGGTTAGTGTAGGTGTGCCTATAATAGCGTTATTCGGTCCAACTGATCCATTACGCCATATGCCATCAGTAAAAGACTGTATTATTCTAAACAAAAAGATTGCCTGTGCTCCTTGTTACCGGTCAAAATGTAAGAAGTGTGTATGTATGCATTCAATTACTCCCGAGGAAGTTATTTCTGCTATAGAGGATTTGCTTAAGATAAATCAACCTAAGAAATCATAGAATATTATGAACATACTTTTTCTTACTAATCACCTAAATATTGGTGGCATTACAAGCTATCTTTTGACCATTATTAAAGGTTTAAAGCTAAGGCGACATTCAGTTTATATTGCGGCTAATTTCGGTGAAGGAGCTATTTCTTTTACAGAGCAAGGGGCAATTTTTATTCCTATTCCTATAAACACAAAGTGCGAAGTAAACTTGTTAAAATTAGGAAGAAGCTTTTGGATATTAAGGCGTTTTATCAGGCAGTACAATATAGAAGTTATTCACTCCAATACACGAGTTACTCAAGTTTTAGGGTATTTATTATCTAAAAGATTTAAGGTTGCCCATGTAAGTACTTGGCATGGGTTTTTTAAGAATCGTCTTGGTCGGCGTTTATTTCCTTGTTGGCCTGATGCTGTCATAGCTGTCAGCGAAGCAGTGAAAAAACATCTGATTAAAGAAATGTCTGCATCTGAGGATAGAGTCTACCTAATCTATAATGCCATTGATATGGAACGTATTCGTCTAAAAGAAAACGTTTCCCAGTGTAAGGCAAAAAAGCAACTTGGACTAATGGAAGGGCCAGTTATAGGGATTATCGGACGTCTTTCTGAGGTAAAAGGCCATATCTACTTATTGGAGGCCTTTGGGCAAATACAAAAAGAATTCCCCGAAGCTCAGCTTTTAATTGTGGGAGAGGGACGAATCAGACCCTTATTAGAACAAAAGGTAGAAACACTAGGGCTGTCTACCAGAGTAAAATTTTTAGGAAATATAAGAGATATCTGGAAGGTCTTTTATTGTATAGATGTATTTGTTATGCCCTCACTTAAAGAGGGGTTAGGTTTAAGCCTTATGGAGGCAATGGCTTGGGCAAAACCGGTAATCGGTTCAGATGTTGGAGGAATTCGTAATCTTATAAAAAATAAAGAAAACGGCTTATTGGTTCAGCCGCAAAATAGTCAAGCGCTGGCAGAGGCGTTACAATATATTCTTACACATCCGGTTGAGGCAGCAATTATGGGAAGAAATGCACAAAAGTTTATAACAGACAATTTTTCCACAGACAAGATGGTGGAAGAAACAGAAAAGGTATACAGATTATGTTTAGAGAAAAAAAGAAATTTTTCTTTTTAGGCTTATTTTTAGTAATTATACTTTCTACCATTGTATTCTTGCGCAGCCAATATGTTATACCTATTCTTATGTATCACTCCATAAAGCCGGAAGTAGAAAGACACGATAGAATTTCTGTCTCTGTAGCAAGTTTTGAGCGTCAAATGTCATTCTTGGTTCGGAATAATTATAGGGTACTTACTTTAGAAGAAGTTGTTGATTATTTAAGGAATAAAAAAAGGTTGCCTTTAAAAACAGTAGCAATTACGTTTGACGATGGACATGAAGATAATTTCATCTATGCGTTTCCAATCATTAAAAAATATCAGATACCGGTAACTGTCTTCTTAATTGTAGATGCCATAGGAAAACCTGGTTTTTTAACAGAAGAGCAGATACGTCAGATGCAGGATTCAGGGCTGGTAAGCTTTGGTAGTCATACTTTAAGCCATCCGTATTTAACTGAATTAAACGACGAAGAAAAAATTATGCAGGAAATATGTGATTCCAAGAATCAACTTGAAGATATCTTAGGTAAGCCTGTGATTGCTTTTGCTTATCCTTTTGGTAGGTTTAATCAGAAGATAAAAAAAATGGTTCAGGAAAAAGGGTATCTTTTGGCTGTGGCTTCCAAGCCCACCAGATATTACTGCCCTTATGATTTTTTTGCGTTAAGAAGAATACGTATTTCTGAGACAGCATCTAATCTCTTTTTATTTTGGTTCAAAACAAGCGGTTACTATAACATGTTTAGGAGTCTACAGACTGGGAAAAATGGATAGACAAAACTTTCCTCAGCGCATTTTAGTGTTTAACGTCAATTGGATAGGTGACGTTTTGTTTTCTACTGCTTGTTTTAGAACACTACGTTATAACTATCCCCAAAGTTTTATTGCTTGTATAGTGCCACCGCGCTGCAAGCAAGTATTGGAGTGTAATCCCAATATAGACGAGATAATTGTTTTCGATGAGGACAAAGAGCATAAAGGCGTAATTGGAAAATTACGTTTTGTCAGTTATCTTCGTAAGAAACATTTTGATACTTGTTTCTTGTTGCATCGTTCCTTTACAAGGAAGTTATTAGTTTTTCTGGCAGGTATACCTAACCGTATTGGTTACTACTCTAAAAAAGGTGGATTTTTACTTACGCAACGTTTTGTTGCTCCTGATATTTTGACTACTCACCGAATCGATTATTATTTAAATCTTTTTCATAAAGCAGGTCTTACCATAATAGACCGTTTCTTAGAATTTAACTGTAAAGATGAAGATATAAAGCAGACAGAGGAATTTTTAAAAAAACAAGGGTTAGGAGAAGAAGATTTAATTGTCACTATCCATCCAGGTGGAAACTGGCAGCCTAAACGCTGGCCTATTGGTTATTATGCGGAACTAGCTGACCGCATAATAAAAACTTATAAGGCAAAAATAATTATTACTGGCAGTAACACTGAGTTACCCCTGGCAGAGGAAATTGCGCAAAAGATGGCAAGTAGCCCTATTATTGCAAGTGGTAAGCTTTCACTTAAGCAATTTGGAGTTTTAACAAGGGTTTCAACTCTTTTTATTAGTGCTGATTCAGGCCCTTTGCATATTGCCAATGCCTGCGGTTGTCCCCGCATAATTGCCTTATTCGGGCCAACCGATCCTTCTTTAACTGGCCCCTATCCATTAGATAGAGTTGTAATTTTACAGAAAAAAATTGGTTGTTCTTTACCCTGTTATAATCTATCCTGTAAAGATTACCGTTGTATGAAAGCGATTACCGTAGATCAAGTTTGGCAGACAGTGCAAAAGTTGCTAGCTAAATGCTAAATGCTGTAATATGCAAGAGATTCTTTTTATAACGCTTACTAATGTTGGGGATGTAATCTTAACACTTCCGGTATTGAATAGATTATCCCAGGTTCTTAATCAAGTAAATTTTACTGTACTTTGTGGGTATAGAGCTGCAGAATTGTTTAAAGAAATTCCTCAAGTAAAGCATATCATACCTTATGAAAAGCACAAAGGTTTTGTCTATCAGATGCAAATATTGCAACAATTACAGAAAAAACGTTTTGACGTTGTGGTTGATTTAAGGAATAGTCTTTTTGGTTGGTTAATAAAAGCACCCAAAAAAACATCACCTTTTTTACGGATTCCTAAAAATATTATGCATATGAGTCAGCGCCATCTCTATAAATTGTCTGCTTTAGGAAAGGAGTTTTTTACAGAACAGGAAAGTATGCAAAGTAAAATGCCTATTTTCTCTGAAGATGACAAAGAGTATGTTGATAAGTTACTTGGTCAATGTCAAAATACATTAAAAGATATATTAATTGCTTTTGCTTGTGGAAGTCGTAGTAGTTTAAAACGTTGGTCAAGCCATAATTATGCTCAGTTAGCAGAAAGATTAACTAAAAAATATAATGCCCGCATTATTCTAATTGGAGACCAGCAAGATATTCCAATAAGTGCCCAGGTTAAGCAATATAGTAGTGTTGAATTCGTTGATCTTACTGCTTGCACTAACTTAAGACAGACAGCTTATTTATTAAGTCGTTGTAAGGTGGTAGTTACCAATGACAGCGCAATTTCTCATCTGGCTAGTTATCTTGACCTTGCTGTAGTAACAATCTTTGGTCCTACTTCTGAACAGCGTTATGGGCCATGGTCTGCTCAGTCAATAGTTGTAAAAAGTCAACTGCAATGCAGACCCTGTGAGAAGCCATTTTGTCCTTTTCAAAGTCAAGAATGTTTACAACGAATTACTGTGGATGAGGTGGAAAATGCGATAAGAAAATTAATTAGTAATTAACAAAAAACTTGACATATTACAACTTTATGTTATTGTTTAAAAAATTAGAAAATAAAAAATAAAAAAATAAAAAAATAAAAGCGTCAAACTATTATGGTTAAAGTAAAACTTTTTATTTTATCTGTCTTAGGGACTTGATAACAAAGGAGGCGAGATGATTTCATGGCCAAAATCTAATGATGTCTTGGGAACAGTTAATCGGGGTAATCCCGCAGAATCAGGACTTTGTACCTTATGCCGTGCCGACTGTATGGGTAAATGTGAAACATGGCTTTCTTCTTTACGTGGTCGAAAGTTAATTTACCCAAGGGATTTTGGTTTTGTTACTGCAGGAGCAGATAACACTGTTCATTTGGGGGTATCATACAACTCTTTGAGGATAAATGGTTATCTCTACGGTGCCCAGGGATTACCGAAGGGATTATCCAATTGTGAAGATGATTGTATTTTTCCCAATGTTAGTTTGGAAACGGAGTTTGGTGCCAGTGTTAAGACAAAAGTAAGAGTACCGATAATGACTGGTGCTTTAGGTTCAACTTTTATTGCTGCCAAATACTGGGAATCTTTTGCAGTTGGTGCCAGTTTAGTAGGGTTTCCTATTGTGGTAGGAGAAAACGTAGTGGGCATTGACCGTCAAGCTGAGATAAAAAATGGTAAAATCCTTAAAGCCCCTGAATTGGACCGTAGGATTCAAACTTACTTACGATATTTTGATGGCTATGGAGCAATCCTCGTTCAAATGAATGTAGAAGATACAAGAAATGGTGTAGCCGAGTATGTTATTGAAAAATACGCTGATAAAGTAATTATGGAACTTAAGTGGGGACAAGGTGCAAAAGATATAGGAGGAGAAATTCAAGTTACGGACTTAGAGTATGCGTTATTTCTTAAAAAACGCGGCTATGTGGTTGATCCTGATCCAACGCTACCTGAAGTGCAAGAGGCATTTAAGTCAGGAGCAATTAAATCTTTTGCCAGACACTCCCGCTTGGGTTACACTAATTGTTCTTCTTGGGAAGATGTTTATGAAAATCTTTCTAAACAAGTCAAATATTTACGTAAACTTGGATATAAACGAATCTCATTAAAAACTGGCTCTTATGGTATGGAGGCCTTGGCAATGGCAATAAAATTTGCCACTGACTTGAAGCTTGATCTTCTAACTATTGACGGTTCGGGTGGCGGAACAGGAATGTCACCGTGGAATATGATGCAAACTTGGGGTGTGCCTTCTATCTTTTTACATGCCAAGGCATATGAATACGCCTCTTTATTAGCGAAAAAAGACAAAAAACCTGTGGATATGGCTTTTGCTGGTGGTTTTGCAAGAGAAGATCATATTTTTAAGGCACTTGCCCTAGGTGCTCCTTATACCAAACTTGTCTGTATGGGTAGAGCTTTAATGATTCCGGGATTTTTGGGAGCAAATATTGAAGGAGTACTTCATCCTGAAAGAAAAGAAAAAGTTAAAGGAAATTGGGAGAAATTGCCTCCTGCTGTGGCAGAGTTTGGTTCCTCTGCCGAAGCGATATTTGCTGGTTATTATGACGTGCAGAAGAAGGTTGGTAAGGACGAAATGAAAAATATTCCTTATGGAGCTATTGCCGTCTGGACATTAGCGGATAAGTTAGCTGCGGGTGTCCAACAATTGCTGGCTGGAGCAAGAAAATTCTCTATTAAGGAAATATCAAGAGAAGATATAGCTTCTTGTAACCGTGAAACCGAAAAAGAAACAGGTATACCTTTTATTACTGAGGTAGGGGACAAGGTAGCCAAAAGGATTTTAAAATCTTAAAGTATTTGGTTATAACAGAGGCGTCTTTTCTATTTTAAAAAGGCGCCTTTTTTTTGATATAAGTATCAGCTTGACAAATCTAAGGAAAACAAAAAAACATTTATAATTAGCAAAGAGAACAAGCCCTATCTATTTTTCCTTGCGAACAAAAAACTTGATTTTTTTCTCAGTTATGCTAAATTTATATTTCTATAATTTATCATTAATTTTTTGTTTAAAGAAGGATTTATATGGAAAGACATACCTTATTAACTGATGAGGTAAAACAGTTAGTAGAGAGATGGAAAGATAAAGAGGGGAATCTTATTATGATTCTCCATGAGATACAGAATCACCACGGCTATGTGCCGCGTCAGGTAGCTTTAGATGTCTCTGCACTTTTAGATATCCCTCTAGCACGTATTTATGAAGTGCTTACCTTTTATAACTATTTTAAACTTTCCGCACCGGGTAAACATCGTATTAGTGTGTGTATGGGAACTGCCTGTTATCTTAAGGGTGCTCCAGAGCTTATTAAAGAGATAAAAAATATATTGCATATTGAAGAGGGGCAAACAACCAAAGATGGGAATTTTCAACTTAATGTTGTGCGCTGTTTAGGATGCTGTGGTTTAGCACCAGTAATGATGATTGATGATAAAGTCTACGGAAAAGTAAGAAAACAAGATATAATGGATATCCTTTCTAGCTATGTCAAAGAGTAGATTATTTTAAATTAAGTTTTTGATAAGTTAAATGGAAAAGTTGACTCCGCAAAAATTAGAGCAGTTACATAAACAGAAAAAGCAGCAGCAAGGTAATTTAATTCGTGTGGGTATGTCTTCCTGTGGTATTGCTGCTGGTGCACAGCAAGTTTATTCAGTATTAAAAGAAGAAGTATCAAAACGTGGGTTGCCTGTTTCTGTGGAAAAATGTGGTTGTTTAGGAATGTGTTATGCTGAGCCCCTGGTGGAGGTTCAGGTAGAGGGTGTTCCCACAGTTATTTATGGAAAAGTGAATCCTGAAGTTGCTTTGAAGATACTGGAAAAACACGTTGTTTCCAAGATGTTAGTAAATGATTATATTTTTACTTTTCAAGTAGAATAACAATGTACACCAAAACAGTTTTTTTAAAAGATACAGGTGCCGACACTGAAGAAAGAACTCGTCAAGTTTATAGTGTTTTTATTGACCTAATACGTAATCACAATCTTCAAGACCAAGTGCAGGTAGTTCGTGTTGCGGATATCGGCATTTATAACCAGGGTATTGTAATAGAAATCCTTCCTGACAATGTCCTTTATGCCAATGTAAAAGAAGAAGATTTTTCACGTATTATTGATACCACGATAAAAGAATCAAAAGTTATAGAAGACTTACTTTATAAGAAACCTTCTAAACAGCTACGCATTGTCTTACGTAATTGTGGTAGGATAAATCCCGAGTCAATAGAGGATTATATTGCTAAAGGTGGATATCTTGCTTTGAAAAAGGTTCTGTTGGAGATGACACCAGACGCAGTAATTGAGGAGATGAAAAAATCTGGACTGCGCGGAAGAGGTGGTGCCGGATACCCTACTTGGTTAAAATGGAAATTTACACGCCAGGTCACCGCAGAACAAAAATATGTTATCTGTAATGCAGATGAAGGAGACCCTGGTGCGTATATGGATAGGTCAGTGTTAGAAGGTGATCCACATTCAGTAGTAGAAGGCTTAATAATTGCTGCCTATACCATAGGTGCTTCTCGTGGGTATTTTTATATTCGGGCGGAATATCCTTTAGCGGTGGAACGTATTCGTTTAGCTATTAGTCAGGCATATGAATATGGGTTACTAGGGAAAAGTATTTTAGGGACGGATTTTGATTTTGATATAGAAATTCGTCTGGGAGCTGGTGCTTTTGTTTGTGGAGAAGAAACAGCGCTTATTGCTTCTATAGAAGGTAAACGAGGTACACCCCGACCAAGACCACCTTATCCTTCAGTAAAAGGGCTTTGGGACAAACCTACAGCAATAAATAATGTAGAGACCCTTGCTAATGTGCCCTATATTATTTTAGAGGGAGCAGATAATTTCGCAAAGATTGGAACAGCTACTTCTAAAGGAACAAAAGTTTTTGCTTTGACTGGAAAGGTAAAAAATTCTGGGTTGGTAGAGGTTCCGATGGGAATTACTCTACGCGAAATTGTCTATGATATTGGGGGTGGAACTATCTCAGGAAAACCTATAAAGGCTGTTCAAACAGGTGGGCCGTCTGGAGGTGTGGTTCCTGAAGAATATTTAGATACTCCAGTTGACTATGAAAATTTACAGAAGCTAGGTTCTATTATGGGTTCAGGTGGAATGATTGTAATGGACGAAGATGACTGTATGGTAGATATTGCTAGGTTCTATCTTGGATTTTGTGTTGATGAATCTTGTGGTAAATGTGCACCGTGTCGTATCGGTGGTTTTCAGATGCTTAAAGTATTAGAGCGTATTGCTAGTGGTAAAGGTAAATCTGCTGATATATCGCTATTAAAACGTATAGCCTTTGCTATGCAAAAGGCTTCTCTTTGTGGACTAGGACAAACAGCAGCAAATCCCGTTCTTTCTACCCTGCGTTATTTTGAAAACGAATATAAAGAACATATTGATGAAAGATACTGTCGCGCAGCAAAATGTGTAGAGCTTTTAAATTATACGATTATCCAAGAGAAATGTAAACGGTGTACAGTCTGTGTAAATCAGTGTCCAGTCAAAGCTATAGCAGGTAGTAGAGAGACAGGTTTTTCTATTAATGTTGATACTTGTATTAAATGTGGACGGTGTTTTGAGGTTTGTAAATTCAAGGCAATAGCTCGAAAATAAAAATATGGCAAAGGTAATAAAAGCAAAGATAAATGGGATTTTGTTAAGGGTTCCTGAGGGAACCACTATTCTTGAGGCAGCAAAACAGGTTCAGATAAAAATACCTACCTTATGTAAACATCCTGATTTAGAGCCATCTGCTTCTTGTGGGATTTGTATTGTTAAGGTAAAAGGTTCTAATAAGATGTTACGTGCTTGCTGTACTCCTCTAGAGGAGGCAATGGAGGTTATTACCCACGATCCAGAGATTGTTGAGATAAGACGCACTGTTATTGAATTGATTCTTTCTAACCACCCCAATGATTGTTTAAAGTGCGCCCGCAATAACAATTGTGAATTGCAAAAGTTAACCGCTGATTTTGGTATCAATGCTGAATCATTTCCACAATTTTTAAGAGATATACCTAAAGATATCTCTACAAACGCAGTTGATTTAGAACCACAAAAGTGTATTCTGTGTGGTCGTTGTGTACATGTCTGTCAAAATTTACAGGATGTTTGGGCATTATCGTTTTTAGAAAGAGGAATTCATACGCGGATATCACCTGCTGGAGATATTCAATTAGCTGATTCACCTTGTGTTAAATGTGGACAGTGTTCTGCACATTGTCCTACCGGAGCAATTGTTGAGCAGGATCATACTGCTCGGGTCTGGGAGGCATTGCAGGATACAGAGAAATATTGTGTAGTTCAAATTGCTCCAGCTGTTCGTGCCTCTATTGGTGAGGCATTCGGTTATACAGGTAGAAATTTTACCAAGAAGCTTTATGCACTTTTACGTCGTTTGGGTTTTAAGGCGGTGTTTGATACCAACTTTGCTGCCGATGTAACTATTATGGAAGAGGCAAGTGAGTTCGAGGAGAGGCTTTTAAAAGCAGAAAAACCATTACCGCTTATTACTACCTGTTGCCCTTCTTGGGTAGACTTTATGGAGAAGTTTCATACGGATATGATAGAACATTTCTCTTCCTGTAAGTCGCCTCATGAAATTTTAGGTGTGTTATCCAAGACTTATTATGCTCAGAAAAATAAGATTGACCCTGCTAAGATTGTGATGGTTTCCATTATGCCCTGCACATCAAAGAAATATGAGATATCCCGTAGTGAAGAAATGTTTGCTTCAGGATATCAAGATATAGATATCGTTCTATGTACAAGGGAGCTTGCACGGATGATTAAACAAGCAGGAATTGATTTCGAGAATCTTCCGGAAGAAGAAGCAGATTCAATACTTGGTGAATATTCAGGAGCCGGCGTTATTTTTGGTGCCACTGGTGGGGTTATGGAGGCAGCGTTACGAACAGCCCACTATTTTATCTGTGGTAAAGACCTAAAAAATGTTGAATTTAACCAAGTGCGCGGTCTAAAAGGGATAAAAGAGGCTGAGATAGAAATAGGTGCTAAAAAAATTCGTGTAGCAGTTGCTCATGGATTAAGTAATGTTGAATTTGTTTTAAATAAAGTAAGACAGGCAAAAAGAGATAATCTTGCTTTGCCGTATCACTTTATAGAAGTTATGGCGTGTCCTGGAGGTTGTATCGGAGGAGGTGGCCAGCCGTATATGGTTACTGATGAACTCAGAATCAAACGGGCACAGGCCTTATACGAAGACGATGCCTCAAAACAAATAAGATTTTCTCACCAAAATCCCTATATAAAAAGGCTCTATGAGGAATTCTTAGAAAAACCGTTGAGCCAGAAGTCACACCAGCTTTTACATACACGATATAAAGCGCGACCTACCTACCGAAAGTAAGTTTTTAAATTTTTGTATAAGACAACTTTTTATTTATTAAAAATTCTCTGGTTACTGTGCAGAAAAATAGATAAAATAACATTATATAAGAATGTAAAAAATTATATCTTTAGGAGAGTAGACAGTGAAGATACTTGTTACAGGTGCTACAGGATTTATTGGAAAAGCAATCGCAAAATCTTTATTAAGTCAAGGGCATAAGGTATATGGTTTAGTGCGTAATCCACTTAAGGCACAGCGGTTATCTCACTTGGGAATCCAACTAATAAAAGCAGATATTTCAGATAAAAAATCACTTCTTGCTCTACCCGATTTTTTCGAGGTTATTGTTCATAGCGCTGGTTATGTCGGAGAAGATAAAAAAAAATTATACCTCTCTAATGTTTTAGGAACAGAGAACATTTGTTGGTGGGCTGTAAAGGCTAATGTTAAGCGATTTTTACATATTAGCTCTGTAGCTGTAGTAAGCGGACATAATAAAATTCCTTTGACAGAAGAATTACCTTACTGGGCAACTAATAATTATGGTTATTCTAAAATAGAGGCAGAAAAAATAGTCCTGTCTTATGCCCAAAATGGTTTGTCAACAGTCATTCTAAGACCAGCGATGGTTTATGGAGTAGGAGAGCCGCATCTTTTAGAACTATTATTATTTCTGTTAAGATTTAGACTCTTACCTGTGCCAAATAAAGGAAAAAACAAATGGCATCTTGTTGACATTAAGCTCGTCTGTCAAACAGTAATAAAGACATTAGAAAATAAAGAAATAGTAAACCGGCCTTTTTTTGTTGCAGATTTTGAGGTCTTAACTGCAAAAGAAATCTTTAAGGCATTAGCCGAAGGTATAAAGGCCCCTTGTCCTATTCTGCTTTCTACTTCAGCAACAAAGATGTTGGCGAAATTACCTTTTATTGGCAAGCGGGTTAATCTGTTTCTTAAGGATAGGGTATATGATACCAGTAGATTACAACAACTAGGTGTTAAACCTATAGGTTCAGTTTATGAATCTTTGCAAGAAGTGGCTAAAGCGTACAGAGAAGGTATCAAGAAAGATTAACCTTTCTAAAAATCCGCGCATTGGGGTCAACTATTTCAAATCTTTTATTCATCTCAGGGAATTCTGTTTTACCTAAGATAAGATAACCCCCTGTTTTAACAGAGTTATAGAACTTATTAATTATTTCATTTTGTAGAACACGGTCAAAGTAAATAAATACATTACGGCATACAATTACATCTATTTGCTCAGGATAACTCTGACAAGTTAGGTCTAGATATTGGAATTCTACCAACTGTCGGGTATCTTCTTTTACAACGTATTGATTTCCTTTTGGTTCAAAGTATCGTGCAAGTATTTTATTTTCAACATTTTTGAGTTGTTCCTTAGGATAAGCAGCTTTTTGTGCGCATTCTAAACAAGCTTTATCTATATCAGTAGCTAAAATGTGTCCTTTAATATTAGTCGGATAACTACGTAAAGCTTCTTTAAGGACAATAGCTAATGAGTAAGGTTCTTCACCACAAGCACAACCACAAGACCATATTTTTAGATTCTTATCCTTACTATTTTGTTTTAGTCTTAGAAGGTTTTCAAATAGATACTGGATGGTGACCCAGACAGGTGGGTCGCGAAAAAATTCCGAAACATTAATGCAGAGGGTTTCAAATAATTTATTATATTCTTCTGGTTTTCTATCAAGTAGCTTGATATATTCCTTGTAAGAAGACAGATTATTCTTATGGAGTCTAAGTGCAATCCTACGTTTTAGTAACTCTGCATGATAGTGGCGTAGGTCAAGTCCGCGGTCTTGGCGAATTTTCTCTAAAAGTTTTTTAAAAGAAAGATGTAGATTCTCTGTAACGGAATGCGGAGGTTTAAAGCTTACTTGTCCAATAGCGTGAACAATAGCGCGGTTAATATCGCCCATATAAAGTTTTCGCACTTCTTGAATTGTTTTTTCAGAAAGAGGATAAGCTAAGTTTGCTAAATCTTCCATTATACGCTTAAGCATTGCTTCTTTACAGAGAGCACATCTGCAGATGTCGAAACGCGTCTGTAAGGATTGGTTGAGGGCTTCTTTTGCTACTTCTTTTACTAATAGCAAACTTTGGTTGTCCATTTCTTGTTTGTTGCTTAAGGAGAAGTAATTGAATTTACTTCTTTTTTACGAAATATTCGACAATCTAAATCTACCTCACTAAAAATATGTTTTGCTTCAGAGATAAGGGTTTCAGACTTACCCATTACTAAATATCCATCATTTCTAAGGGCATTATAAAATTTCATCAGAATTTGTTCTTGTAATCCACGGTCAAAATAGATAAAAACATTTCTGCAAAATATAACATCTACATTTTTTTTATATTCTTGGCCAGTTAAGTCAAGATAATAGAAATTAACCATTGAACGTATTTCTTTTTTTACTCTCCAACAGTTATCTTGTGGCTCAAAATATTTATCTAATAGTTCTTTATCTACATTTTTTATCAGGTTTTTTTCGTAGATTGCCTCTTGGGCAAAAGCTAAACTTTTTTTATCTACATCTGTTCCAGAGATATCTATATGAAGGTTATAAGTTTTGTCTTTTAAAATTTCTTTAAGTAGAATAGCAATGGAATACGGTTCTTCACCATCAGCACAGCCTGCTGACCAGATGCAAATGTAAGGATTGCTACTTTTTATTTTATCTTCCACTATATTTTTTAAAATCTGTCTTATTTTCTTCCACACTTCAGGGTCACGGAAAAACTCTGAGACATTAATACAAAGTGTGGCAAAGAGTTTGTCATATTCTTCAGGATTGTTTATTAAATATCTTAGATATTCAGAATAGGTTTCCATCCTATTTGCACGTAGCCTAATAGCAATACGGCGTTTTAGAAGCTCCTGGTGATAATGTGTAAAGTCTAAGCCTCTGTTTTCTTTAATAGTTTCAAGTAGTAACGAAAAAACTTTATTTTTGTCTTCCTTGAGTTTATGGCGTGGGTTCTTACTAATGACCTCAATTGCCTCAATGATTACCCGTCCAATTACTGCCTGATGCTCAACACGACTTTGTTGAATAACTGTATGTAAAGCTCCTTCTTCAGTAGTTACATATTTAGCAGGGACACGAGAAAGTATATATGCCAACATATCGTTTTTGCAGGCAGGACAGGTGCAGATGTCATAGCGTAAAGTAAGGGCACTATTTAAATAGTCTCTTGCAATATCCTCAATTATATTTCTTAATTTTGAAGCCATAAAAATACCCTCTTTTATTAAAAAGTATAACAAAAAAAATAATTTATGAAAAGAAATTTCTTGTTTTCTTATACAAAAATGTTAAAATATATACAAATATTATTAAGTTATATCAGAAGATTTTTATGGGCCTTTTTCTTTTGGTAGAAGTTACCAGAAAATTAGACATTTCTAAAGGGGTCTTACTTTATTATAAAAAATGGGTAATTTCTTATTTTACCCATCAAAGTCACGTTTATTTGAATAGCAAAGATGAAAATAAAGAAGAAAAGCAGAGTGTATTAAAAGAAGGTTTTACTATTATTGAGTTAATAATGGTTATGGTAATAATTGGTATTCTTTCAGCTTTAGCCATTCCCAGAATAGACAGTTTTAATACGATACGACTGGCAGGTGGGGCTAACAAATTAATTGCAGATATTCGCTATATTCAACAATTAGCGGTAGCGCAGCATACCAATACACGGATTATTTTTAATATTAGCCAGGATTATTATGTTGCTGAGCAACTTAATAAAACCACGGGAATATGGAAAGAGGTCTCTGACCCTTTTACACGAGCACCGTTAATAATGAATTATAAGACCGACCCTCAATACGCAGGAATTGACATTGTAGAGGCAAATTTCGGAGGGCTTTCAGAGTTGCAATTTAACTGGCAAGGAAGTCCTTCTAACGGTGGAATAGTGCGTCTTGCTTTAAGAGATAATCAGAGAAGAGTTAAAGTTTTATCTGGAACAGGAACAGTTGAGTTAGAATGAAAAAGAAAAAATATTGTAACAATGGAATTACCTTGGTTGAATTAATTGTGGTTTTAGTAGTAGCGGGTTTGGCTGTACCTACCCTTTTAGTTTTATGGGCAACAGTAGCTTGGCAATCAGTCCGTTCTGAGGCAACGGTAGATGCACTTTTTTATGCGACAGAGTTATTGGAGCAAATAAAGGCAACACGTTTTGATGAGAATGCCACCCCCCCTTTCAGTTCAATATTGGGTAGAGAAACAACAGAATCAATAGAAAACGCCTCAACCTACGACGATATAGACGATTTTGTAGGAACAACCGATATTCGTATACTTACTCCAGCCAATGGTTATAGCCGAACTGTTAATGTGGAATATGTAAATTTAAGCTCTACGGGTAACTGGACAGGTTGCGGACAGTTAAACTGTGTAAGTACAATAACAAATTGCACTCTATGTTCTAGTTGTTGCTACAAACGTATCACAGTTTCTGCGCGCAGGAACATACCTTTTGCTGATAATGTTACTTTAACCACTATTGTTGCTGGATATAGACAATGATTCGGATTAACTATCGTGCTTTTAGTCTTATTGAATTAGTTATTATTATGGCTACTGTAGGCATTATTGTGGCAGTCGCTACAGGCTATATACGAGAAGTTATTGACCTGTGGAATTTCTTATCTTTTCGTAATGAAATTGGTGTACAAGCACGATTTGCGCTTTTAAGAATGATAAGGGAAATTCGACAGATACAAAATAGAAGCAACATCTTTATTGCAGAAAACCAAAGGTTGGTGTTTAATACCAGTTATATAGAGACGATTAATTACACTAATCAGAACTTTCAGCTTTTCCGTAATAATCAAAGCTTACTTAGTGTACCTGCGTTAGTTATTTTCCGATATTATAACCAGACCAATGTGTTATTAACAGCCCCAGTTGATGCTACTAACCGCACCCAGATTAGGCGTATTGAAATTATGATAAACCTAAGTTATGGTAATCAGGATTATAACTTACGTACCCAAGTATTTGGAAGAAATTTATGAAAGAGCTTTTAAAAAAATTTAGACATTGGTATCTTGACCAAAGAGGAGTAAGTCTAATCGTAGTGATTTTTACTATGTTAATACTTGCAATTTTAGGTTGGACATTGACTAATCTTTTTTCGGCTAATTTTGAGATGAATAGATTAGCTATTGAGTCAGAGCAGGCGTTGTTTATTGCCGAAGCAGGTATTCAAGAAGCAATAATGCACTTGGCAGTGAGAGATACAGTTTTTGATAACGATACAAAGTGGTTAAATCGTTCATTTGGTGCAGGAGAATATAGGGTAAGGCGACAAACCTCTGGTAATCTAGTTAATATTACCTCTTGGGGATATGTGCCTTCGGGAAATAACTACCATGCCTTGCGTCAGGTATTTGTAACTGTTCGTTCAGGACAACCAGGATTTACCTTTGGTGCTGGAACAGTTATTTATTCTACTGGTTCAGTGACAATAGGAAATAATGTAGTTGTAGTTGGAAATATTACACAGAATGCCCCACCGGATACTTTACCTGCAGTGGTAGTGCCAGATCCGCCTCTTAACTTGCCAAACTTAGGCACATTAACTGTTACAGGAAATCAGGCAGTAACTATAGCAGCGGGTAATTACAAATATACATCTATTAGTATCGCAGGAAACAGCAATCTGAATATTTTTGGTCCTACAAATATTTATCTAACCGGAGCAAATTCTTTTACTACAGAGGGCATTGCAAACTTAAATATTAGGAATAACCAGCCAGTACATTTTTATTTTGACGGAAATCTTACTATTGGTGGAAACGGAGTAATTGGTAATCCTAATAACGTAGCAAATCTTGTTTTTTGGGGAACAGCTAATAACCGTGGCACAATTACTCTTGCAGGAAATGGTCAATTCTTTGGTGTAATTTACGCCCCACAAGCAACACTTAGGATTACGGGGAATGGTCAATATACAGGTGAATTTATTGGGGGAAGTGTGACATTAGGGGGTAATGCTCAAATACGTTTTGACCCAGCAGTCAACTCTGTAGTTTTACCAGGGGCTAATCCAGGAGATGAGGGTAACCAGGTACTCTTTTGGCAAGAGCAGTAAAAATGATTATCCGGAGGCGATTATGGGAAGAAATTTTTTTATCTATATTCTTGTTGGTGGATTAATTGGTGTGTTTAGTTGGTGTATTTTTCTTTATGCTGAAAAGACCGGTCAGGAAACACTTATTTCCCAGAATCCAGAATACCTTGCTTTAATGAAAAAATTAGAGCTTATTAGTGATAATATTCAAAAAAGTAACAAAGAGCTAACTAGCAAGATAAACCAAGTTTTAGAAAATCAAAAAAAGATTTTAGAGGAGTTAGCCATTGTGAAAGTAAGGGCAAGCCATAGATAAAATGGAAGGAAGTACTAGCCAAAACCAACAGAAAAACTCTAAAAGCTGGGCCGGCTTTGAGATTATTAATGAGAGATTTAACGCCTTTGTTAATGCCTTGGGAAATTTTATTATCTCATCAGAAGATATTATTGGAATTGATATTGGTTCAGGGTATATTAAACTTGTACAACTGCAAAAGAAAAGGCATCGTTATCAGATTAATAAATGTATTACTCGCGCTCTTCCTCAGGCAGTAAGAGAGAATCCTCAAGAAAAAAAGAAATTAGTACAACAATTTGTAAAGGAATTCGTCAGTGAAATCCACACCAACTCCTGTTTAGGCAGGCTGGTGATTTATGGAAAAGGAGTTTTTGTTTTTTCTCTTACTGTGCCTAATGTCAGTAAAAAAGATTTACGGGGGGCAGTAGGTATTGAATTAAAAAAACGCCTACCTTTTCAAACAGAGCTTTCTGCAGTAACTTTTGATTTTTTTATTACTGGGCAGACTGAAGACGAAAAAGGAATTACCTTGCAAGTTACCTGTGTGGCTGCATTAAAGGCACTTGTTGAAGAAGGAATCCAATTACTAAAGGATGCGGGTATTCGGCCTGTTGCTATTTGCGTTTTGCCAGATGCCTTAGGCAACCTTATTCCTTTTTGTTTTGATAGCCCTTCAAAAAAGACACAGCTACTTCTTGAGATAGGAGCCGGTACCTCTTTACTAAATTTTTATAAAGGGAGAAATCTTGTCTTTTGTCGTGAAATTCCTATTGGAGGAGACCACTTCACTCACGCTTTATCTAAAACTCTTAACTTACCTGAAGGCACATTAACAATTAGCCTTGAGGATGCAGAAAAAATAAAGAGGAACTGTGGTTTACCTCTACAAGATGAAGCAAAGGTAGAATATCTGACTGACTTAGGTCGGCTGCGCGGTGAACAACTGAGTGCATTGTTGCGTCCAACATTAGAGCGTTTTGTAATGGAGCTTAATCGGACATTCTCCTACTATACTAAGACTTTTAGAGCAGAGTTAAGCGATGAATTGTATCTTACGGGGGGCGGGTCTCGTTTGAAAAATTTAGATAAGTTTCTTCTATTTAATTTAGAGGGAATTCAAAAAGTAGAACCTCTAAATATACTGGGTAGACTTAAAGGTTGGACCGAGGCAGGTCTTTTAAAACAAGAATTGATGATGGAACAAGCAATGCCACATCTGGCAGCAGCATTTTCTGTATGTTTAGGCACCGGTGGCAGAGTCAATCTGTTACCGGTTAAAGAAAGAGTGGAACAGAAGGCCTTGGTGTTATCTATGGCGCTTCGTTTGGCTATGCCTCTGCTACTTATTGTTACTTTTTCTTTCTATCTTCTTTTGTTTGCTACAGCCAAGAAGTATGCACGTTTTAATCAGCATTTGGAACAAGAATTAAGTCAATTACAACAAACCACAGCTTTGGTTAAGGAATACCTATCTTTGAAAACAAAAATTGAAGAAAGACAGCGGTTCTTAGATAGTCTTAAGCCAAGGCAGCCTTATTGGTTAGGGCTCCTTAAAGAATTAAGCAATATTGTTCCAGCTCATGTGACGCTTGATAAAATAATTTTTGTCACAGAACAAGGTAAAAAAGAATTGCATCTCTATGGTAAAATATTTGCAAAGTACAGTATGGTAGATTTGGAGCTTTCTCAGTTTCAACTTGCACTTGAGGAATCTCCTTACTTTAAAAAAGTGGATATTTTGCCAGGAGAAAAGGATATGTATTCAGCGGTAGAGGCAAAGACATTTAAGGCAATTTGTCAACTTATATATTAAAGATGAAACTTCCTTCTGGAAAAATACAAGGGTTAATAATCTTTAGTAGCGTATTTCTTCTATTGACTTTATTGGTTCATTTTCTGGTAGGAAGGCCAATTAAACGTTATTCCCAACGGGTTCGCAGAGAATTCTCACAAAATCAGCGTCTGGTGCAAGAGGCTCAAGAACTGGTGAGACTTGTTCCTAATCCGCAAGAAGCTATCAATTCTTTGCGGGCAAAAGTGGCGGAGTTTCAAACTCAAGGTTCAGTAAAAAAACAAATTCCTAAACTTATGCAGATTATCAATAGTCTTGCCAATGAACAACAGCTAAAACTAGTTTTGCTTAAACCCAGAGAAGATATAAACCAGGGACCATTACCCCAACGAGTAGAAAAGGTTTATATTGAAGTGGTATTTGAAAGTAATTATCAGCAAATAGGCAAGTTTTTAGACGAACTAAAAATTCTTAGTGTGCCTTTTCAAGTAGAGTCATTGAGTATTGTAAGAATAGAGCAGTTACCTACAGCAGAATCAAAAGGAAAAGAGACAAACGTTGGTTGGGTTAATTTACAAACAACAATTCTTTTAAGCGCTATTTTTGGCTAAGATTATATGGATAAACAGAAGATTCAAATAATAATTATTATCTTAGGAATTCCGTTGATGTTTTTTTTGTTTTGGCATAACCTTTCTTTTAAAAATAAGAAGAGGAAAACTCAGGCTACGGTTTCGCAGTTGCAAGAAGCTTCTTCAGGAAATAGTTTTTTTCAAGCAAATAATAAAGTTGAAGAGGTGGAAGCAGCAGTTCTTGAGGAGCAAAGAAAAAATGCCCAAAAACCTTGGGGAAGGGACCCTTTTTCTGCTGACCCATACAAGGCAGGACAAGCTTCCGCCTTACGTCTTCAGGGTATTTCAATGCGGAAAGATAAAGTAGGATTTGCTTTTGTTAGTAACGAGATTGTTAAGGTGGGTGATATAATTAGTGGTTATGAGGTTGTTGAGATATTACCTGATAAAGTGCTTTTGCGCAAAGGCAGTCAGAGTTTTTATTTAACTTTTCCAGAACAATAGGTTTTTATAGAAAATGATAGCAAAAGGGTATATTTATGAAGAAGACGATTTTAGGTTTGTTAGTAGTTAGCTTTGTTGCAGGGGTAATTATCAAATTTAGCTTCGCTCAACAAAAAGAAGTATCTACTCCGCTTATAGAAATATTAGAGTTTCGCGAGGTGGATATCAAAGATATTTTAAGACAATTAGCCAAACAATATAACCTAAATATCGTATTCTCTGAGAATGTAAGAGGTTTGGTGACTGTTCAGCTTTCCAATGTGACTATTGATCAAGCCCTTGATTCTATCATTACGGTTAATGGTTTTGCCTATACAAAGAAGGATAATGTGTATAAAGTTACTACTATTGAAGAGGCAGAACGAGAGGGTAAACAAACCAAACTTTTTAAACTTAACTACGCAAGTGCTATGCAACTAAAAGATACTCTCTCCAAAGTTCTCAGTCCCAGTGGTTCTATAGAGGCAGATAGCCGTTCTAATTCATTGGTGGTCACTGATACGGTTTCAGTCCTTAACAAAATAGAGGCGATGTTACCCGCTTTAGATGAAACCAATCGGCAGGTACTTATTGAAGCACGATTAATTGAGACTTCTCTTTTAACCAGCGAAAATCTAGGAATTAACTGGAGCACCACTGTTTCTTTACAGGGAGCTATTCGCAAGACAACCTTTCCTTTTGACCCAAAAGGAAAAGGTGAACTGTCAAAAAATTTATTTCCTGTCTCAAGTGGTTCTAGTTTCCCTGCCGATAGTCCTTATAGTTTTCCTTATGCAACTACCAGTGATTTTGTATTAGGGACACTAGACTTTTCTTCATTCACAGCGATTTTAAATTTCTTAAAAAATCGCACGGATTCAAAATTAATTGCTGCCCCAAGAGTTATAGCAGTAAATAACCAAAAAGCAAAGATTAATGTGGGTAAAGTTGTGCCTATTGCTACTTACACTCTTAATGAGACAACGGGTGCTTGGGAAATTACTGGTTGGGAGGAACAGAATATAGGTATTAACTTAGAGGTTACGCCTCAGATTAGTCCTGATGGCTATATTAAGATAAAGTTAAAACCAGAAGTCTCCAATATATTTGATTATATCGGAGAAGGGGTCAATCAACGTCCGATAATTCAGACGCGAACTGCTGAGACAGAGGTTCAAATTAAAGATGGCCAGACCATTGTTTTAGGAGGATTAGTCAAAACCAAGGAATATGCTTCACAGACGAGGATACCGGGTTTGAGTTCTTTACCTCTTGTAGGTAAAATCTTTACCTATAAACAAAAAGGAAGTAAAGAAGAGCCTGAAGAACAGACAGACCTATTAATTTTTGTTACTGCACGTATCCTGAAAGATGGCGATAAATCTGTGATAGACAAAGAAAATAATTTTCTTGTTCAACAGAGACCATTTAAGTTAGAAAAAAGGAAAATAATAGATGTTCGCTGAAAGGACATTTTTTGTGGTTATTGTAATAAGTTGTAGTTGTGCGCTTTTGTTTTACTATACTGGGCTTCAGAAAGAGTTTACTCAAAGTATTATGCAAAACAAACAGCAACAGTTAATACTTGATAAGTTACAAGGAGAGCTCAACTATTATAAAGAATTAAGTGATAAGTTTGTTAAAAAGGAGCAGGAGATAAAAAAACAGTTAGAAGAAGTAGAACGTAGCTCTACAACAACTAATCAGACGCTTACTGATGCCCTCAGGCAGAACCATCTTTTGACCCTACAGCTTCAAAAGCTACAACAACAGATAATTCAGTTTTCTGTCCTTAGGAAGCAGTTACTTGTGCTTGTAAAACATAACAGATTTCTTAGAAAGCAGATAGTTCAACTAAAAGAGAAGTTTCTCTTAATAGAGCCAATTAAAGATAAACTTGCTCATGTGGAAACAGCTTTAGAAAGTCTGCAAATTTCTAGGGGTAAGGAAGAATTACTACGTCTGCAACTTGAGACAGTCTCTAAAGAGCTTTCCTCGGTTAATAACTATCTTTTGCAGATTTTAGAGAATACCCCTCTTTCTGTAGCGAGTTTGCAGGAAGTCACAGTTGAGCAGACAAAGCGTTTTGACCCAAAACCTTTGGAAGAGAAAATTAGGAAACTGGAAGATGAACTGCAACAATCAGAAAACCAAAGACAACTATTGGCTAAACAATATGAAGAAGCCAAGGAGGCATTGGCCAACAGTAGAGAGGAGTTGGAAGACCGCTCAAAGAAGATATTTTCTTTACAAGAAAAGATTATGCACTTGGAAAACGAACTTTTTGATGCGCGTTCTGAATCCAAGGACAAAGACCGACAAATTGCTATCTTACGTGAAAAATATATAGCAGTAGAATTAGAAAAAAACAACATACAGATGGCTTTGGACAAGATAAATCAACAAATGTTAGATTTGCAAGATAAATACCTTACGCTTTTAGGGCGTATTGGTGAGGTTCTGCAGACACCTGATAACCAGCTAAATCAACAAGGCCATTTACCTACAAAAAAAGGTGAACCTAAGGTAGAAGTAGAGCTAATTCCTGATTCTAAAAAGAAGAGATAGTCTATGCAAAAGATGCTAATAAAAAAGTGGATAATTTTAATTATTGGATTATTTTTACTATCTTTCAATGTGTTAGTTATTGCTACAGAAGATTTTTGGCAATTAAAGCAACAGAAACTTGCTGAAGCGCAACAACATTATGAGAAGGGTAAGATTTATATTCAAGAGGGTAACTATACCGCAGCAAATCTTGAGTTTAATCGGGTAGAAATTTTACTGCAAGAGATACAAGGCCTATCAGCATTGATGCCAGCGGAGTTGCCTATTAAGTCAGAAACAACGCAGAAAGACTTTTCGCATAAAGCAACCGAAGAAGAGAAGAAAAGAATGGATAAAGCCCTTACTTATTATCTTACAGAATTAAAAAAAGAAACATCAAACCCTGACTATTACTATAATTTGGGTATCGAGTACTTACTCCAAGGGCAGTTTATTCAGGCAGAAGAGGCGTTTAAACTCGTACTTAATTTAAATCCTTTAGATAAAGATGCCTGTTATAATCTGGCTGTTTTATATGAAAATTATTTGGGTAACAAAGATAAGGCAATTAAATACTACCAACAATATCTTAATATCTCTGGCGATGCTCCTGATGCAAATTTAGTAAAGAGCTGGATTATACAATTGCAAGAAGGACAGAAGAAATGAACGACATGGAGTTAGCCCAACTACTTATCTCGGAGGAATTAATCAGTCAGGAAAATTTAGATAAGGCACAAGAGGAGATTAAGAAACTGAGACGTCCACTAGTAAAGGTAGTGGTAGAGATGGGGTTGGTCAATCGCCACAAACTCTATGAGGCCATTGCCAGAAAACTTGGATTTAACTTCGTTAAATTAGATGTTGTTAAAGCACCCGAAGAAATGATAGAACGTATGCCTGAATCCTTAGCTACTGAGACCCAGTCTGTACCATTTCGTTTGGAGCAAGGAGTGCTTCACGTAGCAATGGTGGATCCAGGGGATATTTTTTCTATTGACCAAATAAAGATGCAAACTGGTCTTCATGTAGAGCCCTATTTGGCCAGTCCCGAAGATATAGAAGAGGCGCGTATTAAAGTGTATAAACGCAGGCCCCAAGACGAAAAGCTTATGACTGACTATGCTCAAGTAGCAGTTTCCTCTGCCACTGCCAAATCTGCTCAAGAAGGAGCTTCAATTATAAAATTAGTAGATTTAATTATCTCACAAGCGGTTCGTGACAGGGCATCGGATATACATATTGAACCAGAACAAGAAATTCTAAGAATTCGTTTTAGAATTGACGGTATCCTTCATGAAATACCGCCTCCCCCTAAAGATTGGGAAGGAGCAATTATCTCACGCATTAAGGTGTTGGCAGGTATGGATATAGCGGAAAGTAGAATTCCCCAGGATGGCCATTTTCAGTCAAAGATAGATGATAAAATTATTGATTTTCGTGTTTCAACCATTCCCACTATTTATGGAGAGAATGTGGTGATTCGGCTTTTGGATACTGCCTCAGTAATGATTGGGCTGGAAAAATTAGGGTTTTCTACCCAAGATATGCTTAAGCGGTATGAAGAGCTTATCTCGCGACCGTACGGAATTATTCTCTCCACTGGTCCAACAGGTAGTGGAAAGACTACCACTTTATATTCAGCCCTTATGCGCATCAACACTATTGACCGTAATATCATTACAATTGAAGACCCTGTAGAATACCGTCTCGGACTGATTCGACAAATACAGGTAAATGTTAAGGCAGGAATTACCTTCGCAAATGGTTTAAGGGCAATTCTGCGTCAAGATCCTGATGTAATTATGGTCGGAGAGATAAGAGATTTAGAGACAGCAGTTATTGCTATTCAGGCTGCCTTAACTGGACATCTAGTCTTTTCTACTTTGCACACCAATGATGCACCCTCAGCAGTAACGCGTTTAGTTAATATGGGAGTGGAGTCCTTTTTAATCTCAGCTTCTCTTATTGGAGTTATGGCACAAAGGTTGGTAAGGGTTATCTGTGAACATTGTAAGGAGTCATATGAACCAACGAAGGCAGTTTTGGAAAAATGGGGATTAAGCCATAAGAAGAATATTCGTTTATACAGGGGAAAGGGTTGTGATTATTGTAAAGGGACAGGTTATCGCGGACGAACCGGATTATTTGAACTAATGGTGGTGGATGATGAGATTAGAGAAATGATTATTGCGGGTGCATCTACTGTGCAGTTACGTAAAAAATCGCAAGCAAAAGGGATGAAACTCCTAAGTGAAGATGGTTTATCAAAGGTATTGCAAGGTATAACCACTTTGGAAGAAGTAGCTAGGGTTTGCGAAGAACATCTTGATTTACGATCAACTTCTGAGGAAATTCTTGTTGGTCCAGCAATTCCTTCTCCGCCTGCAAGTACTTTATCTCAGCAACCAGTAAAAGTGGATGAATCTCAGATAGCTGCTTATGAAAAGCGCATTGCCAATTGGTTAAGTAATAGAAAGTAGAATAAGATTTAAGGGTAGAGGGTATGACTTGGTATATATATAAAGCAGTAGATAGTCAGGGAAAATACGTGAAAGGGGAAATGGAAGCTACCAGTGAAATGGCTTTAACTACTGAATTAGCAAAAAAAGGATATTTACCTGTGAGTATCACTTTTAAGGCAAAAACACAAATTAAAAAAGGTGTTTCTGGAGCAGGTAAGAAAACCCACGGCACAGTGGATATGCGCACATTGGTGATATTCACTCGGCAATTTGCCACTATCATTAAAGCAGCGGTGCCTATTTTAGAAGGATTGGGAGTACTTGCTGAACAGGCAGAAGATCTTGCATTAAAAAAAGCGCTACAAGAAATTTTACGCGATGTAGAGGCAGGAACAAGTTTATCTCAGGCATTGGCAAAGCATCCAGGTATATTCTCTGAACTTTATGTAAATACCGTGATAGCGGGGGAGAGTGCAGGAATTTTAGATAAGGTTCTGATGCGTTTGGCAGAGATGTTAGAAGAAGATTTAGAGACACGTTCCAATATATCAGCGGCTTTACGATATCCTATTATGGTAGTAATTGCTATGATTGTGGCGGTGGTGGTATTGACAGTATTTGTTATGCCCCAGTTTGCCAAAATTTATGCCCAGGCCAACACCCAACTGCCTTTACCCACACAAATAATGATTTTATTTGGACACATTTTACGCCATTATTGGTATGCGGTTATAGCAGGTATTGGTGTATTTTCATTATTATGGCGCGTTTTTATTAAAACTGCTTTTGGGCGTAATTTTTGGGATAGCTTAAAGTTTAAAATCCCTATCTTTGGTAAACTTTATACTAAAATAACTATGTTACGGTTTGCCAGTATGTTAAATGTTTTATACCAATCTGGTTTACCTATTCTAAGGACGTTAGAGATTGTAGGAATGACGATTGGTAATGTTGTGTTAGAGAATGAGGTTAATATTATTAAACGAGCAGTTGCAGATGGAAAGGGTATATCTGGAGGTATCCTTAACAGTAAGTTTTTTCCAAGGTTAGTTGGTTATATGGTGTCGGTAGGAGAAAAAAGTGGACAATTACCTTTGATGTTAGATTCTTTATGTGAATACTTCGGGCTGGAAGTGCGAACTACGGTAAAAAATCTCACGGCATTAATTGAACCCTTGATGACAGCTGTTTTGGGGGTGGTAGTAATGGGTATGGCACTGGCTATTTTTTTACCATTATGGAATATGATACAGTTATTTAAGAAGTAACTTTAATTTATGTTAGATCTCGAAAAAGAGTTATTAGAGAACAAATGGATTGAACAATGGCAGCTTGATGTTGCTCGCCTTGAAGCCACCACCAGTAAAAAATCTATTTGGATATGTCTGGTAAAATTAGGGTTTTTATCAGAAGAACAGCTGGCTTGTTTCTTTGCACAAATGGGTGGTTTTGCATTTGTACGTATTTCTGATTATGCAATTTCGCCACATGTGCTTCATCTTTTAGAAGAAAATTATTGTTTACAAAATAAGGTTTTTCCCTTATATAAGGTAGGCAATACTTTGTTTTTAGCATGTGCTAATCCTTTAAACGCAGCTCTTATTGACGATGTTTCCAAAATTACAGGATTAACGATTGAGCCGGTGGTTGCTACTACTCACGAAATTTTAGCTGCTATAGATCTCTATTACAAACTTGATGAACAGAATTTTGAAATCACTAGATATCTTATTAAGCATAATCCTTTAAGTGGGGTTAGTCAATGGCGAGAGGCAGATAGATTACCTGTTTCTGGTAAAATACAGCTTACTCTTGTTGATGAAGAAGTTAAATTGTTTGCTCCCAGAGTTATTGAAGGAAAAGTTTTAAATGTTTCGGCGGATTGTTCTGCTTTAGGAGCAGAGATGCCTTTATTTTTACCACCTCATATATATGTTTCCTTTACACTCTATGGGTTCGAAAAATGTGGGTTTGAAACTTGTGTAATAGAGGCAAAAGGAGAAATCCTGCGCAGCACGATGGTAAACTATAAAAATTATTTGCTAGGGATTCGAATTAATAATCTGACGGCAGAGGATAGAAAATTATTAGTGCGTCTTTTTTCTAACTAAATAAAAATAAAGGGATTATAAAAAATTAAATCTTGACAATTTATATCTGGTAGTTTACAATACTATCAAATACTATCAAGTATTATCAGTTTTAACAGAAGTAGAATATTAAACAATAAGGGATACTGGTAAAATGCTATTTTAAAGAAAATAAAACAGTAATTTTTCTCAGAAAGGTAGGTTATATGAGTGAGAGCAAAATGTTTACTGCACAGGAAGTAGCTGAGAGACTTGGAATCTCTAAACAAACCCTGTTCCGCTACGAGAAAAAAGGAATTTTTCCTAAAGCACGAAGAAATCTTATTAACCGCTGGCGTCAATACACTGAGGATGACTTAAAAAAACTAAAAGAAATAATGAGGGGGCATCTTGGCTAGATTAAGTCTTCTTATAAAGATTATCGGTGTAACCACAACTTTAACTTTTTCTAATTTACTTATGGTTTTTTCTTTTACTCAAACTGAGGTTACTGTGGAGAAAGGGCCTATTATCTTAAAAGGTAAAGAGAATCCTTTTCTTACCAGTGACGAAGAAAAATTATTTCAGGAACAAGGAACGGCTATTCCTTTAGATGGATTTAATATTACTGCCATTATATATGCGCCTGATGCTGGAAAAAGCTGTGTTATTGTCAATGGGAGGATATTGAAAATAGGCGATTATGTAGATAATAAAGAGATTACCAATATCAAACCAGAAGAAATTAGGTTAAAAGATAGTGTTGGAGAATACGTTATAAAAGTAAGCAGTATTTTGAAGTCTCAGTCACAAGAGGAAAATAATAAGAATTGATGGTTAAGCCCATAAAAGAAAAAATTAAAAGAAAATTCTACTTACTCTTATGCTTACCTTTTTTGTTAGGGTGGGAGGCGGTGCAACTGAGACAATATTTAAGTGAGATAGCCCAACAACAGCAGAGAGGTAAAAATACTTCATGGTTACCATTAAATACCCAAATAGATTCAGACTATCTTTTATATAAAACAGCCAGTGCGTTTTTGCAAACTCCTAAGTTTATAGTTATTTCTGATGTTTGGTTGGGACATGAGTTGTTTCATATAAGAGTAAATAGTAAGGATCTGATAGATAGACTCGAAAATATAAAAACAGATACCAAAATCAGTGTTTCTTTAACTGTGCCTTATGGCATCTCTACTGCTGACTGGGCGCAAGGGTATGATTACGACGGTCTTTCTTTTGTTTGGGATGCGCAAAAAAGAAAATGGCAAAGAGAAAAGCTGCAAATATCTGATAAAGATAAAAATGAAATATTGACGTATCAGTTTTTACAATCTCTTTTTTATGTCCAACAAGAAGAGGCAGAACCTGTTACTAAAGAAATACTGGCAATAGAAGAACGTTTTGGAAAGAAGTGTTATGTTTTACGTTACACAATTAACCCAAAGATCTTAGAAGAAAAAGGTATAAGCGGACAACTTACTAAGACTATCTGGATAGATACTACAGATTTTTTTACAGTTTTGGCGCGAATTGAAGGAAAAATCAATGGGATGTATTTTTTACAACTTAATCATTATCAGAAACAAAATCCAACAGAGAAATTTGATGTGCCTTCAGATATTCAACAAGAGGTATTAGGTGAGAGAGAAAAAATAAAACAGAAGATTCCTACCTTAATTCAATGGATTACTCAGTTACGTGGATGGAAGCCATTTGAGGATTTTGGGATTGAATTTATAGATAGAGTAAGTTTACGTTCTTATGTTTTAGAGGACCTTGAAAAAGAATATAATACAGAATATTTTGCTATTCAAGAAGAGATTCTGAAATGGTTGGGATTAGTTCCGCAGGCAATAAATTACCGTGAGATGTTGGTTGATTCTTTAATAGCTTCTGTTGCTGGTTTGTATAGTAAACAGAGGAAAAAGATTTTCTTAGGGCAGTGGCTTAGTCCTGAGTTAGCAGAAACGGTTTTAGTTCATGAACTCGTACATGCTTATCAACATACTTACTATTCACCAGAGATACTTGGAATAAATAAAGATAAGCTTTCGCAAGATAATATCACTGCCTTAAATATGCTTTTAGAAGGCGAGGCAAAAGCTATTCAACTAGAGTATATATTAAGTAAGGATGGAAAGAGTTTCAAATCTTTGGGGGATATCTTTGATTTAATCGAGAATAAGATATTAAAAGACAATAAAGAGACAATAGATAAGTTGCAATACAGTTTATATGGATATGGTGCTAATTATATTCAATATTACCTTAGTGATAAACAATGGAATGATTTGGATAAATTGTTTGCCAAACCGCCTTCTACCACACAGCAACTGTTACATCCATATCGCTCGGTTACTGAACAGTCTTTAGCAGATAAATCTGCCCAACAGAAGGAAGAGGTCAACGTATTAACTTTTCCGGAAGGCTGGCATAAAGAATATGAAGATAGTATAGGTGAGTTTTACCTTTTAATGACTTTACGCCAGATTCTGCCCAAAGAGGAAGCAGAAGAAATCTGTGGTGCTTGGCAAAACGATAAAATTTCAATATACAGACATAATAACGGTAATCGCTTATTTCTGTTACAGATTAAATGGAAAACACTCAACGATGCTGTTTCTTATGCTGAGGCATTTAAGAAAATGCTTTCCCAAAAATTTGGTTTGGCATTAAAAGAAGAGAAGAAACAACAAGCGGATTTTTTAAGCTTCCCAAACAAACGTTGTTATGCGCTAAAAATAACAAATGATAGCCTAGATATTCTTGGGATACAAGATATAGCGGATATCCGACTAATTGATGAGGTTATACGTGTATTTTTATCTACACGGCGGTAAGAAGGAGATAGGATGTTAGTTTTTCAGAGACATAAGGGATTAAAAATTTATCTTTTATGCTTGTTTTGTATGTTTTATTACGGAAATATAGAAGCACAAGAGCCAGCTGGTCAGGATAAATCTCAACCTACTCAACAGCAACCAAACCAACAACAAGGTCAAAAAGTCCAAGAACCGATTAACAGAGAGTTAACTAATGCACCGGTATTGGAAATAAAACGGTTAGAAGCAGAAGCACCTCGCTATTCTATTGAATTAAGGAATGTTAATTTAGGAGATTTGTTTCGTGTTATTGCCCATGATTATAATTTGAATATTCTTATAGATGAAGATGTAGATGGAAAAATTACGGCAAGTTTTACGGATATCTCGCTTGAAGAGGCACTTGAGGCCATTGCCGAACATAGTAATCTTATCCTTGAGAAAAAAGGAACACTTTTAAGAGTAAGGCCAAACCTATTAACACAAACTTTTGTGTTAAAGCATATAGAAGCCAAGAAACTTTTTGAGGTCTCTACTACGGCTACTAATAAAGGAGAAGGTAGCGATTCATCAGATAATCAGCAGGTTTCTGGTTTATTTGCATTACTCTCCAAAAAAGGAAAGATTTTGTTAGTACCACAGAAGAATGCTTTGACGGTAATTGATTATCCTGAAAATATAAAACGCGTTGCCCAATATTTAGAGACAGTAGATCATAAAATGGAAACACGGGTATTTAAACTAAAATATCTTAAGGCGGATGAGGTAGTAGGCGCTACCGAAAAGATAACTACAACCACAGAAGTAATTACTCCAACGGGAACACAGGTGCAGACTACTACTAGTACAACTACTGGGACAGCTAGTAGTGGTTCAAGCAAATAGGCAAGATTAAATATTAAAAAGAGGTAGAAGAATGAAAAAAATCATCTTGATTGTTATAATTACAGCAATTTTATTAGTGAATATCTATGCACAACAAGTAAGTAATAATATTCGCGCTTTACTTTCTAGTGAAGGAAAAGTTTTTTACGGCGAAGAACCCAATTCTATCGTGGTAATGGACTATCCTGAAAATATCAAAAGGATTAGTGAGTACCTGGAAGCTATTGATGTGTCTCCAGCGCAGGTTCTTATTGAGGCAAGGGTAGTAGAGGTGCGGTTAACTGATCAGCAATCATTAGGAGTAAATTGGCGGTTGTTTCATTCTGAGGGAGCAGAAGTGGGCAATTTTAAAGTAGGTAGCACTACTGCAGGTACAGTGGGTATTCCTCCTGAATCCCTTACTCAGCTTATACCTTACAAGAACACTATCGAGCCAGGAGGGACATTAGAGGAAACACCTTTTACCTTTTCTATTTTTGATGAAAATATTAATGTTGTTATCAATGCTTTAGCCAATAGTTATAATACAGAGGTACTTTCTGCACCTCGTGTAGCAACAGTAAATAACCGTCCAGCACAAATTAGGATTGTTCAGCAGTTACCTTGGGCTGAACCTACACTGACTACTTCAGAATCTGGGTCGGTTCAAGTTACCTGGACAATTCATTTTGAAGATGTAGGTATTATGCTGCAGGTAACGCCAACTATCAGCGAAAATGGGGATATATTAATGACGCTTAATCCTGAAATTAGTGAAAAGATAGATGATTACACTTTAACTGTTGCCAGTGGAGGTGTATCTATACCTTATACTGTGCCCATTATTGACCGAAGAATGGCTTCTACTAAGTTGGTTCTTAAAAGTAACCAGACTGTGATACTTGGGGGGTTGATGCGCAGTCGTAATGTAAAGTCAGAGACCAAAATTCCTCTTTTGGGAGATATTCCTTTATTAGGTAATTTATTTAAGGCAAAACTAAATACTAAAGAAAGAACTGAACTACTTATTTTCGTTTCGCCTTCTATTATAAATGAAGAGAAAATAGCTCAGATAGCTAGGCAAGAACGCTATGGCATTAGCAGGAATTTTGTGAGAGAGAGAGAAGAAGAAGAAATAAGGATACTTGAACGAGAGAAAAAGGAAATGGATAAAGCCAATAAACTTGCTGTTAAGTGGAACGAGCTATTAAAGAAACAGGAATTATTAATTAACCAGACAAAAAAATTACAAGAAGCTGTAAATATGGAAGAAGAACGTATCAAACAGCTAGAAAAAGAGAAAAATACTCTAAAGGGTGAAAAGAGTTTTAATTAAGAAATAAAAAAAATTACCAATGAAAAATTATATTACAATTTTGATATTTATAGGCTTATTTTTTGAGGTTGCTTTGGTAAATTGCATGGCTTTTAATTCTGAAAATCCCAGAATATTGAAGTTTAAGATTAAACAACTGACCGAAGAGATTGTTCAACAGCAGAGATATGTGAACCAACTGCAAAAAAAATTAGAAAATCTCGTTTATCAAAGAAAGCAGCTTGAATTGTCTATCAATCAGCAAAAGAAAGAGATCGAATGTCTTACAAAACAAGAGAAGAAAAAAGAAAAGTACAGTAAAGAAAAAGATATTTCTGCTAAATCAAGACAGCAATTAGTTACAAAAGAAAAAGAGGTGAAAAAAGAACAATTATTCCTACCTACGTCAACAAAAGTTTTAAAGAAGAAACACGAAGAGAATAGAAAAAAAGTTATTAGAAGTAAACAATCTAAACCATCTACAATACCCCACCAGAAAACTGAAGATTTGGTAGCGGTTCGTCAAAAAGTAATCGAAGAGGCTTTGTTTAGTAACAGAGCGGAACAAACTGAAAATCCTACTAAGACCTTAAAATTTCTTATCAGAAAGAAAACATCTTTGGAACGAAAAATACGTTTGCTAGAAACCTTGTTAAACAAAGAAGAGGCGAAGATAAAGAAACTAAATAATATATTGGAAAAATTAGAAACAGAGAAGAAGGGTTAAATAATAATTATCCTATGAATTATAGAGGATGGTTAATATTTATATTCACTATACTTGGCTTTTTTACCCTTTCATTTTCTTCTTGGGCAGATTCCGAAGAAGAATTGCTTAGGTCAGTAAGACAGTTAGAAGAGCAGATAAAACTACAAGAAGAAAAAATAAATTTTCTACGCACAAGGTACAAAGAAATAAAGAAAGAACAGCTGGAAAAAGAAAGGGAAATAACAAATAAAATAAGGCAGCGGCAATTAGAAAAAAAAGATAAGGAAGAAAAAGAACTTCAAAAAAAGAAGGTCAAATACAGGCAAGAGATAGAGAAGAAGAAGCAGGAGAGGGAGAGGTTAAGGCAGCAGCAGGAGGAGAGAAGGAAACAGGAGCGTGTTAAGAAGGAAGAGGTCAGAAAACGAAAAGAAATAATGGCAATAGAACGTAAGGAAGAAAGATTAAAACATAACCAAGAGTTAAAAGATAAAAAAGCACAGAAGATAGCTCTAAGGGAAATTCAACGTCAAGAAAATTTAATAACTAGAGAAATTGAGAGAAAACTTGAAGAGGAAAAGAAGGCCCAAAGAAAACAAGAAAAAGATAAACTTAAAAATCTGTTGACAAAGGAACATCAAGAAAGAAAAAATAAACTGCAGCAAGAAGCAAGAAAAAAAAGAGAGTTAAAACGTATTGATAAAAAGCTTAAAATTAGAGAAAGGCAGATGCTAAGACATATTTTAAGTAAAAGTAAGAACAAGGAAATAAAGCAAACTAGAACAGAGGAAGATAAACTTAGAGAAGAGTTGTTAGCCAATAAACAAGAAGAAGGACAAAATAAATTTGAAAGAATAAGAGAAGAAACTACTTACAAGAAAAGAGAACATCAACAGAAGTTAAAGGAAATTATTCGTCAGAGGAAAAGAGAAGAAATATTGAAACAACGCCCATGGATAAGACAGATACGAGAGGTACGAAAAAGATATGAATTGGCCGAAAAACCAAAAAAACAGCAAGAATACAACCAGCTCAAAGAAGAGAAGCGGTTAAAAGACTGGAATGAAAAACGTAATCGCCTAATGGAAATAGAGCTTACAGAAAGGTGTGATAAACGGTTTGAGAAAATATTGAACGAGACAGAAAATTTACTTAAAGAACAAGAAAGTCTGGCAATTCAGATGAAAGATTTAGAGAGGAATTTAGAGACAGAAGAAAGTTTTTTAAAAACCTTAAGGCAACAACATCAAGGTGTTTTGCAAGGGACAGTTTCTTATTAAGTTAAGAAGGGAATAAGAATGAAAAGGCGTTTATTAGTAATGGGAATTTTTAGTCTAGTGAATTGTTTTTTTATAGATTCCTTGTCTCTGGCAGAGGTACCTAAATATGACGAATTGAGTGAACGTATCAGGAACTTAGAAAAAACAATACAACAACAGGAAAGGGAGGTTTCGGATTTACAACAATATTATAAAAATTTAGTTAATCAACGGAAAAAGTTACAAGTTCAAATAGAGGAAAGAAAAAGTAGGAATGCGCTTTTAAATAAACAGGAAAAATCCAAACAGAAACTAAAGATAGAAGATGCAGTGGATAAAAAAAAGCAAGAGAAGCAACAGCAGGTTCGTGAAGAGAATAATAGGCGCAAGCAGTTATTGGCACAACAGAGGCAACAGCGTAAAGAAAAACTTAAACAGCTAGTTATGAGAAGACAGGAAAAAGAGGGCAGAATTGAGCAGTTAAAAGCTCAAAGACAGGCGCAAAGGCAAGAGATGTTGGCAAAGAGGAAATTAGAGCAGGATGAGAGATACAAGCAGCTTACAAAGACGGAACAAAAAAAAGAATATGAACCAAAGAATAAGCAAGAAGAAAAAGTCAAGATAAAGGAAGTTGAAAATAATATACCTCAACAGCAAAAAAAAGAACAATTAGTGAGTAAACCTGAAGAAGAAAAAGTCAAATATACATCTTCCCAAGCAGAATTCCGTATTCAACAACAAGAAAGAAAAAAACGTTTACAAGAGGAAGAACGATTAAGACGACAAAAGGAGAAAGAAGAGCAACAAAGGCAAAAGCAGATTAGAGAAGAAGAATTATTTCGTCAGAGGCGTGAACAGTTATATGAGAAAGAAATACAACGTCTTGCTCAACAACAAAAAAGTAAAGATATTAAATTGCTACAAACCGGTCAAGAAAAAAGAGAAGAAGATAAACTAAGTCAAAAGCTAAATAAACAACAGGAAAAGGAAATAATACAACCAGTCCAAAAGAAGAGTGAAAGAAAATTACAACAGGAAATTGTTTATAAAAAAACGCTAAAGAAACCAGCCAGTAATGAAATACAAACTTCTAGGCAAAGGCGTTCAAAAAATGAAGAGGTTAGTTCTTGGTTAGATAGAATGGAAAAGATAGATCAATGGTTAAAAGAAAATTTGTGGTAATTGATAAATGAGGGAAAAATGGGAGAAATTCCAAAGAAGATAGGAGAGCTTCTTATTGAAAAAGGTCTAATTACCCCCTCACAACTTAATGAGGCCTTAATGGAACAGAAGATGTCAGGGGGAAAACTTGGGGAGATTATTGTGCGCCGTGGTTGGGCAAGTCGAGAGGCTGTCGAAAAATGTCTTAATATGCAAAAGGGTATTACCGCTTTTAATCTCTCAAGTTATATTATTGAACCAGAAGTAATCCGGTTAATACCCGAATTTTTTGCACGCAAATATAAAATAATGCCTGTATTTATAGTAGAGAGCACTCTTACGGTAGCTATGGTTGACCCTACAAATGTTTATGTAATAGACGAAATTCAAAGGTTAACAAAGCTGAATGTTGAACCGGTGTCTTGTGATGAGATTGAAATACGCAAGGCGCAGGATCAGTATTATGGCCCTACAGGCAGTTTACAAGAGATAGTTTCTTCTATTGATAAAAATAAGTTAGTTGAGGCGGATAAATTAGGAGAAGAGGCGCCAATAATAAAAATTGTAAATTATTTGATTATTCAAGCTGTACAAAACAAGGCATCGGATATCCATATTGAACCTGAAGAAAATGTCCTTAATGTGCGTTATCGTATAGATGGAATGCTTCATAGACAACCCGCGCTTCCTAAAGATTTAGCTAGCGCCATAACTTCACGCTTTAAAATTATGGCGGGGTTAGATATTGCGGAAAAACGTCTGCCACAAGATGGAAGAATCATGATGAAGATTGGTTCTAAAGATATAGACTTTCGTGTCTCTACCTGTCCTACTGTGCACGGAGAAAATATTGTTTTAAGAATTCTAGATAAAAGTGGACTTGTTCTGGGGCTGGAGTCGCTAGGATTTCCTCCGCAGACTTTAGCTACTTTTAAAGAATTAATTTCTTCACCCTATGGTATTCTTCTGGTAACTGGTCCTACTGGAAGTGGAAAAACCACCACACTGTACTCTGCTTTACAGTTACTTAATAAAGAGGATGTCAATATCATGACTGTTGAAGACCCTGTAGAATATCAATTCCCTGGAATGCGTCAGGTGCAAGTAAATCCTGTTGCCGGGCTTACTTTTGCTACAGCTTTAAGGTCGTTTTTACGACAAGATCCGGATATTATTATGGTAGGAGAAATACGCGATTTAGAGACAGCTGAGATTGCTGTACAAGCAGCTTTGACTGGTCATATGGTTTTTTCTACACTCCATACCAATGATTCACCGTCTGCGTTTACACGGTTAATGAATATGGGAGTAGAGCCATTCCTTATTTCTTCCTCAATTTTGGGCGTTTTGGCTCAGCGATTATTACGAAAGGTATGTGATAAATGTAAAGAATCTTATGAGCCTAAACCAGAATTATTAAAAAGCTTGGGTCTTGATAGTTATATTAATAAGCCTGTTACTTTTATGAAAGGAAGAGGTTGCAAGGTTTGTAATCAAACAGGGTATAAGGGGAGAACAGGTATCTACGAATTATTAAAAGTTACTCCTACTATTCAAGAGGCGGTTTTAAAAAAAGAGTCAGCAGATGTAATTAGAGAGTTGGCCATAAAAGATGGTCTAATAACCTTGCGGCAAGCAGCATTGCAGAAACTTTTAGGGGGATTAACAACCCCAGAGGAGGTAATGCGAGTTACTCTTGATGTTGAAGGATAAAAAAATTGACAAGTTTATTAAACTAACTTATAATATAAAAAGAAAGGAGGTGGTATTTTTTTTTGAATAAAAAGCTTTTTAGATAAAGTTAGGTTAAAAAAGGAGGAAACTAATGAGAATTAAAGAAGTGGGTTTTACGTTAATTGAGTTAATTGTAGTTATTGCCATTATCGCAATTTTAGCAGCGGTAGTAGCTCCTAATGCCTTCAAAGCTGTAGAAAAAGCAAAAATCTCAGGTGCCTTATCTGATTTTAACAGTATTAAGACCGCAGCCATGGCGTTTTATTCTGACATAGGGGTTTGGCCTGCCAGTTGTTCAACACCAACAGAGTGTGCACAAGTGGGTTTTATTAATCAAAATGCAAGCCTTACGGGTTGGGACGGTCCTTATCTTGAGAAATGGCCACAGGCAAGTAAATGGAACGGGATAGTCGCTTATATAAACAACGCTAACACGAGTTTTTTTGGCAGTCCTGGAGCGGGGGAGCGGTATGTTAATATGACAAATGTTCCTTTTACCGCCGCACAAAAGATTGATATCCAAATAGACGGTACATTCA
>JAOAET010000024.1 GCA_026416665.1 Candidatus Omnitrophota bacterium | reverse complement strand
GCTAATAAATCATATTAAGTTAACAAAAACTTTTTAAAAAAGGAGAATTATTTATGGATTGGAAAGTTTTTGGAACTACGTTTGTAATGATATTTATTGCAGAGCTTGCGGACAAAACTCAGTTAGTAGGAATTGGCATGTCTGCAAAGTCAAAGAATCCTCTAAGTGTATGGCTTGGCTCTGTGTCAGCATATCTAATTGTTACTGCATTCTCTGTGTTAATAGGAGTTATTTTGGGTAAATACCTAAAACCAGAGATAGTAAGATATGTTGGGGCCACGTTGTTTGTAGGAATAGGGATTCTAATGTTTTTAGGAAAAATATAATACAAAGAAATTTGTTGCGTTTAAAATAAATACAAACCGTAAAATAAAGTTCTATTTTAGGTTTGGATAAATATTCTATTAATGATTTATTTTTAGTCGTTTAAGAGATTTTCTGTAACAACTTACATCAATAAAAATAATTATAACAGGTAGTATTGGTAGATAAATATCAATTTAAACTGCAAACAACAGTCTCTGAATTCATTTGGGAATATAACTATACACCCTGTTGAAAATGCAGTTTAAAGCATAAATAAATTACCTCTCCCATAACCATAAGACACATAGATACAATTGTAACTAATATTTGACTTTTTAAAAAAGATATTGCTAATACAACTACTTATTTAGATACTGATACTAAAACAAAGATTATAATTATAATCAATTTTTATGAAAGGAGGTGTTGCAGATGAATAAAAAAAATGGTTGGAATCCTTATTTAGTTGGAATGTTAATAGGCATACTTGCTGTTGTATCGGTTCTAGCAACGACACAGATATTGGGTAAGACAAACTTTTTAGGTGCATCAACTACTTTTGTACGGGCAGTGGGTTTTCTTGAAAATATGGTTATGCCTCAACATGTAGCGCAGAATGAATACTTTCAAAAGGAAAAGATAAAAATTGATTGGCAGTTTATGGTTGTTTTAGGAGTTTTTTTAGGGGCTTTGATTTCTTCTCTATTGGATAAAAGTTTCAAAATAGAGTGGGTTCCTGGAATTTGGAAAGAATACTTCGGCCCAAATCCATGGGTAAGGGCCTTATTAGGTTTTTTAGGGGGAATGCTTACGATGTTTGGGGCTCGTTTTGCCGATGGTTGCCCTACAGGACACGGTTTAAGTGGAATGATGCAATTGTCAGTAAGCGGTTTTATGGCAGTGGCGTTATTCTGGTTAGGTGGATTTTTGGTTGCCAGAGTTATTTATAGAAAGTAGGAGGTAATCATGAGAGAGCAATTAATTGGTTTAGCAACAGGTGTTGTGTTCGGCTTTCTCTTACAGAAGTCAAGAGTTCTTCGATTTGAAAAACAAATTTCTTTCTTACTTCTTAAGGATATGACTATACTTAAAGTAATGCTTTCCGCAGTGATTGTGGGTATGATTGGCATTTATTTTTTCAAGGACGTTGGTATAGCCATTACCTTTAAGCATAAGGCGATGAATCTAGGAGCAGTCTTAATTGGAAGTCTTCTGTTCGGTTGTGGCTGGGCCCTAGGTGGATTTTGTCCAGGGACTTCTTTAGGAGCGCTTGGCGAAGGTCGCTTCCATGCCCTTTGGGTTATTTTAGGCATGCTTTCCGGAGCAGCATTATTTGCAGAAGTTTATCCTCTTCTTAAAAAATCTGTCCTGAGTTGGAAAAACTGGGGTAACATTTCTTTGATGGATGTTACAGGATTAAATCATTGGGTAATTATCAGTATATTAGTTATTATTTTTGTACTTATTCTGTTTGCTATAAAAAACAAGGCTTAGGTTAGATTTTTGTAAGTATTAAATAGGTCCTGCTTGTAAAAACATAGATACTTATGTTAAGGCTCTTGCTCTAAGTTATGTTTGTCACTATTAAAGTTTTATTTAACAGCAACAAGAAATTAATATTTTTGGGGTTATTAATTTTTTGTTCTATAAATAAATTCACTGCTAAGGCAGAGACCGGTATAGAACCATCAACGCCGATTGAGAATGTCATTTTCGTAAAGAAGGTTATTGCCGGCTCAAGTGCTGATAAAGCAGGATTAAAAGAAAAAGACATAATTATTACTTTCGCCAATCATAAATTATCTGGTAATAATTCTTCTTTACTTGAGCAGGAATTTATCTGGTTGATTAATTCCTTACCAGATTCAACATATAGTATGGAAATTTTAAGAGAAGCCCAGAAGCGCACCTTGCAGGTTGTTCTTAACAACAGCGATAATTCAGTAAGACTAGGGATAGAGTTTGAAGTTTTAGAAAACAATCCCCAAAAGTATTTTGACTATGCCATCGATCTTCTTAGAGAGGCAAGTAAAAGAGAAGACTTTATATCCGCAGTTGATAATTTCGAGAAGGCAAAGGCACTTTCTCCGAATTGGCCACAAATATATTATAACTTGGCAATATTATATAGCAAATTAGATTATTATCAGAATGCTATAGATAATTTAACAAAATATAGACAGTTGATTACAGAACAAGGTCTTTTTCAAGAAGAAGATGTTTCTAAGTTAATCGAGCAGAATATACAAAAAAAGCAGATGTTAGAAGATATTAAAAAAAGAAAGATGATAAAGGGTAAATGGTTACTATTAAAAAAGATTCCAGAAAGTAAAATAAGCGGTAAGTTGGAACCATTTCCACGTTTTGAAATAGACAACTCAGAGAAAATGTATCTTAAAAATCCTTTATTTTCGTTGAAGTTAAGTGGTAAAGATGCTGCTTTAATCAAGAGGAATATTGATAATTTTGAACGTATCCCTGTTTATTTCGATGGTAGGTATTTTGAAAGCAGATGGTTAGAATTATATCAGGCTCAAGAAGATAACCGAATCTATTTTTGGCCATCATTTATCTTTATTAAAGGAGAAATTAACTATGAATCCTATCCGAGGGTAATTATTCGAATAAAAGAATTTATTCAAAATAAACTCGATTTTATTTATTATACAAGTAATTTTGAGGATGCGGTTAAACAAGCATCTCAGGCGTTTAAAAACATTGTATTTGATGAAGATAAGGATTTTAGGTATGAATACTATTTCGAGATTAACTAGAAAAATTATAATTGTTCTTTTAGCAATAAAAGCAATTTACCTTGGTAATACAGTTTTCGCCCAACAAGATTGCAACGAATATTGTATAGATCAGTCAGAATATACAAGTTGGATGGCAACGAATGTAAAAGGTGCGGAAGATTTTTATTCAGCTAGTCGTTATGTTGGAAGGTATTCAGATATTAATTCTTGCGAGATTGCCAGAAGAAGCACGTTAGTTGATGACGTTAATTGGCAACGGATGACCCGTTGCGTATGTTGTAGATTTTCTGCTTCAGATGGATTATCTGGGAGAAAAGATTTACTGGATAGAAAGATAGAGTTTGATAGAAAAATTGCGGACTACAAAAGACAACTATTCAGCAAACACGGTGAAAAGGCTCTTGAGGATTTTGAGAAAATAATTTCACAAAATAAAAACTTACCGAACAATTTAGAAGAACTTGAAATAATTTTGCAGACCATTTATTCGGAAGTTGTTGCAAAATACCAGAAAAATGATTATATAAAGTCTAGAAAGCAGCAGGAAAAAGAAAAGATTTCGTCAGACAAGAAAGATATTTTAGGCCAGATAAAGTTATCGCAAGTTTCAAATCTGTCTAATACAAATACAACAGCTTCCCCAAATAATCTTAAAATTTCTTATCAATTTAAACAAAAATATCCGGTCAGTTTAATGATGTTAGAAACAGCAAAACAGCCAGCCCAGATAGAAGATAGCTTTAAAGCAATCTGTGAGAAGATACAGAGATGGAATAGCGAAGAAATAAGTAGCTCTGTGCTAGACATAGTATCGGAAAAAAGCGGTTTGCCTTTCGATAAATTGGAGAAGGCATTATCAGTAGGCAAATTAATGAATGAGACGGTAGTTGAACCGGTAATGAGGTTTTTGGATGAAGTGAAATTGGCTTTAAATAATGAGGCCAAGTGGAAAGAGTTGGTTGATAAATCTTTTGCGATTACCAAAGACGCACAGTGGTATATAGAGAAAGAATCCCAACTTGCGTTAACAAGGGAATCTTTAGAAAAATTACCGGTGGTGGGTGGTCTTCTCAGTAAATTCTTTTCTGCTTATAAACAGGTGGAACAGATCCAATGAGAAATTTAATCTTATTTTGGATAATTTTATTGTTACTATTTCAGACCATAATTTCTTTTACTTTTGCTAAAGAACCGCTTCAACTGTCACCAACAGTTATTTCTGAATTAGAAAAATTAACCTTAGAGTGGGTTGTTCCTAATTCTTCGGTGAAATTTGATTCGCAAAAAAAAGTTATTTTTGATGTGGATAAAAACGGTCAACCTTGGATAGGGATAACAAATAAGTTATTGTTAAACCCTTTAAGGAAACAACTTTTTATTCTGGACACTGAATATCAAGATTTTGCCTTTTTGGATACAGCAGAATTCATTGTTGCCAGTAAAGAGGCGCTGGGTATGCTTATTGTGTCAGATTCAAAGAAATACTTAGAGTTTATTCCTATGTTGAAGATACCTTTTAAAGAAACAAGATTATTTTCCACTAAAGGTGCTGGATTATACCTTGTGGGATATAATTCTACCACCAATACCAATGATTTATATCTGTTGATCGAAAATGATAAAGGGGGCAGAATAGAAAAGATATTTTCTACCAAAGAAATAATTAACGATGTTTGTGGTGATGGTAGGAATACTTATGTTGCTTTAGGGAAATTAATTATAAAAATTTTGCCTCAGCAGAAGGATGTAGAACTGATATTAAAACACAAAGAAGAAATTAAAAATGTTGAGTTTGCTAACTCAGAAAAATTATTTTACACTACGGCTTCAACAATAGGCTTTATATCTCAACAGAAAGCGATTGATTTCCTTAAAATACCTAATGTAAAAATTAAAATCTTTCGAAATAACCTATATTTGTTAATACCTGAGACTTTGGCAGTCATCAAAATTGATAATATAGATAAATTGATTAAGAATTAACATGGTTATAGAAAGCAAACTAATGTAAATTATTCTTGTTTAGGATAAAATTAGCAGTAAAATATTAGAAAAGGAATGAGAAAATGCCCAAATCTATTTTGTCAATCATTTCGTTTCTGTTTGTGAGTATTTCAGTTCCTGTCCGTTTTTCTCATTTAGATTCAGTATTCCTTACTATAAATTACCAACCCTTTTATGTGGTCTATAGCAGACTGCAGTCTGAGTCCATCTCTATTAATTTGTCTCATAGTGAAAAACAAGGGATGCTGTCGTTAAACAAAATAAGAAAGATGTAATTCTATATTCCTATAGTGTAGTATGTTTTTAAAAAAATTTTTTATTATAACTAAAAGTCATTTTATATTGTAAGATTTAACTGTGAGAGTTAAATCTTAAGAAAGGCTGTGTATGTTAGTCAAAATCTTATTAACTTTAATCGTATATTTCATTATTTTTAATTCTTTGTCTATTGCTCAACTCATTCAGCTGGAAAAGCAGAAAGTGTTTGATAAAGAAACTAACTCTGGGTCTTTGACAAATAAAACCGCATTTGATGACAGAGTCAAAACGGTTTTTCCTGATTTTATAATAGAGAAGGTATACTTGGATAATCAGAACCGAATTGTTTTTAAAATAAAAAATAAAACTAAAGGAATACCAGATATATCAGGATATACCAATTCAAGAATCAAATTAACTTATGGCTTAAATACTAAGGATTATTCGTTTGAGGTGATTGACCCTTTTAAGAAACTTTTACGACCAGAAGGAGAAATAATATTTACTTCCGATATTATTTTAGATAAAGCCGTTATGGTAACAATGGAAGTTGATTTTAATCAGCGAATAAAAGAAGAAAATGAATCTAACAATATACTTAGTGCCAATCTTACACCTAGGATAGTTATTGTCTCAGAAGTTAGGGAAGAAGGTTCTCAAGATACCCATAAAGGACTTCACAAAAAAAGAGAAGAAAAAGCGGTTGCTCAAAGTGTCAACTTAATCTCACCAAATGGTGGTCAAATTTATAAGATTGGAGAAAAAATTATATTTCAATGGCAATGGAGTGGGCCACACACAGATGTAGAGGTAGCGCTTAAGAATGACCAGAGACGAATTAGTTTGTATCGTTGTTCTTCAGAAAATCAGATATTCCAGTGGAGTATTCCTAAAAATATTCCAGTGGGTTCGTATAAAGCAGAAATAGTAAGTAGTGATGGTAAAACTAAAGATGAAAGTGACGGATGGTTTAACATTGATCCCCCAGAAGTGGATTTGCAGTTATGTGTAGAATCACCCGCTAATCAAAAATTTTATACTCACGATACCTATAATATAACTGTTAAGGTCAGAAACGAAGGTACTAAAGTGCTTAACAATGTATTAATTGAATGGATAGTTATAGATTTGAGAAAAAATAGTGTATTAAAACAAGAAAGCGCTGGTTTTGGAGTAATGTATCCTGGTTATTTTTATGAACATACTATAACAAGACCACCTTTTACTAAAATTGAGATTTTTGTTGACCGACAAAATCTTCAGGGTGAGCCAGAGTCATTAAGGTACGATAATCACAAGGTATATAAACCTTAAACTAAAATTAAAATAAATTTTAGAGAATGCTTTATAAGTCAATTTCTGAAAAAATAATTTTGTAGTGAGACCAACAATTAGAAGGGAGGAAAGATGAAACAAAGAAGGAGGGTAAAATGTAGTATAGTGTTAGTTGTATCTTTAATGGTAATAGAATTAAGTAATGGTTTTGGTGCTGAACAAAAAAAATTTACACCTGTTAGCAATACTTCTTCTCAGTCTATACCAACGCCACAGGTGCCTACTTCTGAGAGGATTCCGCGGGATACGATAGTGAATATATCAGACGAACCACAGATACGTAATTTTTCTGTTATTCCTTCAGCGCTTTTTATAGCAGGTTCACCACAGTTAGTTGTTCCCACCAGGAACGTGGTTTTACGTTGGGCTGTTGAGCCAGGTAGCGGTGGAAGTAGGATTAGTTCTATTACTATTTCAAAGGCAAGCGGTGCTGGCCCAAATATCAATGTCCGAACAAGTGATTTAATAGGAACTTATTCTTTAGAAATACCTTCTTCTATTTCTGTAGGAACAATTGTGTACACTTTAGTGGCCACCAATGAGAAAGCAAGAACAGCTACAAAATCTGTTCAGCTAAATATTCGCAGATTAAACATAAGTATACCAGATGTAAGATTAAATCCTGCCTCTGTTGTCGTAGGACATAATTGTGAGATTCAAATGGCAATTATAAATAATTCTTTAACACTACCAGGGTTTAATATTTATGTTTTAGGCACCCGAGAAGATTCTTCCCGAACCAGAAATCCCTATGTTTCTCTTATTAACCATACACTTAACTTAGGGGCGAACAGAATTAATACGCCAATACGGCATGGTTTATATTCTGGTGAAGGGGCTTTAATAGTAGAAGTAGAATATCAGGGGCAGATTATTGCTAGTAGGCGTATTGCTTTAGAACGGCGAACTACTGAAGCATATTCTATAGGTAGTATCAGGTAGATTTTAAGAAAATTTAATACACTTTTACCATAATTCTTATTAAAGACAAATTGACTTTTACAATCAGTTTTTAGTTCCTTATCAAATTATTGAGAGCTTTCGGATTACATCATAGATACTTTAAAATTAAATATTTTCTTTTAAGAAGAAACATAACTTTCTGCTGATTAATCTTTTCTACTAAAAGAAATCTCTATAAAAATTATACCATTAGATTAACAGAAACCTTTAAAAAAGGCAGAAAAATGGAATTTGAAAATTTAAGACATTTACCTTGGAGAGTTAGAAATTTATTAGCAAGATATTTGGAAAAAATTTGTTCTTTGCATTCTGAAAACGTTGTTTCTTTATTTGCATACGGGGCTATTGTTGAGGAAAACTTTGATTTCAGGGAATCCGAAATAAACTTATGTGTTGTCTTAGGTAAGCTAAGTTTCAGCCACCTCAGAGACAGTCTTCCTATAATAAGAGAAGGATTAAGAAAAGGTATTCCTGCTCCTTTATTTTTGACAAGAGAACACATTAAAAGTTCACAAGATGTGTTTCCTTTGGAATTCTTACAGATGAAAGATTATCATATCTTGCTCTATGGCGAAGATGTTTTGGAATCAGTTCAAGTAAAAAGAGAACATTTGCGTTTAGAAGTAGAGGAACAAATAAAAGGCAAACTCATTCATATTCGTCAGGCTTATTTAGAGATGGGTTTAGAGAAGAAGGGTATTATCAATTTGCTTAAACAGTCATTGACAGTACTTATCCCAGTATTCAGAGGTATACTTAAGCTAAAAGATTTTAATAGCATACCACCAAAAGATAGGTTTGGAATAATTAAAACCCTTTCTGAAAATTTTAATCTGGATGATAAAATATTTTTGGCAATATTAAATAAGCAGAAAGAATTAGGTAAGAAGTCGCTGTATTATTTAGAGCGATATATTGAAGAAATTCAGAAATTAGCTGGGATAGTAGATACTCTCTAATGGTTGCTCAGTATATTATGAAAAAAGCCTTATGTTTATTTATCTTACTAATTTGTCCTCTCAAATTGGGGGCAAAAGAGGTAAGTTATCCTAATCCTCAAGGTTATGTTAATGACTTTGCTGATGTTATATCAGCAGAAGATACTGCGCTTATCGAAAAATTTGCCAACCAGTTGGAGGAGAAAACCACTGCTCAGATTGCAGTAGTTACTATAAGAACTACAGCTGGTCAAGATATTGAGACATATGCAGTAAAATTATTTGAAAAATGGGGAATTGGCAAAAAAGGTAAAGACAATGGTGTACTTTTACTGGTAGCATTAGATGATAGAAAGCTGCGCATAGAAATAGGGTATGGTTTAGAAGCAGTAATTCCTGATGTAGTTAGTCATCGTATAATTCAAGAAACAATCATCCCTTATTTTCAAAAACAGAATTACTCTAAAGGAATTCTCTTCGGTGCTTTAAAAATTATGCAATTAATTGCACAAGAGTATAAAGTAGAACTTAGTGCTCTTGAAGATTCTATTACTTCTAAACGGGAAAATGAGCCAGAGTTGATTTTTGCTAAGATAGAGTTTTTGGTGATTGTACTAGTCATTATTCTTTTTTATTTTGTTCCAATAATATTTTTTACCTATCCTCTGCGGAATAGACATTGGTATGGTAATGGTGGATTTGGTGGTGGTTTGGGTGGCGGTGGTTTTGGTGGTGGTTTTGGTGGATTCGGTGGAGGAAGAAGTGGTGGGGGTGGTGCAACTGGAAAGTGGTAAGGAGGAAAAAAATGAAAAAAGTTTGGATTATTTTGTTAGTAGTAGGGATTTTAGGAATAGGGCTAATAAGTTGGTATATTAAGGGGCTTAATTACGTTGTAAGCTTAGATGAACAGGTAAAAGCTGCCTGGGCACAAGTAGAAAACCAACTACAAAGAAGAAATGACCTTATTCCAAACCTGGTTAATACTGTAAAAGGTTATGCCCAGCACGAAAGAGAATTATTTACTCAGATTACTGAGTTGCGTAGCCAGTGGGCAAAGGCACAGACCATTCAGGAGAAAATAGAAAATTCTAAAGCAATGGGTTCTGCCTTGTCAAGATTAATGGTAGTAGTAGAAAACTATCCTGATTTAAAGGCAAATCAGAACTTCTTGGCTCTGCAAGCACAATTAGAGGGAACAGAAAATAGAATTGCAGTAGAAAGAATGCGGTATAATGAGGCAGTACGAACATTTAACACTTATATTCGCAGTGTATTTGGCAGTTTTTTTGCCAAACGTAGAAATTTAGATAAGCCTGCTGTTTATTTTGAAGTAGAGACAGAAGCCCGTCGGGTTCCTAAAGTTGAATTTTAGATATACTTTTTATAACGTAACGCCACCAAGAGCAGAAAAATTTTTGATGAATATCAAATGTTCTAAAAAAGAAACAAAAGTGATTATTTAAAAATATGAATTTTAAACATAACGGAGATGGAATAATTTTAATGTGTTTAGGATTAAAGTATGGCTGAGAAAAAAAGAATTAAAAAAAGTCTAAAGGTATCTTTTTTAGATGGAATTTTTGCCTCTATAATGACAGGAATGACTACAGATTACATAACACCATACGCTCTTGCTTTAAAAGCCTCAGTTAGACAAATAGGTATTCTTAATGCCCTGCCTAATTTTTTTGCGGCGTTGATGCAACTTAAATCTCCGGATTTTACTGAACTTCAAGGAAGTCGTAAAAAAGTTATAGTAAGTTTTGTTCTACTCCATGCCTTAATGGCTGTGCCAATTATTCTTATTCCCTATTTATTTCAGGATAATGCAGTCACTTATCTAATAATTTTTGTAACCTTTTTTACTGCTTTTAACGCCTTTGCTGGACCGGCATGGGCATCCTTAATGTCTGACTATATACCGCCTAAGATGCGGGGAAGATATTTTGGTTGGCGTAACAAGATGTTAGGGATAGTAACGATTATTGCTGCCTTTTCAGCTGGTACAATATTACAGCTTTTCAAAAAAGATATCTTGAAAGGTTTTTTGGTGATTTTTATTATAGCTTTTGTTAGTCGTCTTATTTCGTGGTGGTTCTTAACTAAGATGTATGAACCACCTTTACGTATCACAAAAGAAGATTACTTTAGTTTCTGGGATTTTATCAGGCGTTTTCACCAGTCAAATTTTTTAAAATTTGTAATTTTTGTAGCAGGACTACATTTTAGCGTAAATGTCGCTGCACCTTTTTTCTCCGTATTTATGCTAAGGGACCTTAAATTTAATTATCTTACTTATACAGTGCTGGTTACTACAGTCACTGTCGCACATATCTTTACTATTGACCGTTGGGGCAGACATGCTGATCATTTCGGTAATCTAAAAATTTTGAAATTTACTTCTTTATTTATTGCTAGCCTTCCCTTGTGGTGGATTATTAATCACAATCCAATTTACTTAATTTTTATACAGATACTTTCTGGTTTTGCTTGGTCAGGCTTTAATTTGTGCGCAGTTAACTTTATTTATGATGCGGTAAAACCTGAAAAAAGAACCCGATGTATTGCCTATTTTAATTTTTTCTCTGGGGTAGCAACGTGTTTAGGTGCAGTCCTTGGTGGGTATTTGGCAAATATCTTGCCCCAGATATTTAGTTATCGACTATTAAGTTTGTTTTTTTTATCTAGTATCTTACGTTTTAGTGTAGTTTTCTTTATTTCGCGAAAGATTAAAGAGGTAAGGATTGTTGAGAAGATAAAAAGCAAAGATTTATTATTTAGTATTATCGGAATAAAACCAGCTTTAGATTTTAACAATTAATATAGTTAAATTCTTTAAAGACAATTTAATATCCGAATATTTACTAAGGAAAATAAAAGAAAAGATAAAGCATAATTTTGACAGAGGTATTTTCTATTTACACTCTTTATATTTTTAATTGCCTCTTATAAAAACAAAAATAAAGATCAATACTTAATCTGCCTAGTTTTAAAATCTAGTTTGAAAATTTAAATTATAAATTTCTACGATAACTTTGTTTAAGATAAATTTCTTTTAAAAGTTTTAGCGCAGTTTTGAGAGTGGTTAAATTCTGCAGTTACATTTTTTATGGCGCAAGATATTTCTTTGTTGAGCAATAGTGTCAACAAATTTAGTTTGTTTTTTTCCCCCGCAAGAAAGACTTTGATTAAGTGGACTTAAGTGGCAATAACCTCGATGGAGCATCTCTTTCACTAACTTTGTATGACGAATATACAAAGCAGCCAGTTTTCCTTTCCAACGCATAGTCTCAGGATGATGGCTATAACCTTTCTTGTTATTAGTTAGAATTGACCAGATGGCATGTAGCTCGCGGTGTTCACCTAAGAGGTGTCTGTTGCATAACCTTTTAGGTGGGATATCCCATATTCTCATAACAATATTATAACTCATAAATTGAACAAAGTAGATGTTATTTTGACTATGAGCATAGAACATACCAAGTATAATTTTCTTGATAGTAAGCTTAAAAGACAGACGAAAGTTATGAGTGCAGTGAAAATTGTAGTTTTTAATTTATAAAAGTAACTATGAAATTATTGCCAAGTATATTTTCTCGTTTTATAGTAAATTTATTAATATAATAATTTTAAAGAAGCTTTAGAATTAATCCTCATAAATACAGAAAAAGGTCAGCCATTTTCTTAGAATAGAATTTTGGAATACTTTCATAGCGAGAAGTTTTTGCTGTTAATTTAGAATAACAAGGTAAATTTAAAAGATTTATTTAAAAAGGAGGTAGTAATGTCTTTGCTTAAGGAGTTTCGGGAATTTGCAGTAAAGGGTAATGCTGTGGATATGGCAGTAGGTATTATTATCGGTGCTTCCTTTGGTAAGATCGTTAGTTCTCTGGTCAATGATATTATTATGCCACCCATTGGGCTTTTACTGGGCGGAGTTGATTTTAAAGACCTTAAAATTGTTCTAAGAAAAGCTGCCATAGATAGTCCTGCAGTTACTATTAATTACGGACAATTTATTAATAACTTACTTGATTTTCTAATTGTTGCCTTTGCCCTTTTTATGGTAATTAAAGCAATGAATACTCTTAGAAAAAAAATAGCTTAGAAGAATTCCAAAATTAAAAAATAAATAAAGATTTTTTAAAAGAAGAAAAGGGGTTATTAGTCTTTCAGAAAATTCTGATTTTGGTTTTCACAAGTTTTGTTAATGTCTGCAAAGAAGTGTATAAAAAATAAAGCTAACCTGATTTTGTTGAATGAAGGTTTTTGATGCAAGTTAAACGCACAACAGCACAACAGTTTGGTTAGTTGTTTCAACAATCCTTGTATTTGTTGCTAGTTGTAAAGCTTACGGTAAGGAAGAGAAATTCTCTGTTAATACCTATTATCCTACACCATACGGAGTTTATCAAAACTTAGAGTTAGAACCTACCGCCTGCCCCACAGGTTCCCAAGTACAAGAGGGATTACTTTACTATGATGATTCTTTACACTTGTTAAGGTACCGTAATAATAATCGTTGGGTAAATTTAATGGAAGAACAATCTTATACCCAGAATTCTTGTGCTAAGGTTTATAAAATGAATGTAGATGGAACTTACACATCTTTTGTAAATGTTACGGAGAATTTACCTTTGGGGGCTAATATTGTAGCAATAGATGTCTTACGTTTACGAACTTACCCTTACGAAGAATACGATGATTTTTATGTAAATGAGACTCTTCATGATTTTCATTGGGTAAACTGTTTTGTTGAAATATCAGATAATCGCAAGGAGTTTAGATTAAGATTTAGAAACCAAGACAATTCAGCTGATTACAATCTTAGCCAAAATGTTTCTCATATATATGTGGCGGTCAACATACACTATCGTTAAAATCAATTATATTTTTCTCACTTTTCTTATTATATTTCTTCTCTCTTCATCTTTTCTTGTTAGACAGATAGAGGCACAAGATTTTTCTAAGAAGGAGGTTACACTAACAACTTATTATCCTACCCCACATGGGACATTCAAAGTTCTGCGGATTTTACCGCAATCTCTTGAGCCAACAAGCCGAGAAGGAAG
>JAOAET010000023.1 GCA_026416665.1 Candidatus Omnitrophota bacterium | reverse complement strand
TACAGGGTTACTTTAAGAATGAACGCAGCCTTAATCTTTGGATTTTCGGGTTGATTAAATACACAGGACTAAAACCCATAAATGCAATGCAACCTAAGAGGCGCCTTGCATATGAAAGTGCGAAAAACTCTTGACATTACTTTAACACCTCCATATTTGCAAAAATAGAAGTTGTATGTTATATTATAACTATTGTATTCTGAAAGAGTTTTATTCCTAAACTAACTTAAAAACTTTTTTATGAAACTACCAAATAGAGACGGGACTTTTTGTCTTTTTTTTAGGGCAATTAAAATTACTTTTAAGCTTCTTTGCTTGATTTTTTTCTTTATAAGTTTTCCTGCCAAGATGTCCAATAGGAATCAAGATTCTTTCGGGGTTAAGCAAATAATTCTGCCATTTTTGTTTGCCCAGGACAATGGTTTAAAAATAACAGCCAGTGTCAATCAGTCCTACGATGACAATATCACCTATTCAGCTAACAACACTAAAAGCGATTATGTTTCTTCAGTCGGTATTAATCTTAATGCAAACCGTCAGGAGAAACTGCGAATCCTATCTTTAGATTTAGGACTTACGCATCATCTTTACTGGCGCTATAGTGGTTTTGATAACACTTCTTTTACTGCAGAAGGCAGTTTTTCTCAAGAGTTTGATAAATATAACCGGATAAATATCCGTAACAGTTTTCGTTATGCGGATGAGCCATCAAGTTTTGAGGATGAATTTGGTCGCACTTCTGGCAGATACAGTTATTACCGTAACAACCTAAGTTTAGAATACTCTTATGACTTAACCAAGCAATCGTTAGTTATCAGTAGAGTTTCGGCAGAACTTTACGATGTAAATCGAAACGATTTAAGTGATTCTTACTTATGGCGAATAGGTGGCGAATATGACTATGCCTTTAGTTCCAAAATACTTACGTATTTACTTTATGATTTTGCTTACCGTGATTTTTCTCCGGGAAAAGATGCTAGTTTTCATCTCTTTGCCTTAGGGACCCGTTATTTTTTCTCAAGTCAACTCTACAGCGACACACGGCTGGGGCTTAATCTTATTGATTCCTTTAATAATAAAACCTACACCAAGCGTTCTCTTTATGCCAGTTTGACTAACGAGTTTGATGCCAATACGCGCGCAAGTTTTAGTTTCAGTCAGGAATATACCGCAAACCGAGATACACAAGACCTTTTTAATTATCGCCAACTAAGTATTATTTTGGGCAGGCAAATTACCAGTCGTCTGCGCACAGGGTTAAGTGCTTTTTACGGTAAGGGCAAATATACTGTTCTTAATATCAAAGACACGCTACAGGGAGCAGGTGTGGGTTTGGAGTATGATTTGTGGCATAACTGGAAGGTTGTTTGCCGTTACAGTTATTCTGAGACGGATTCCAATGTAAAGAACCGTCAATATCAACGCAATTATGCCTCTGTGGGGTTAAGTGCTTGGTTTTAAGCATCAGGAAATATTTTTACCGATAAACTAAGATGATCAAAGAACGGATAAGATTATTTAAACGCTTGATGGCTGTGTTTGACTTGGTGGTGCTAAGTATTGCCTTTGTTTTAGTTTATTACGTGCGCGACCCATTTATAGACGTTTATTCTCTGAAAGAATACCTTAGCTTTTTACCTGCCTTTCTGATTGTTTGGGCTATTATTTTACAGACACTGGGTGTTTATGAATCCTTTCGCACCTATGGCTGGTCGGATTTTATCATTCTTATTATGAGGTCTGCCTTTTTGGGCTTTTTGGGATTAAGTGCAGCGGTCTATTTGTTAAAGATACCTTATATAACGCCTTCTTTTTTAAGCAGTATCTTTGTTTTTGGGGCATGTTTTTTAATACTTGAGAAGATTTTTGTTTTAAATATTTTCCGCTTTTTCAGACGCAAAGGTTTTAACTATCGTGTGCTTTTAATTGTAGGAACAGGCAAGCGCGCAGAGCGATTTGCTCGTATTGTTCAGCAAAATAAGGAATGGGGTTTGCGTATTCACGGTTTTATTGACGAAGAGCACAACCGTAAAGGCCAATACATTGCAGGAATAAAGGTTATTGGAACCTTTGAGGACTTTGAACATATTATTCACAACAATGTCATTGACCAGGTGGTTTTTATTGTTCCGCGTTCTTGGTTGGCTAAGATTGAGCCGTTAGTTAACTTGGCAGAGATTGAAGGTATTCGTGTTTCTTTTGCCATTGACTTTTTTAACTTTAAGATATCGCACGCCAGACAAACAGATGTATTTGGATTTCCTTTAATTACTTTTGAATCAACGCCTGATGATAAATTTTGGCAACTAATTTTTAAACGGCTGATTGACGTAGTTGTCTCAGGACTGCTTTTAGTTATACTTGCACCGATTTTCCTTATCATTGCCATTATTATTAAAGCCACTTCTGAAGGACCGGTGTTCTTTAGACAAAAGAGGGTAGGTTTAAACAATCGCATCTTTACAATGTATAAATTTCGCACAATGGTCAAAGACGCTGAAGAGAAACAGGGGGCGCTTAAGTTAATGAATAAAATGAAAGGACCTGCTTTCAAGGTTATCAATGACCCGCGTCTTACTCCTATTGGCAGATTTTTACGCAAACACAGCTTAGATGAACTTCCGCAGTTGTGGAATGTTTTTGTTGGACAGATGAGTTTAGTTGGACCGCGTCCACCGCTTCCTCAGGAAGTAAAGGAATATCTTCCTTGGCAGAGAAGGCGTCTTTCTATGCGTCCGGGAATGACTTGTATCTGGCAGACATCTGGGCGTAACAACATTGTTGACTTTGACGAGTGGATGCGTATGGACTTAGAGTATATTGATAACTGGTCACTGTGGCTGGATTTCAAACTGTTGTTAAAAACTATCCCTGCAGTTATTTTAGGCACAGGTGCGCATTAGCAAATGATGAAGTTGGCATTATTACAAAAAAATTTTAGGGGTGGATTACCAAAATATAATTCTTACTTGAAAGTTTTACCTTAAAAAAAGGAGGGACGATGAGAAGAGTAGTGGTGATGGTGTTTTTATTATCCAATTTTTGGGTGGGGAGTGTTCTTGCGCCTGCTTTTTCTGCAGAGAAAAAAGATACTTTGGTTCAGACACAGCCCTCGGCATCCACTGAATACCGAATTGGGGTTGATGATGTCTTAGACATTACGGTGTTACAGCCAGAGAAACTGGCTGTAACTGTGACGGTTGCTCCTGATGGCACAATTAACTTTCCATATATTGGGCCAGTTAAAGCAAATGGTTTAACTTTGGTAGAACTGCAGAGTGAGATTCAGAAGAGGCTTTCTGAAGGATATATGAAGTATCCAGTGGTCAGTGTGTTTTTACGGGAAAACCGCTCAAAGAAATTTTTTGTCTACGGTGAAGTAGTCCGACCAGGCACTTATAGTTTAGAAGAAAATATGACAGTTATTAAAGCAATTTCAGTTGCTGGTGGTTTTACTAAATTTGGCTCAGCAAGTAGGGTGAAAGTGCTTCGTCCGAAAGAAGACAAAGCAGGTTATGAGGCAATAAAGGTAAATATCAATGCTGCGATGGCAGGTGATTCTAATGCTGACCTTGTGCTTCGTCAAGGAGACATTGTGGTTGTTTCAGAGAGCGCTTTTTAGTTAAGCAGATTTACTTAAAAGAAAAAACAGAAGGAGGCAGTATGGAACAAACAGCGACGTTTCGGGATTTCCTTAAGGTTATCTTTCGACAAAAGGCAGTGGTGCTAACCAGTTTCTTTACAGTGGTAATTGTAGTGGGCATCGGGCTTCTTTTTCAGACACCTGTTTATGAAGGTAAAGTCAAAATGATGGTTAGCGCAGAAAAACAAGTGGAGTCGCCTTACTACCGTGAACTAATTGGCAGTCGCAATATTGAAGTAACACTTTCCCAGAGTGAGATAGTTAACTCAAACCCTGTGATTGAGCGTGCTGTGCGGGCAGTTGGTCTTTTTGAAAGACCTCTTGATTATGAAGTTAATTTTTCCTCACCACTAAAAAGACCTTTTATCAAATGGCAGGCGAAGTTATGGCAGAAAAAATTATCTAAAGTCCCTGAGGAACAACGTAGAGGAATTCTTTTCCGTTTGGCAGTAGAGGACTTAAAGCGCCACATCAAAGTAGAGCCAATTCGCGATACAAATCTTTTTACTATTACTGTGCGTGATTATAGCCCTGTTGGTGCAGCCATCTTGGCTAATGTAGTCAGCCGTTCTTATGTTATTTTTGACTTACAGCAGCAACTTGCAGAGATGCAACTTAAATATGGTGAGAAACATCCTACCTCTATTCAACTTCAGGACAATATTGCTGGGATGATTAAAAACTTAAACGGCCAACCGCTTCCTGATGTAGAGGCAATTGGTCCTGCCTCAGTGAAAATCGTAGAACAGGCGTCGTATCCTTTAAGACCCGCAGGGATACCCAAACCGCTTACCTTTATATTAGGAGTATTGATGGCGATATTTTTGGCAGTAATGCTGGCATTTTTGTTTGAGTATCTTGACCAATCGTTTAAATCGCCCAGTGAAGTAGAGTCAGTTTTAGGTATTCCCTATTTAGGTGCTGTGCCCAAAAAGGCAAAGATAGAAGCGTTTCACAATCTTGCAGACCAACTGTTTTTGGTAATGAGGGATAAAAAGATAAAGGCACTGCAGTTTACCAGTGCCTTGCCTGAAGAAGGAGTAACCAATATCATTGCCAATGTAGCCACTTACTTGGCAAAAACTGCAGGACATAAAACCCTGGTTATTGACGCCAACCTGCGTAATCCAGCAATGAGCAAAAATTTCCGCATACCTGAATCAGGCGGACTAAGTGAAATTTTAGAAGGCAAAATCAATTTTGAAAAAGCAGTCAAAGAAGTAGCACAGAATTTGCAGGTGATTACCGCAGGAAAATCTCTGTTAAATCCTGTAACTTTGCTTGATTCTTCAATGATGCAGGAGGTAATCAAATGGGCAAAAGAGCATTATCAGATAGTTTTAGTGGACAGTCCCAACTTAAAAGAAACAAAAGACGCTCAGATTTTGGCAGGGTTAACTGACGGTTGCTGTTTAGTTATCACTGAGGCAAAGACACGCAGACAAGTGGTGCAGGCAAGTTTAGCACCGCTTGTAGCCAAAAATGTGCAGATTATTGGTGTGATATTAAACAACCGCAGTTTTGTTCTCCCGCAGTTTATTTACGATATGGTGTAATGTTTGAAATTGACTCTTTCAAGATTGGTGATGTGATTTTGGTGGCAACGCAGAAATCTGCTGTTGAGCAGTTTCAACGTAGGGCTGGTTATGGTGAACAAAGCAAATGGACACACGTCTGCGGATGCTTAGGCGGATGGACTTGTATTGAGGCAAGGTTTCCCCGTGCTCGGCTGGTTGATATAAAAAAGGAGTATTTAGAGCGTGGATTTGAGATAAAGCACCTGCGCCGGCGTGCTCAGTCCGACCGCCAGCGCTACAAGGTGGCGCTGTGGTGGGCGACAATGAATAATCTGCCCTATGACGCCCTGCAGTTTTTCTGGACACCACTTGCCTTGGTGGCAGAATGGTTATGTCAATTTTTGCATTGTTTATTTAGCAGTAAGATGCGCTTTGTCTGCTCGGAACTGATTGCTGAGGGCTTTTACAAGGAAGGCGATTACGTCTTTGGTAAACCTGCGCACCTTGTGGTGCCAGCAGACTTCGCAAACCCTGCGCTGTTTGAGGAAGTGGAAAGAAGAAGTAAGTGACACAAAAACGGATTATTAATTTTTATGTTAGCGTTCTGGCCAAATGTTTTAGAAATAAATTCTAACTAACACAAGAAATTTTTAGTGCATCCCCTTGTTGAATTTTAAATATGATCTCAGTAATAATTAATACGAAGGATAGATTGAATGAGCTATGTCGTTGTGTTGGCTCATTGATCAAACAAGAACAATTACCCCATGAATTAATTATTGTTGACGCTAGCGTTGACTACTCAAAACATAAAAAGAGTTTGATGGATATTATTAGAGATTCGGGTATTGATTTTAAATTCTTACATACAGCAGCAGGTAATTCCTATCAACGAAATATCGGAATAAGAAATCTTAATAAAGATTCTAAATTCGTGTGTTTCTTGGATGATGATGTTATTCTTTATCCCGATGTTATTAGAAATTTTATTAAAAAGTTTGATAGGAATTCTGATATTTTCGCTATTCAAGGAGTCGAGGTAGACAGAAAGCCCCAACATTTTTTAGGGAAGATGGTTCGTTTTTTCTTTTTCTTAGGGTATGAAGGGAAAAAATGGTCGCTTTTGCCTTCTGGAGAACATGTTATGGTCATTCGCCCTTCTCATGATACAGAGATAAAATCTTTTAAAACTTGCTGTGTTTGCCTCCGGAGAGAAGTTTTAGATTACTTCCTTTTTGATGAATGGTTTAAGGGATATGCTTTCTTAGAAGATTACGACTTTTCTTACCGTATAGGTAGAAAGTACAAAATGATTATCTCTCCTGATATAAGAATTTTACATAGAAGTGAGGATGCTAAGAGAATAAATAATTTTGAAAAAAGTAAGATGTTTATCATAAATAAAGGATATTTCTTTTTTAAAAATATTCATAAAAAAACAATTCTTAATTATGCGGCTTTTATTTGGTCATTAATAGGGCAGGTAGTTTTAAATTTTGGGAAGAGTATTTACAAGAAAGATACGGGTTATTTCTTTGGCACATCTAGAGGGTTTTTAGCCTTAATGGGGGGTATTCTGAGACGAAAAAATATTTCGGATGCCGTTAGAGTTTATTAAAGTTAGGAATATGCGTAAGACTTTTAAAGATTATCTGGTTGTTCTTTTTGGAACAGGATTAGGAAGAGGTTTGTCATTTTTAAGTTCAGTTATTGTGGCGCGAACTCTGGGACCAGAAAACTTCGGAAAATTTTCTATCTTCTTTGTGGTTTCAGTTCTTACGTGGTTACTGCCTCAGGCATTTGATACTTCGTATGTACGGTTTGCTAAGACAAGCACATTAACAGAGGAAAAAAACGAATTCTTACGCAGTGCGGTATTTCTGAAATTAATCTATGGGTTTATAGTTGTGGTTTTTTCTTATCCTTTGTCCGTTATTCTTGCACGCTATGTTTTTAAACGGCCAGATGTGCAGTGGCTTTTAGGGTTTGCTCTTGTAAGCGGAGTGTTTCAGTCATTCCTTATGTCTGTTGCCAGTATTTTCCAAGAGAAGGAGAACTTTGGCCGTTTTGCTTTTGTGTATAGTTTTTACACTGGGCTTATATTTATACTTTTATTGTTTTTGTCCATAAGCCATTTGGTTGTAACTCTTTCTCAAGTAATATGGGTTTATTTTGTTTCTTCGGTGACGGTTGGTTTTTTTAGTTTGGCAGCCATCTGGCTAAAGAAACTTAAAAGACAATGGCGTTTGGATAAGGAGTCTATACGTAAGACCTTTCATTTAAGCAAATGGGCTTTTGGCACAGGTGTGCTTGCTTCTTTTTTTCCGCGGCTTGATATGTTATTTGTAACACGCTTTCTTGAAATGAATATGGTGGGTATTTATTCGGCTGCTCAGCAGATTATTATGGTAATTTCAGTGATGACTGGCTCAGTAGCAAGTGTGTTTTTACCTAAGGCCTGCCGAGCGGTGGAGTCAGCAAAGAATTTTGCGCAATTTAGTAAAGAAGGACTTCTTTTAGCAGGGCTTATAAATGTCGCTGTTATTCTTCTAATCATTTTCTCACCTTTAGCTATAAACCTTTTATACGGACCACAATATATCTCGGCTTCTCCGATTACTCAGATTTTACTGGTTGGTTGGTTTGTCTCTATCTTCTTCTTGCCTTTTGGAGGTCTTTTTTATGTTATTGATGAAGCAGCAACGCGCTTTTTTCTTGAGGTTTTACGCTGGGTAATTGCCGTGCCATTATTTTTAATTTTTATTCCGCGTTGGGGCGGACTCGGAGCAGCATTTGCGATAAGTATTACTTTGATTATAGTAACTTTGGTTTCTTTTTTCTGTTTGCATATAAGTCTAAAGAAGAAGATTAAATAATATGAGTAAATTTTTGGTGTTTGTTTTATTAGCTATCTTTTCGCACTTTTTTGTGCAAGTTCCTTTTTTTGCTTTATTGCTTTTGACAGTTATATGTTATTTAGTGTTTTTCCTTGTTTCTCCAAAGAAAGCAGTCTTAATATTCCTTTTTTTCCTAATCTCCCAAGGGGTTTTAACTTATTTTACCAGAATGCCCATTGTAGCTAATCTTGATGAACTAGGTATTTTTTGTATTACCTTTTTGTTATTAGCAAGAAAGCTTTATAAAAGGGAAAAAATACTAACAGGTGGTATTGAGATACCACTTCTTTTTTTAACAATTCTTGGTTTTTTAAGTAATATTATCAATAGGATAGTTCCTTGGCCTGTAGCAGTGGGAGGATATATTCTTTTTATAAAAGGATTTTTATTGTTCTATATTTTATTGAATTTGGGAATTAATACAGAGGACCTAAAAAAATTTAAGCCAATGTTTTATCTGTTAGGTGTATTTACTTTTCTTTATGGTGTGTTAGGTTTAATCTGGCCAAAGTTTTTCTTAATACCTTTAGGAATTATGCCGGATACTCGCTTTGGTTTTCCAACTATGCAGTCATTTATGGGCCATCCAGGAGCTTTTGCTGCTTTAATGGGAATTCTGTATTGTTTTAGTTTTACTGATGCCTTATATAAGAAGAGGCCCATATACATTCTCCTTACCCTAATATTCTTTTTGGCGGTTATACTTTCTTTTAGAAGGACAACCTTAGCAGGAATTATTTTGGCTTCTTTTGTAAT
>JAOAET010000057.1 GCA_026416665.1 Candidatus Omnitrophota bacterium | reverse complement strand
CCGGATGACTCATAGGCGTATCCTCCTTCCTGGGTCTCTTACAGACCCCTTTAGGTTGTTAATAATATCTTCAACCTAAGAGGATATGCCTTTTTTATTTGCTTGGCAATATCAAAAGTGCGAAAGATATTTTACATTATCCTTATTTTCATATCTAAAAAAATAAATTGCTTTTCTAAATCTACTTTCAAAAAGAAAACCCGCTATATAAAAATAGCGGGTAAATTTTTGATAAGGAGCGCCGACCTACTCTCACATACCCTTACGAGTACACTACCATCGGCCCTGCAGGGCTTAACTACCGTATTCGGAATGGGAACGGGTGGACCCCTGCGGTATAAGCACTCCAAAATCTAAACAACTTCATAATAAAGTATGACTACAAACTAACCGAGAGAAAAAAGGTCAAGCCGATTGGCAGATTAGTACGTATAAGCTAAAACCCTTACGGGTCTTACACTTTACGCCTATCAACCCGGTAGTCTACCGGGTGCCTACAGGACCTTGCGGTCCAGGGATACCTCGTCTTGAGGGGGGCTTAGCACTTAGATGCTTTCAGCGCTTATCCCGTACGGACATAGCTACCCGGCCTTTGCCCTTGGCAGGACAGCCGGAACACCAGCGGTCCGTTTTTCCAGGTCCTCTCGTACTGTGGAAAACTCCTCTTCAGGTATCCTACGCCCACATCAGATAGAGACCGAACTGTCTCACGACGTTCTGAACCCAGCTCGCGTACCCTTTTAACCGGCGAACAGCCGGACCCTTGGGACCTTATCCAGCCCCAGGATAGGATGAGCCGACATCGAGGTGCCAAACCGGGCTGTCGATGTGAACTCTCGAGCCCGATAAGCCTGTTATCCCCAGAGTACCTATTATCCGTTGAGCGATGGCAATTCCACATTTCACCACCGGATCATTAGCCCCTACTTTCGTATCTGCGCGTCGTGTCCGACTTGCAGTCAAGCTGGCTTATGCGCTTACACTCCACAGCCGATTGCCGACCGGCTTGAGCCAACCTTTGGGCCCCTTTGTTACTTTTTAGAAGGGAACCGCCCCAGTCAAACTGCCCGCCTATCACTGTCCTCACCGCTGATTCAAGCCAGCAAGTTAGAACTTTAGCCAAACAAGGGTGGTATTTCACATTGCGGCTCTGCCCGAACTAGCGCCCGGGCCTCATCGCCTCCCACCTATACTACACATGTCAAACCAAAATCCAATGATAGGTTGCAGTAAAGGTTCTGGGGTCTTTTCGTCTTGATGCGGGTAGACGGCATCTTCACCGCCACTACAATTTCGCCGAGTCCCTCGTTGAGACAGCGCTCAGATTGTTACACCATTCGTGCGCGTGGGAACTTACCCCACTAGGAATTTCGCTACCTTAGGACCGTTATAGTTACGGCCGCCGTTTACTGGGGCTTCGGTTCATCGCTTCGACAGGATTACTCCCACTGACGAATCCCCTTAACCTTCCAGCACTGGGCAGGTGTCACTCCCTATACGTCCTCTTTCGAGTTTGCAGAGAGATGTGTTTTTGCTAAACAGTCATCCGAGCCACTTCACTGCGACCCCATCTCCTTAGCAGAGCGGGGCACCGCTTATTGCGAACTTACGCGGCTAGATTGCCGAGTTCCTTAACGAGGGTTATCTCGAGCACCTTACCATATTCTGGTGGTCTACCTGTGTCGGATTCCGGTACGTGTAACCTGCTGGCTCCTTTTTGGACTTTTCTCGGCAGTGTGGTCTTGGTCAACTTCCCCCTCGGAAACCTCAGGGTCCCCTCACCCAATTACTCGGGCAAGAACGGGGACATCCAACACCCCGCAAGCCCAGTCCTCCTGCGTCATCCAAAAAGTGTTAACGTCAGCAAGCTAGTATCTGAATATTAACAGATCATCCATCGCTTACGCCGATTGGCCTCAGCTTAGGCACGACTAACCCTAGGTGGATTAACCTTCCCCAGGAAACCTTCGACTTTCGGTGCATCTGTTTCTCGCAGATGTTTTCGCTACTCATTCCGACATAATCCCTTGTCCAGTGTCCACTGCTCCTTACGGTACAGCTTCAGCCAACTGGACAATGCTCCCCTACCGCATATCGAGACCGAAATCTCGACATACCCACAGCTTCGGTAATAAGCTTGATCCCCGCTCATCTTAGGCGCAGACCCGCTCGGCCAGTGAGCTGTTACGCACTCTTTAAATGATGGCTGCCTCTAAGCCAACATCCTGGCTGTTATCGCGAATCCACATCCTTTACAACTTAGCTTACTTTTAGGGACCTTAGCTGGTGGTCTGGGCTGATTCCCTCTTGACGACGGAGCTTGGCCCCCGTCGTCTTACTCCTTAGATAGTCGCCGTGGTATTCGGAGTTTGGTTGGACTCAGCAAGCCGGTGGGCTCCCGTAGTCCATTCAGCACTCTACCCCCACGACGTAGTGTCTAAAGGCGAACCCTAGAATTGTTTCGGGGAGAACCAGCAATTTCTGAGTTTGTTTAGTCTTTCGCTCCTACCCACAGTTCATCCCAGAGTTTTTCAACGCTCACGGGTTCGGACGTCCATCCCGGTTTCCCGGAACTTCCCCCTGACCATGGGTAGATCACTCAGCTTCGGGTCTGTTAGAGCAAGCTAAACGCCCAGTTAGGACTCGGTTTCCCTACGCCTCCATGGTGAGCTTTCACTCAACCACTTAAACTCGCTTGCACTAACAACTCGTCGGACCATTATGCAAAAGGTACGCGGTCAGGCGTGATCATCAGCTTACGCCAATGAACATAGCCCTCCCACCGCTTTGTGAGTCTATGATTTCAGGTTCTATTTCACTCCCCTCCCGGGGTTCTTTTCAACTTTCCCTCACGGTACTGGTACACTATCGGTCTCGGTGGAGTAGTTAGCCTTAGACAGTGGTCTGCCCAGATTCCCACAGGATTTCCCGTGTCCCATGGTACTTGGGATACACCTAGGCGCTCTTGGAATTTCGCATACGAGGCTTTCACTCTCTATGGCATGCCTTTCCAGACATTTCTGCTATTCCTTAAGCTACCACATTGGTGTCCCGACAACCCTCATTGTTTTCTCCTTGCGAAGGAACAATGAGTTTAGGCTCATCCCTTTTCGCTCGCCGCTACTGGGGGACTCTCATTCGATTTCTCTTCCTCAGCTTACTTAGATGTTTCACTTCAGCTGGTTCGCTCCCTACTACTATGTATTCATAGCAGGGTTTCCGGTCGTTACACCGGAAGGGTTACCCCATTCGGAGATCTCCGGATTAACGCATGTTTGCTGCTACCCGGAGCATATCGCTGCTTACCGCGTCCTTCATCGCCTCACCGAACCAAGTCATCCGTGCATAGACTCTTTGTAGCTTGACCAAAATGGTCTCGGTTAAATTGTAGTTCTACCTTTATTATGAAGTTGTCAAAGAGCATAATGTGCAAGTTTTTTAGGAATAATTCTTCTGCATGTGACTTGCACAAATATAATCTAGTTCACTTTATCTTGGAGCTGAGGAGGGTTGAACTCCCGACCCCCTGCTTGCAAAGCAGGTGCTCTCCCACTGAGCTACAGCCCCGAAAATACCAACCTTTCCCACTATCGCAAAATTTATGGGCCCAAGTGGACTTGAACCACTGACCCCAGTCTTATCAGGGCTGTGCTCTAACCAACTGAGCTATGGGCCCGAATTACAGTGCAGTCAGTTACTAATACCCTTTTCTAATTTTTGAAAAGAGTTCGGTGTAATGCCCTGATTCATTACCCTGTATTTACATCTTACACAATAAATCGGAATCCCTCGCCCGCTGTTTGAGAGCGCCTCAAGAGACTCCAATAAATTTTTAAGATAGCCAAGTGTCTGCTTTACAGCAGACTTGTTGCTAGTCGCATTTTGGAAGTCAATTACTTCCACGCCTTCCTAGCTATCTAAAAATCTTAAAAGAGGCAAAAAGATTTTTAGAAAGGAGGTGATCCAGCCGCACCTTCCGGTACGGCTACCTTGTTACGACTTAGCGCCAGTCACCGATTTTACCCTAGACCTTAACAAGTAAGGTTTTTAGGTACCCTCGGCTCCCATCGCTTGACGGGCGGTGTGTACAAGGCCCGGGAACGTATTCACGGCGGCGTAGCTGATCCGCCATTACTAGCGATTCCGGCTTCATGAGGTCGAGTTGCAGACCTCAATCTGAACTGGGCCCACTTTTTTGCGATTAGCTCCACCTTACGGTTTGGCAACGCTTTGTAGTGGGCATTGTAACACGTGTGTAGCCCAAGGCATAAAGGCCATACTGACTTGACGTCATCCCCACCTTCCTCTCGGTTATCCCGAGCAGTCTCTTTAGAGTGCTGCTTTTGGCCTTGCGGCCGCAAACGTGGCAACTAAAGATGAGGGTTACGCTCGTTGCGGGACTTAACCCAACATCTCACGACACGAGCTGACGACAGCCATGTAGCACCTGTGCAGGCTCCTGACTTGACAGGTTGCGCCCCTTTCGGTTTGCTACTTCCTGCATGTCAAGCCTTGGTGAGGTTCTTCGCGTAGCATCGAATTGAACCACATGTTCCACCGCTTGTGCGGGCCCCCGTCAATTCCTTTGAGTTTTAACCTTGCGGTCGTAGTCTTCAGGTGGAGGACTTAACGTGTTAACTTACGGCGCCGAAGAAAACCCCGACACCTAGTCCTCATCGTTTACGGCTTGGACTACCAGGGTATCTAATCCTGTTTGCTCCCCAAGCTTTCGCAGCTCAGCGTCAGTAACTGGCCAGAAAGCCGCTTTCGCCACTGGTGTTCCTCCCGATATCTACAGATTTCACCCTTACACCGGGAATTCCGCTTTCCTCTCCAGTCCTCAAGCAATGTAGTTTTGAAGGCAGTTCTCTGATTAAGTCAGAGGATTTAACCTTCAACTTACAAAGCCGCCTACCTGCCCTTTACACCCAGTAAATCCGAGTAACGCTCGCCACCCCCGTATTACCGCGGCTGCTGGCACGGAGTTGGCCGTGGCTTCTTCTCTGGGTACCGTCAGCTCCTGTATTACTACAGGGAGTTTCTTCCCCATCGAAAGAGGTTTACGTACCGAAATACTTCATCCCTCACGCGGCGTCGCATAGTCAGACTTTCGTCCATTGCTAAATATTCTCGACTGCAGCCTCCCGTAGGAGTCGGGGCAGTGTCTCAGTCCCCGTGTGGGTGACCACCCTCTCAGGCCACCTACCCGTCAATAGCCTTGGTAGGCCATTACCCTACCAACTAGCTGATAGGACATGAGCCCATCTCTATGCGGACCTTTGCAGGACCTTTATCCAGGACTTCTTGTGAAGTCCTGGACACATCCAGGATTACCCTTGCTTTCGCTAGGCTATCCTTGACATAGAGGTAGGTTACTCACGCATTGCTCACCCGTTTGCCGCTATACTCCAAAGACAATTGGCATCCACCTTGCGGTTTCAACCTTTCATCTTTGGGTATCGCTCGACTTGCATGCCTAATCCACGCCGCCAGCGTTCACTCTGAGCCAGGATCAAACTCTCCGAAAAATTTTGAGAAGTCTTGATTAAGGCTCTTGATTTACATATACCTCTTATGAATCACTTGGCTATCCAAATTTTCAAAGAGCATTTTATTTTCTACTTTGAAATTTATTTCTTGAAACCGCTTACACCTTTAAAAAGATAAAACGGCGTCCCGACACTACTGGGACGCCGTTATTTTTATTTTGGCGTCAAGCGTCGGAACTCATCATTGAACTAAATTGTCAATACCCTTAGTCTTATCTTATCCACAAAATATAAGTATACTGCAAAATATTGTTTTGTCAAGATTTTTATTTATAGCGCAATTAAACCTTTTTGTCAAGATTTTTTTACACGTTAAATATTATAGAATAAGTTTAGCACAATTTCTGATATAGTCAATAATTTTCATAACAAAACTTTACTTATTATAAAATTACTTAGCAATAAGTTCAGTGATTTTAAAAATAGGCAAAAACAAAGCAATGACAATTCCTCCAATAACAATTCCCAGAAAAGCAATAACTAATGGCTCAATTAGACTCGTTAACCCAGCTACTGCCGCATCCACTTGTTCGTCATAAAAATCTGCAATCTTTGAAAGCATTTTTTCCAGCTGTCCTGTCTGCTCACCTACCCCAACCATTCGACAAACAATAGGTGGAAAGACTTTACTGCGTGAAAGAGGCTCTGAAATAGATTCACCTTGACGCACTGCTGTGCGTGCATTATTAATTGCTTCCTCTATTACTTTATTACCCGAAGTCTTTGCAACAATTTCTAAAGCATTTAATACCGACACACCGCTTTTAACCAATGTAGAAAATGTTCGTGCAAATTTAGCTACTGCTACTTTCTGAAAAAGTTCTCCTAATATAGGTAACTTCAATAAATACTGGTCAAACTTGTATCTTCCTTTAGGAGTATCAACATAACGTCTAAAAATATATCCTCCTACTACAAAACCAACAACTACAAAGAGAAAATACCGTCTAAAAATTTTGCTTATTCCAATAAGAATACGGGTAGGTAAAGGTAATGTTCCTCCCAGCATCGCGAAAATTCCTTCAAAGGTAGGGACAACTTTTAAAAGTAAAACTGTGGTTATCAAAATTGCCATAGATACAACTACTGCTGGATAGATTAAACTCGATTGAATCTTGCGTTGTAATGCTGCACTCTTTTCTAAGTATGTAGCCAATCTATCTAAAACCTCATCCAGCATACCAGAAGCCTCGCCTGCCCTACTCATATTTATAAAAAGCTCAGAAAAAACTGCAGGATGTTTAGAGAGCGCATCACAAAAACTCATCCCTGCTTCAATATCCTGACGACAAGTAACCACTACTTCTCTTAGACTTTTATTTTCAACCTGCTCTGAAAGTATTCCTAATGCCTGAACAAGAGGTATACCTGAATCAATCATTGTAGCCAATTGACGAGAAAATACTACCAGGTCATCAAGTTTTATTTTCCCTTTGGTTGCTGTTTTTATTCCTTTGGTTTTTATACTCTTAATAGAAATAACCACCAACATCTTATTTTGTAAAGCAACCACTGCCTCCTGCTCATTGGTTGCCTCAATAACCCCAATTACTGAACGACCGTTTCTGTCTTTTGCGGTGTATTGATATGTACTCATAGTGACTCCACAATATCTAAAAATGCTTCTACAACTTGCGGGTCAAATTGACTACCCGTATTTCTCTTTATTTCTTCTACTGCTTTTCCTTTGGAAAACGGCTCGATTCGATATGCACGAGGTGTAACCATCGCATCGTAGGCATCAGCTAGATGTAAGATACGCGCCCCTAGTTTTATTGCTTCTGCCCGTAAACCTGCAGGATAACCTGTTCCATCAAAACGCTCATGATGTTGGCGCACCAATTCAATAACTTCTGACAAAAAAGTTAGCGGTTCCAGAATCTGGGCTCCTACTTGAGGATGCTTCTTTATTTCTATCCATTCCTCCATAGTTAATGCTGCCGCCTTAAGAAGAATAGCATCAGAGATAGCAATTTTTCCGATATCGTGTAATTCCGCCGCCTGTCTAATTAATTCAATTTCTCTTAGGGGTAACTTTAGACGCTCAGCAATACGCACAGAATAATTGGCTACATTTTGGGAATGGCTATGGGTGTAATGATCCCGTGCATCGATTGCCTGAGCTAGGGCCTTAATTGTCCGCAGATATGTAGAGCGTAAATCTTCATAAAGTTTTGCTAAATTTTTTGTAGAATCTTCAAGACGTTTTACTAACGAAATATTCTGTTTTTGAAAATTAACATTTTGTTCCTTCATAATCTCATTTTCTTTCCGTAAGGACCACAAGAATGAATGTTGTTTCACACAACTTTTTACACAAAATAGAAGATAATCAATGTCAATGGGTTTTGTTATGATATAGGAAATTGAAAATTTTGTCGCCTCGGTATATAGCTGAGGAGAAAAATTAGGACTGTAGACCATAAAAAAAACAAAAGGATTGACTTTACGCAAACCAACTATTAAATCTGATGTTCCCTGCGAATCAAAATCAAACTCGGTTATGACAAGGCAGAAATTATTTTGTGCTGCAACCACAAGAGCTTCTTCTATAGTTTGCACCATAGTCACCGGATAACCACAACCAAGTATTAGCTGTTCCAAGAAGAAATTTCCTATTTCCGAGTTTTTAAAGTATAATAAAATTTGGCGGTTATCAAAACTATTCATTCTTCAGTGGTAATACGCAATGCCTCATCTAAAGTGGTTAATCCTTCTTTTACTTTAAGAAAGGCATCGTCGCGTAATAACTTCATTCCTAACTCTTTTAAGGCATACTCTTTAATCTCATCCAAAGACTGTTTTCGCATAATCATTTCACGAATCCGATCATCAATTAGAACAGCCTCTAGAATAGCAATTCTACCATAAAAACCTGTTTTCGCACAGACCTTACAACCTTCTGCTGTATAGAAAGTAACTCCTTCAAGAAAAGGAAAACCTATCTGCTGTAAATAATCTTTCTCTACCTTTATTGCCTTTTTACACTTTGGGCAAACACGTCGGCAAAGCCTTTGTGCACAAACCATAATTAAACTGGAGGCTACTAAGAAAGGCTCTACTCCCATATCAATCAAACGACTGATACTAGTTAAAGCATCATTGGTATGTAAGGTAGAAAGAAAAAGTTGCCCCGTAAGTGCTGCTTTTACTGCTATATCTGCGGTCTCTGAATCACGTATTTCACCGACCATAATCACATCTGGACTCTGCCTCAGTACTGCCCGTAAAGCGGAAGCAAAGGTAAGTCCAATATCTGTTCTTACTGGAATTTGAGTAATCCCTTCTATTTGGTATTCCACCGGGTCTTCTATAGTAACGATGTTTCGCTCAGGTGTGTTTAGCTGATTAAGGATAGAATAAAGTGTCGTAGATTTACCTGAGCCAGTAGGTCCAGTCACCAGAATCATTCCAAAAGGTTTAGAAATTGCTTCTTTAAATATTCTAAGCGGCTCCTCAGAAAAACCCAGCTTATCTAAGCCAATAGAGAGATTACTTTTATCTAAAAGGCGTAATACGAATTTTTGTCCAAAGGTTGTAGGAAGGCTTGATACGCGAAAATCTACTTCTCTTCCCTCAAATTTTACTTTAAATCTTCCGTCTTGGGGGACCCTGTTTTCGGTGATGTCTAAATTGGAGATAATTTTTAAACGTGCAGTAATTGCGTTTTGATTACGTTTAGGGATACGGAAGATTTCATGTAAAGCACCATCTATACGATAACGTACACGCAAACCATCTATCTCAGGTTCAATATGAATATCAGAAGCGCGTTTAGTCAATGCCTCGGTGAGCATAAGGTCAACTAATTTTACAATGGTTGGTTTTTCACTTTCTTTTAATGCCGAAGATAACTCTAACTCATCTTCACGTACAACCTGCACATCACCTTTGGAAGAATCGGCAATTTTTCCATCATTGGACTTAATAATCTCCTCAATTGTCTTAGGGTTGGCAGAATATTGACTCTCAATTGCCCGTAATATCTCTTCTGCAGGACTAAGTACTATATCAATGTCGCAACCAGTAACCATTCGCAAGTCATCTATAGCTAAAATATTTAAAGGATCTGACATTGCCACAGTTAAGGTATTTGCTATCCGTGATAAGGCAATTACATTATAAGTTTTTGCTAACTGTTCAGGAATAAGTCTAACTATTTCTTGGTCAAAACGATATTTACTTAAATGTAATGTAGGAATATACAACCTACTTGATAACAAAGCCAATAGATCCTCTTCAGAGATTAATTTTTCTTCAATTAAAACCGACCGCAAAGGTACGCCCCGTTCCTTTTGAATAGCAAGGGCACGTTCAAGTGCCTGTTTACTAACAAGTTTATTATTAAGCAACAGCTCAATAAGGTTTTCTTTTAAACCTTTCATAATCGGTTAGGTCTTAATCATCAGCAGCGGTTATACGCACAACTTCTTCTAAACTAGTTAACCCTGCAAGCGCTGCCCTTATACCATCTTCTCTTAAAGTACGCATCCCCTCTTTACGTGCCTGTTGTTTAATAATGTGTTCTTGTGCGCGCTTAAGGATTAATTCTCGAATAGCGGGGGTTAAAATCAATAGTTCACCGATACTTAAACGGCCACTATATCCCAAATTAAAACAACGCTGACACCCCTTGCCTTTATAAAATGTAGGCTTCATCCCATCGGGCATCTTTACCTTCAAAGAATTAAGAATCTGCATACTGACCTTTTGTTCTTCTTTGCAGTATTGGCAGATACGCCGGACAAGACGTTGACCTAACACACAGATTACTGCGGCATCAATCAAAAACGGCTCAACCCCCATATTAATTAACCGGACAATCGACCCACAGGCACTAGTTGTATGAACTGTAGAAAGAACAAGATGTCCAGTTAAAGCACTTTTAATGGCAATATCTACTGTTTCAAAATCACGGATTTCTCCAATCATAATGACATTTGGATCTTGTCTTAAAATTGCACGCAGGGCACTACCAAAAGTAAGCCCTACTTCCGTGCGTACAGCTACTTGATTTATACCTTCTAGCTGATATTCCACCGGATCCTCTACTGTAACAATATTCTTCTGTGGACTATCCACATATTTTAAGAGGGAATAAAGCGTGGTGGTCTTACCTGAACCTGTAGGACCGCTTACTAAGATCATACCATGAGGTAGTATTACCAGTTTCTTAAGTTGTTCTACTAAATGCTCATTGAATCCCAGACGGTCAATATCCAACATCGCCTGAGATTTATCTAAGATTCTAATAGCTACCTTTTCTCCAAAACTTGAAGGTAAAATTGATACCCGAAAATCTACTTCTTTGCCACTTACTTTTGCTTTAAATCTACCATCTTGAGGTAGTCTGTGTTCAGCAATATCCAAAAGTGACATAACTTTAATCCTTGAGACAATAGAGTCGTGCATATATCTTGGAGGATTTTGCGCCTCTTGAAGAATACCATCAATACGATAACGCACACGAACCTTTTTTTCAAAAGGTTCAATTAAAATATCCGACGCCTTTTTGTTAACTGCCTCTTCTAATATCCAGTCTGTAACCTTGACCGCTGGGGCATCATCTATACTCACTGTTTGAGTAGTGGCTTCTTCGGATATCTCCTGGCGTACTAATTCAATGGCACTAGAATCTATCTGGCGCATAAGGTCATTAATGATTTCTTTGGTCGTATCAGGATAGACAGACTCAATTACCGCCATAATATCCTGGCTATTAGCAATTATAGGATTAATCTTATACCCCGTTAAAGAAGCAACATGGTCTATGGCAAATATGTTTAAAGGGTCTGCCATTGCCAAGGTTAATACTTCACCAATGCGAGAAATGGCTAAGATACGGTATCTGCGCGCTACCTCATAAGGTATAATGTTTACTACCTCGGAATCTACCTTAAACCTTTTTAGATCAATGGGAGGAAAATTAAGACCTTCACTTAAAACAGTCATCAAATCCTGTTCACGGATAAACTTAAGATTAATAATTGCCTCGCTTAATGTACCGCCTTTTTTCTTCTGCTCTTCAATGGCTTGCTTAAGTTGCTCTTGGGTGAGGAGTTTATTTTTGATAAGAATCTCTGTTAGTCTATCTTTAAGAGAAACCATATTCAATTAACAACTCAAAGACCAATTAAATTTTCATTATCGATAAGCGAAAAATGACAGAACTTTTTCTGCTGTCTAGTTAGCGGCCGTAGTATTTTTCTATGGCATTTTTTACATCGGAAATAGTAGAAACAAATGTTTGAATTGAACAACCACAATGTTGTTCAACCTCTTCTACAGCTTTTGTATTTAAAGGATTAGCCATTACTAAGGTAAGGGTATTGCCTATCTTATCGATCGGTATCAACAAATATGTACGAGCAATTTTGGCTGGAACAAGAGAAATAATTTCAGGACTTATTTCATAACTAGATAAAGGAAGATAAGGAAAGCCGTATTGAACTGTTAGTGCCTGGGCAATATCTTCTTCTTTAGCATATCCTAACTCTACTAAGATTTCACCAATTAAGCCTGAACGCCTCTCTTTTTGTACAAGAAGGGCTTTCTCAAGCTGTTGCTGGTTAATTACCCCAAATTCAATAAGCAACTCTCCCAACTGTTTATTAATAACTTTTTTTAGTGGCATAATCAATGGACCTCTTTTTGATTATACATGTTCACTTAAATTAAAGCAACAAATTTCCATCCTATTGGGGAATTAACTCTTACTTTGACCTATTACTTGAATACGCTGAAATTCTTCAAGTAATATCTGCTTTTTTACCCCTGTATCAATAAAATCCCAAGGTAACAACGCATCAGTGGGAATTTCCTTAAGATAAAATTCTGGATCAATATTTGCTTCTTTAAAAGCAGATTGCCATTTCTCAAAGAGAAAATGTTCACTCCAGGCATCTAAAATACAGCCTTTTTTAAAAGCTAAATAAATTACGTCAGACAATCTTCGGTCTCCACGACTAAGGATTGCCTCAAGAATACTCATCTGGGCATTATGAAAAGTAATTTTTATATAGCGTTTTTTATTAGCCTTTAAAAGCTGAGCCTTATAGTTATTTATCTGAGAAAGACTAAGCACCTGTGTCCACTGTAATGGCGTGTGAGGCTTGGGAATAAGGGTATTGATACTTACATTTACTTGTGCAGGAGAACCTTGTTTTTTCTGTCTAATCTGCGCAACTTGATGACAAAATTCAAGGATAGCAAGCCGATCCTCTTCAGTCTCGGTAGGAAGTCCTATCATAAAATAAAGCTTCAAGTGCTTGTAACCTGCAGCATAAGCCGCAGACACAGTGGAAAAAAACTCTTCCTCATCAAACTCTTTACCGATGACTACTCGCAAACGTTTGGTAGCTGCTTCAGGAGCAAAGGTAAGCGCGGTCTTTTTTATAGTGGCAATTAGTTCAGCAGATGAACTAAGTATGGTTTTAGGTTTAACTGAAGGAATAGAAATACTTACTCCGTAGGGTCTGGCGTACTCAACCAGAGGTACTAAAACCTGATTCAAATAAGGGTAATCACTAACAGAAAGACCTAAAAGTGAAAGTTCTTCATAACCAGTGTTACTTATCAGTTGCTGTGCTAAAGAAAACACAGTATCAGGTTTTCTAATCCGTAAAGGATAATAATAATTACGTGCCTGACAAAAACAGCAGTGATTTGGACAACCACGCATTATCTCTAAAGCAACTCGGTCATGTACTATGCTTATGTTAGGAACAAGCCAATCAGTTGGGAAAAAACTTTTATCTAAGTCTAGCACAAACTGTTTTTTTATACGACAGGCAATTGAAGGAACATTTGGATAAAAAGAGATAACTCTTCCTTCTTGATTATACTCAACTTCGTATAGAGAAGGCACATAAACACCGGGGATATTTGCCAAACTAATTAATAATTCTTTTCGTGTTAGTCTGGCCGATTTTAGATTTTTGTAGGTCTCTATCAATTTAAGGATAACCTCTTCTGCCTCACCGATTACAAAGATATCAAAAAAATCTGCCATTGGCTCTGGATTTAGAGTACACGGCCCACCTGCAATCACCAGAGGGTCATTGTCTTTTCTATCTTTTTGCCACAAGGGAATACCACTTAATTCAAGGATAGCTAATACATTGGTATAACATAACTCATAACTTAAAGAAAATCCGACTATATCAAAATTTGCTAATGGTTTTGCTGACTCTAAAGAAACAAGTGGATAATTATTACTCTTTAATAACCTCTGCATATCCACTTCAGGTAAAAATAGCCGTTCACAACAAATATCAGGATAACTATTTAAAAGACCATAAAGAATGCGGATTCCCAAATTACTCATCCCTACTTCATAAAGGTCAGGAAAACACAGACAGATACGTACCAGGCTTGTTTGAAAATCTTTATGAATTATATTCCACTCTTGCCCTATATATTGTGCAGGTTTTTTTACTTTTAAAAGAAATTCTTCACAGACCATTTTGTTCTAGATAATTTTTTTCTAAAAGCTGGAAGTAATCTGATGCCTAGAAAATATTTCGCGTCTTACTTACGTTAGCCATAATTCCCAAAGCCGAAAAGGTAGTAATAATAGAGGATCCACCATAACTCATTAGTGGAAGCGGTACTCCCACTACTGGCATAAGCCCCATGGTCATAGCTATGTTTATACAACTTTGAATACAAATCATACAGGCAATTCCCATACTTAAAAGCTGGCCATAATGGTCAGTTGTGCTTTGTGCGGTCCTAATGCCCACTTGTACTAGCAACCAATAAAGCACAATCAAAAAAATGCCTCCTAAACAACCCCACTCTTCTACAAAAGTGGCAAAGATAAAATCTGTGTGTGCTTCAGGCAGAAACTTAAGCTGACTCTGAGTGCCACTGCGCCATCCCTTACCTAATATACCTGCTGACCCAATAGCGATTTTAGATTGAATTACCGTATATCCAGCACCTAAAGGGTCGGTATTAGGATTAAGAAATACCTGGATTCGAGCTTTTTGATACGGTTTGAGAAAATGCCACGAAACAGGTAAAAGACTAACTATTACTAAAACAAAAATGATAATGTATCGTACCCTTATTTTACTAAGATAAAGCATTGTAAAAAAGATAAAGAAAATTATTGCACCACTACCTAGATCTGGTTGTTCAATAATAAGAAACATTGGGATGGCAGTAAAGATAAAAGGGATTATTAACGCTTTTATCAAACCAAACTTAGAAGCCTTAACTTCCACATCATCAGGCTCCTTTTTACTAAAGTATCTTGCCAGAAATAACAGTATCATTATTTTGGCAATCTCCGTAGGCTGAACAGTTAACCACCAAATTTTTAACCACCTCTGGGCACCCATCCGCACAATGCCTAAAATAAATACTAACAAAAGTAACAATAGCACAAGACTGTAAATAAAATAAGTCCAATCCCAAAGTCTGCGGTAGTTAAAACGAGAAAAAAACCAAAAGACGCATAAACCTAGAACAAGTCGAAGTATCTGATACCGGTAAAGATTCTGAAAAAACTCACCTTCTTTTCGGCTAGTACTAGAATAGATTGAAAGAATTCCAAATATAGCAATAACAACAGAGACGATTAATATTCTAGTGGTTGCCTTCATGGAAGAATTATTCCTTCTTCAATCATACGTTCAATAATCTCTTTTAATAAGGATGCACTTTTTGCGCCATGTCCGCCATTTTCTAAGAATACCGCTGCACAAAATTGGGGTTTTTCAAAAGGGAAAAAACCAACAAACCAGGCGTGTGTGCCACCAGGTGCCTCTGCAGTCCCGGTCTTTCCTGCTACAGAAACAGGTAGATTAGCTAAAACATGTGCTGTCCCTTGAGGGTTAGCAACTACCTCACGCAGACCGCGGCGAACCAGCTCCAGATATTTTTTCTTAAGCGGTAACTGTTCAATTTTTTGATGAGACGAAGAGACATCCTTTTGGTCAATACTACGAACAAGGTAAGGCCGTACTAATTGACCACCGTTTGCAAAAACAGCTATTGCTCTAACCATCTGTAAAGGGGTAACTAAAACCGCTCCCTGACCAATAGCAAAATTTGCGGTATCTCCATCATACCAACGTTGAAAGGTTTTCATTTTTCTTAGCAATGGATGTGGGATATTACCTTTTGCCTCGTAGGGTAACTCAACACCTGTTAATTGCCCTAATCCAAATTTATCGGCAAATTCGTGGAGCTTAGCTGGACCAATTGCAAGCCCTAACTTATAGAAAAAAACATCACAGGATTGGGCAAGCGCTTTTATAAGATCAACTTCATTATGAACTGCCCAACATTTAAAATCACGCCGGCCGATTCTTAGGAATCCCGGACAATTAAAAGTTGTAGCAGAATTAATCTTATTAAGTTCTAATGCCGCTGTTGCCACCAATGGCTTAAAAACTGACCCTGGCGGATATTGCCCTTGAATAGCACGATTAGTCAAAGGTGCATAGGGATTATTAAATAACTCTGAGAGTAACTTCGGCGAGTTACTTTTCAAGAAAGAAAGCGGAGAAAAATCAGGACGCGACGCCATTGCCAAAACTGCACCGGTGTTAGGTTCTATTATCACTATGCTACCGATATAATTGTCTAAAATTTCTTCCACAATCCGTTGAATACGAAGGTCAATAGTCAAACCAATATCTTTGCCATTTCTTGGTGGAAAATAACTTAAAAGTCGTGAAAACCTTCCTTGATGGTCAACTTCTATGGATATTCCGCCATCCTGTTGGCGTAAGTAATAATCGTATCTTTCTTCAATTCCTCCTACACCCACAATGTCCTTAGCCTTATAACCATAACTTGCCAACTTACTTAAGCGCCAAACATCAATCTGCCCTAAGTGTCCCAAAATATGGGCGGCTATTTTCTCATAAGGATAATAGCGCATTACATTGGTCTGAACAATTACACCTTCTAAATTGAGTTTACTTTCTTCTACCTGAACTGCTTTATCTAACCCGATGTTTTTGGCAACACATACAGGGACACTGGGTTCAGTATAATTACGTTTGAATTGCTCCATTAATTGTTCAGGACTTATCTGCAGGATAAAAGAAAGCTTTTCAAAAATCTGAGTAATCTGAAACAAGCTCTGTGGTAAAATCAAAACATCATAAGAAAGTCTATTAGTTACAAGAATTTTATTATTAGCATCAAGAATTTTACCGCGACCACCTTGTTGGGGAACAAAACGAATACAGTTTTTATCTGCAAGTTCTCGGAAGTAGCTTGAACGAAAAACCGCTAAATTAATTAATTGGCAAATAAGGATGAAATAACATAAAGCAACTAAAATCTGTAGTAATCTTATTCTCATCAGTGTCTAAATTTTTTGGTGAATTGCATAAATAGTTCTGTTAATAAGGCGGTATAGAGCGCCTGAAAAAAACTAACAGTAAAATACGTTAAATTAATAATTCGAAATCCCAGAATCCCCGCAAAAAACCGTTCTAATAAAGATGCCCCTAAAGAAATAAGTAAAACAATCAAAGAAAATAGTCTTCCAGTATTTATAACCAACGAATGTCTTATCCCGTTTAAAACAAAAAATAGTATAGGATACACAAGACAGCTAATTCCAATTACACCAATACCCATCACATCCCTCAGTAATGCGCAAAAGAGCACAATTCCGAAGGCAATAGGATGATTAATCTCAACAGATAAAAAAACTACACAAATAAGAAATAAATCTGCAGTTATACCACCAACACTGAAAAATGGCATTAACGCTAATTGAATTATTGCACTAAAAAATACCCATAACCATAGGTTTATATTGTTCATGGAATAATTACTAGAACTTCTTCTAAGGCAGTAAGGTCTACCTCTGGTTTGATTATAGCGTAGCAAGATAAAGTAGGAAGTTCCTCCTTTACTTTAATTACCTTACCAATAGGAATACCTTTTGGGAATACCGGAGTAAGCCCTGAAGTCACTACCAGATCTCCCACCTTAATGTCACTATCGAAAGAAAGATATTTCATAACTAGGGTCCCACCTAAGGAACCACTAACCAATCCTTCTTGTCTACTCCTTTGTACAATAGCAGAAACACTTAAATTAGGGTCAGTAATTAACATTACTGTACTGGTAGTAGGTGTGGTCTGGTATACTCTTCCGACTAATCCTAAGAAGCTTACACAGACATAGCCATTTTTTATTCCACTTGATAAACCGCGATTAAGAATAATAGTAGAAGACCATTGAGCAGGATGCCGACCAATAACTTGGCAAGCAATCACTTTGTAAGGTAATCTCTGCTTAAAATCTAATAATTTTCTTAAACGCTCGTTCTCTAACTCTAACTCTTTTTTCTCACTGAGTTGATTGAGCAAAAAATCAATTTTTGCCTGCATTTGATTTACTTGTTTATAGTTACGATAAAAATAAACTATGGCTTCAGTGGTTTTACGGATATTTGTTACTAAAGTTAATGGAAGACGTAACAGGGGCATAAGAAAAAAACGAGTTTTAGGAACAAATAAAGAGAAAGATAAAATAAAACAGATTAGAAATAAAAGGCGAGATAAATTCTTTTTAGTGAATTTAACCACATTTAATTAGAATACGCTGATTCCTGTGTAAAAAATTTAGGAATGCACGTCGGTCTTAACAGGGACAGTAACACGCTTTAAATATTTCATCTCATCCAAGACCTTGCCTGTTCCCCTTACCACCGCTGTTAAAGGGTCTTCAGCAACATGTACAGGCAAGCCTGTTTCTTCTGAGATAAGACGGTCAATACCTCGTAATAAAGAACCTCCCCCAGCCATAACAATGCCGTTTTCAATTAAGTCAGCAGATAATTCAGGAGGGGTTCGTTCCAAGGAAATCTTAGTAGTTTCTACAATAGCACGGAGTGGTTCTTGCAACGCCTCGCGGATTTCTTCAGATGTGATAGTAACAGTTTTAGGCAAACCAGCTACTAAGTCCCTACCTTTGACCTCCATAGTAAGTTCTTCTTCAAGAGGATAAGCAGAACCTATTTTTATCTTTATTTGCTCAGCAGTACGTTCACCAATCATTATATTATAGGTCTTGCGTAGGTATTCCATAATCGCTAAATCCATTTCATCACCACCAATACGAATAGAACGGGAAAAAACAATGCCCGCTAAAGAAATTACTGCTATCTCTGTTGTTCCACCACCTATATCTATAATCATATTACCCACAGGCTCTTGGATAGGTAACCCCACTCCTATGGCTGCTGCCATTGGCTCTTCAATAAGAAATACCGCACGAGCACCTGCACGTTCTGCAGAATCTTTTACTGCCCGTTTTTCTACTTCAGTAATCCCTGAAGGAATAGCAATAAGAATTCTAGGACGGGCAATAACAAAGCGGTGATGCACTTTGTTAATGAAGTGGCGAAGCATTGCCTCAGTAATTTCAAAATCTGCAATTACCCCATCTTTCATTGGTCTTATCGCAATTATGTTACCGGGTGTGCGCCCTAACATCCGTTTTGCTTCTTCACCTACTGCTAAAACATTGGAAGTCCCTCTTTGAATTGCTACTACTGATGGCTCACACAACACCACACCTTCACCTTTAACATATACAAGTGTAGAAGCTGTGCCAAGGTCAATGCCCATATCATTAGAGAAAAGACCCATCACATAATTAAATGTCTTTTTAGCTATTTCTTTAAATTTAGCCATGGCAAGCTCCTTTTGCCAGAAGAAAATAAATGTTTTACTTTTTTATGAATTAGGGACTTAAAAGAGAAAGAAATTTACACGTGTATAATTTTAACAGGAATTAAACTATATGTCAAACAAAAAGATAGCTAAAATAGGATTAACTTAAAAATTAGTAAAGTCTAGAGAGGGAAAAACTGTCGTAAAATCTCTAAAAAACCCGGGAAGGACTTAGCAATACAACCAACATCATCTAAATAACTCTCACCTTCTGCACAAAGTCCTGCCACAATCATACTCATTGCAGTCCGATGATCTTGGAAACTCTTAAGTTTTGCGCCTTTTAAATAGTCAACTCCCTGAATAATTATATCTTCAACTTCACCAGCTTTGCTGTGTTTACGGCTACTTAAAGTTATCTGGGCACCCATTTTATTAAGATTATATAACATTGCCTTGATACGATCTGTCTCCTTTACCCGCAACTCCCCTACACCTTTAAATATACTTTTTCCTTTTGCTAAAGAAGCAGCAACCATCAAAATAGGTAACTCATCAATAAGCGAGGGAATTTCTCTCTCATTAATAAAACAAGCAGATAAAGATGATGTCTTAACAATTAAATTACCCATTGGTTCGTTTGTTGAATGAACTGAGTCTTTTTTGATTTTCACATAACCACCCATTTGTCGTAAAACCTTAATCACACCCATTCGGCTTGGATTAAGACTTATTGATCTTAAAACAAGATATGAATTTTTTAACAACAATCCTAACACAATAAAAAAACTTGCAGAAGAGATATCACCTGGAATAAATAATTCTTTCGGTGCAATTAATGGGCGTCCTCCTTTTATACGTATGCTATTTTTTTTACAGCTAATATGCGCTTGAAACGCTTTTAACATTCTCTCAGTATGATCACGGGTCTTTACTGGTTCAATAATTTTTGTTGAACCACTAGCATATAAACTCGCAAGAAGTAGAGCAGATTTTACCTGTGCAGAAGCAACAGGAAGTTTGTAAGTTATACCAGAAAGTCTCGCTGGGGCGATACTCAGAGGTGGATATTCTTCATAAACAATCCTTCCATTCATCTTTTTTTTCTTTAGATAACCATTTATTCTAGCTCCCATTAAGCGTAAAGGAAAAGTAATCCTCAACATAGGTCTCTTTGCTAAAGAAGCGCCTGCTTTTAAAACCGTTTTAAATTTCTGTGCACACAAAATACCTGCTAATAAACGAAAAGTCGTTCCCGATTCCTTTATAAGAATAGGTCTTTTAGGTTGGGTCAATCCAAATAATCCTTTCCCTTTTACTTTAAGGTCAGCTATTCCTCTGGTAGATTTTTTAAATTTAAAAACTATTCCTAGTTTTCCGAGGGCCTTGACTGTCTCCAAACAATCATTGTTGAGCGGGAAATTCTTGATAATTACTGTGGCAGGAGATATGGCACTTATAATACAGGCGCGGTGAGCAATAGATTTATCGCCCGGCAAATGAATAATACCGCGCAGCCCCTGATGAGCCGGACGGATTAAAATACCTTTCATTGAACCTTAAGAACCACCTTATCACCTTCAAAAATCTTATCACGCAAATCGGCTGATACAAAACCTGCTGCTGACATCGTATCATGAACCTTCTCTACTTTTATATCCCCTATTGGTTTATTATTATGTAGAACTGTAAAAACATTTCCTACCGCTACTCCATCACGTGAACCAAGGTTAATTACTGCAAAACTATACTCTTTATTTACTACTGCAATTTTTCCTTCGATTTTCTGTGGAGAATTAACAGCTGCAGGTGAAACAGAAGGTTTATCAGAACTAACTACAATAGTTCCTAACTCAACATTCTGGGCTTTCTGCTCTAATTCCTTAACTCTGTCTTCTAATAACTTCTTTCTACTTTCAACTTCATTAAGCTTGGTCTGCATTTCTTTAAGCTGGGACTCCATATTCTTTAGCGATTCCACCGTATCAGTCAGTTCTTTTTCCATATCTTGTTTAATCTTAAGCTGTTCTTCTAAAGATGCCTTAAGACGTGCAATTTCATCTTGAGACTGTTTTTTAGTTGCTTTTTCTTTTTCTAAATCGCTAGTTAAAGCAGAAATCTTTTTCTGCGCATCTTGTAATTTATTCTGCAGGTCTGAGACTTTCCGTTCAAGTTCAGTGTTCTTTACCTGCATCTCTTCAAGTTCCATCTGGCGTGCTTTATATTTACTAGTCAAGTCTTCATATTCAGCAGTAAGAATTTGATACTGTTTTGATTTCTGCTGGAATAAATAAAAGGTATAAGCACTTAAACCCAAAGAAAGAACTATAAGAATAACAAGGAAAATTACCGCTTTGCCTTTATTATTCATCCGTTGCCTCCTTTCCAGTTCTTCATAAATAATGACCCTTTAAAACTTTAATATAACATTAATTATATAAAAAGCAAGAAATTTTTAAAGCGCAAAAGCAGATTATGTACACTGTGTCTCTAAATTTAATGCCTTCTTTTAAAAGCTTGGCTCTAAATCTCTTCTTACGCAAATACATTATTGAATATTGTAACTAGAAAATCTTCAGTAACCTGTAAAATAACAAAAAAAGTTCTTAACTCTCTTCTCTTATTTGCGTCTTTAGTGATAACATATTTATCATTCTAAGATTCAATTAATTTAATTAGAATTTATAAAATTCTTTTCTTTTAATATAATACGGAAGTTTAAAGTCCTCAGCGTAATTTTTCAGATATTCTTCGAACTCCACAGGCAGGGGACTACAAAACTCTACAAATTTTTCTTTCGTAGGATGAATAAAACCAAGATAAATCGCATGTAACGCCATACGTGTAAAGCTGCTTTTTGTACCATAAGTAGGATCACCTAAAATAGGATATCCTAAATAAGCAAGATGTACCCTTAATTGATGGGTTCGCCCCGTAAAAGGACGTAATTCTACTAATGTAGTATCAGAGAAACGCTTAAGCACCTTACAATATGTTGTTGCCTGTCTTACTTTGTTAGAGAAAGCAACTGCCATCTGTTTACGTCTATAAGGATTACGTCCAATAGGCAGTTCAATAAGTTGTTCATCAAAAGAAACAATTCCTCTAACAATTGCCAGATAAATACGCTTTATAGTATGCTCAGAAAACTGCTTTGCCAATTTCAAATGTGCGGTATTATTTCTGGCAACAACCATAACCCCTGAAGTTTCCTTATCAAGACGATGAACAATACCTGGACGTAGTGGATTAATAGAAGATAACTCAGGAAAACGTGCCAATAAAGCATTTACCAAGGTATTGTTCTGGTTACCTGCACCAGGATGAACTACCATACCCGCTGGCTTATCGACTACCACTATATCATTGTCAGAGTATAAAACGGATATGGCAATTTCTTGTGGTTGTAATTCTAAGCTTTTCTGTTCAGGTATAAAAAACTCTATCTTCTCGTTAGTTAATACTTTTCGATGGGCACAGGTTATAGGTTTTCCGTTTATTTTAACTGCTTTATTATTGATAATTTTTTTTATATAGGTGCGTGACAGCCCCAAGGATAACTTAGCAGCATACTCTGAGACTACTTTATCTAAACGTTTATTACTATATTCTTCCGAGATAAAGAAACTATACTCTGGCATAATTAAATTATTATTTCAACAAGCACCTGTTTTTCTTTTGGTTGTTATTGATTCCTTAAAAACAATATAACACAACAAAATTACTCCTAATGTAATAGCGGTATCTGCAAAATTAAAGACAGGCCAAATTCTTAAATCTATAAAATCTACAACATACCCCAGGCGAACCCGATCTATTAGATTTCCGATTGCTCCCCCTAAAATTAAATATAATGCTATGGATTGCTTTGAACACCAAGGAGTTCTAGTTGTAACTAAATTATGAATAATAATTAGGATAGAGATTCCACTAATCAAAATCAGTAAAAAAGTCTGGTGACGAAAAATCCCAAATGCTGCGCCTGTGTTATGCACCAAAGTAAGATGGAATAAACCTTTTATAATGGGGAAAGTCTGATTGGGCTCTAATAGCTGTTCTATAAGATATTTACTCAGTTGGTCACAAACAACAACACCTAATACTAGAAGATAGAGCATTAATAGGAATTAGCGTTCTTTCTTCTCTTGACAACTTAAACACAAACGGGCATAAGGTAGCGCTTTTAGTCTGGCTACAGATATAAGATTGGCACATTCTTCACATATACCATATGTTCCGTCCTCAATGCGTTTTAGAGCATCTTCAATCTCATACAAAAGTTGTCGTTCATTAGAGGCCATACCAATAGCAAATTCGCGGTCGTAGGTGTCTGTAGCAACATCTGCCATATGAAAGGTATAACTTGAGATATCCCCTGAGGCGTCTTTAGGAGAGGTCTTGGTATCCTGGGCGCTGTGTTCAAGAGAATCAAGCAATGTCTCTTTCTGATGTAACAGAAGTTTTTTAAATTCCTGCAGTTCTTTCTTGTCAAATTTCTTTTTCAAGACTTCTTCCTTTCTTTATTGGGCGGTCGAACGCACTACGGTTACACAACGTTTACATAATTCCTTATATTCTAAATCAACTCCTACACTTTGTTCATAATTCCAACAACGTTGACACTTTACCCCTTCTGCCTTTTCCACAAGTATCTTAATCTCTGGATGGCTAATTACTTGTGTGGCCTCTGGTAAACTCTGGCTGTCCTCATTATTTATTATGACCTTAGATACCTTAAAAATCTCAGCAACTTCCTGTTGCAGACTTCCTAAATATTTATACCAACTTTGGTCTTTTGTCAATATTTTTATTTGTGCATCAAATGAACTACCGATAAGCCCGATAGAACGTTTCTCTTCTAATGCCTTAGTTACCTCAGGTAATATCTCAAAAATTTTCTCTAAATAAGAAATCACCGAAGTAGGTTGTTTTTCTGGTAGGCAAAACTTTTTTCCCAAAAGTGTATAGTCAGGCATATCTAACAAGTGAACACTGGGCACTTCTTCTTCATTTTTTTTCTTAGGCATATGCTGCCAGATATCTTCTGCAGTAAATACGAGAATAGGAGCAAGTAAACGAACAATTGCATCAATTATTTCGTATAGTGCAGTCTGGGCTGAACGGCGTTCTTTAGAATTTGCTAAAAAGGTATAAAGCCGACCTTTGACCATATCCAGATATCCCATAGAAAGTTCTTCGTTACAAAAATCATATATCGCCTTTATCGCCCGATTAAACTGAAACTGCTCATAACCATAGTCAACTACTTCCTGCACAAGTAAAGTAAGTTTTTGTAGGATACGCTGGTCAAGCCTTTCCATGTCTTTGAAGGGAATATAATCTTTGTCCGGCGAAAAATCATAGAGGTTGCTGAGAATAAAACGCGCGGTGTTCCTGATTTTACGATATGCCTCAATTAATCTTGCCAAGATTTCATCTGATATACGAATATCCTCAGAATAATTACTAAATGCCACCCACAAACGAATAATGTCGGCACCTGACTTCTGAATAATCTCTTGCGGTGGTATAACATTACCCAGCGATTTGGACATCTTTCTACCCTCACCATCAACTACATGCCCATGAGTCAATACACTCTTAAATGGAGACTTGCCATCAATACACATTGCAGGAATAAGAGAAGATTGAAACCATCCACGATGTTGGTCGGAACCTTCAAGATATAGGTCACAAGGCAACCCTCCTAAATCGTTCCTTTGTTTCAAAACTGCTTGGTGGCTAACACCTGAATCAAACCAAACATCAAGTATGTCCGATCCTTTGGTAAAAAGATTTGATGAACAAACAGGACAATGTACTTCTTCTGTTAAAAAATCTGTAAGCTTTCTAGTAAACCAACAATCTGAGCCTTCTTTCGCGACAAATTTAGCAAAGTTATCAATTACACCAGGTTCAAGAAACTCATTATTACACTTCTGGCATACTAAAGCAGGAATAGGTACCCCCCAATATCTTTGTCTAGATAAGCACCAGTCTGGTCTAAGCGCTACCATTGCAGAAATTCTTTCTCTTCCTGCTTCTGGAATAAACTTAATATTGGATTTTATTTCTCTTAAGAGAGATTCTCTTAAATTATTATGGTCAATTTTTAAAAACCATTGTTCAGTAGCACGAAAGATTATAGGATTCTTACAACGCCAACAATGAGGATAAGAATGCTCTATTTTTTCAGATAATAAAATAAGTCCTAAAGATGACAGTTTTTCAATAATCTTAGGATTAGCCTCATAGACATTAAGCCCTTTAAACTCTCCTGCTGCCTGGGTAAAATTACCCCGATTGTCTACCGGCATAATTACTTCAAGATTATATTTTAAACCTACCTGGTAATCTTCAGCACCATGACCAGGGGCAATATGCACTAAACCTGTTCCCTCTTGGCTAGAAACAAAATCAGCCAAAATTAACTTACCGCTACGTGTACCCAACGGATGGCGATACAATACACCTTCTAGTTGGCTACCATTATACTGGCGAATCAACTGGTAATTTTTTATACCCATTTTTTCTAAGATAAACATTCTATCTGTAGCTAGCAGTAAATTACCTTTTTCTGTCTGTATGTAAGAGTAGGTAAAATCGGGATGGACTGCAACTGCTACATTTGCTGGCAGCGTCCACGGAGTAGTAGTCCATATAACTAGATAAGAATTTTCAAGGAATTTTCCATTTGCAGAATCAATAGGAAACTTTACAAATATGGATGCAGATGTATGTAGTTCATATTCTACCTCTGCCTCTGCTAAGGCAGTTTCACACTTAAAACACCAATTAACCGGCTTAAGTCCTCGGTAAATGTATCCGTTTTTAACTAAGGTAGAAAAACTTGCTACAATACTTGCTTCATAATCCCTACTTAAGGTAAGATACGGGTTATCCCACTGGCCAAAAACACCCAGACGTTTAAACTCTTGTTTCTGTATTTCCACAAAACGCATGGCATATTCATGGGCTTTCTTTCGGAACTCAATCTGACTAATCTGATATTTAGTGATTTTAAGTTCCTTGAACAGCTGATGTTCAACAGGTAAACCATGACAGTCCCAACCAGGGACAAAAGGGGCATCAAAGCCCTGCATAGTTTTATATTTTACAATAATGTCTTTTAGTGTTTTATTAAGGGCATGACCTATATGAATATTCCCATTGGCATAAGGAGGACCATCGTGTAGGATATACTTTCCTTTTGGGTGAGGTTTTTTGCGTATCTTTTCATAAATATCTATAGTCTGCCAGTATCTTAAAAATTCTGGTTCTCTACGGGGTAAATCTGCTTTCATCGAAAATTCTGTTCTTGGGAGATTTAAAGTATTTTTATAATCCATATTAACCTCAGTTAAGAAAAATCATCTCTTTAAATATTTTCCAATAAGCGGATTTAACTTTTTCTTTACAGAAATAGGGATAAACTCTGGATGAGTAACTATTGCGTCCTTAAGTGCCTTGCTACAGCTACAATCTCTTTCTAAAGGTAGGCGTGCAATTACTTCCTTTATAATTTTCTTAGCGTTGGCCACGTTTTTCTGTAAATTAGTAAGCACCATCTCCACGGTAACTGGTTCAGCGGGTTCATACCAGCAGTCATAATCAGTAACTGCTGCTAAGGTAGCATAACAAATCTCTGCCTCACGTGCTAGTTTTGCCTCAGAAATATTTGTCATCCCAATTATATCCATTCCCCAACTGCGGTATAGATTTGACTCTGCCTGAGTAGAAAAAGCTGGCCCTTCCATACATAGGTATGTGCCTTTCTTATGAAAAGGTATCTTTAACTGTTCTAAAATCTGAACAAGAAAACTATGTAAGTTACCACAAATAGGGTGAGCAAAAGAAATATGCGCTACTATTCCATTCTCAAAGAAGGTAACTTTACGAGCCTGATTTGTTCTATCTACAAACTGGTCAGGTAAAACAAACTCCAACGGCTTTATCTGCTGTCGCAGACTTCCACAAGCAGTAACTGAAATAATTCGTTCTACTCCTAATTTTTTCATTGCAAAAATATTAGCACGATAATTTATCTCTGAAGGATTTAAACGATGGCCTCGACCATGCCTTGGTAAGAATACCACTTCTTTTCCTGCAAGTTTTCCAACTACCAAATCATCTGAAGGCTTACCAAACGGCGTATTAACTGACAGTTGCCTTTTTGCTGAAAGTCCTTCTATCTGGTATAATCCGCTTCCCCCAATTATTCCTATTTTTGCCATACGTACTCCTTTAATTTACAAAATTAGAAGATAACTCATCAGCCCGCTTTTTAGCTGCCATTACTGCTTTTTCTAAATTCTTTATATCACCAGATAAAACCTTAAGCCCTGCCTCTGTTGTGCCTCCTCTAGAAGCAACGCGCATACAAAGTATCTCTGGGGATTTATGCGCCTTATCTAAGAGAGACAAACTTCCTTCCACTGTTGCCTCAGATAGCAGTTTGGCATTAATTAAACCAAAACCTAATTTCGAAGCAGCTTGTTCAAGAGCAGGCAAAAATTGTTCAAATCCAAATTCTCGCCATCTGTCTTTGGGTAAAAAACGAATAAGGTCAAAGAAAAACCCTGGCCCGCTACCTGAAACAGCTGTTGCTTGATTCATCATCCTCTCTTCAATTAACAAGGTTTTACCCAAACGATTAAATATACCCTGAATAAACGATAGATCAACGTTACTGGCATTGCTACCTTTGGTTAAACAACTCATTCCTGCTGCTACAGTGATAGCCAGATTAGGCATTACCCTTATAACTCTAACTTGTCTAATGCGGTTTTCAATATACCGGGTAGATACTCCTGCGGCAATAGAAACCAACAATTGACCTCTTACTAAGTCCTTTATTTCACTTAAAAGACTTTCAAAATCCTGTGGTTTAACCGCTAAAAACACAGTTGTGCAAGAAGAAAAAATCTGCTCTAGATTTTTTGTAACAGTTATACCTTCTATATTTTTAAATCTTAGAGGTTCTTTGTCAAAGGCATAAATAGGGTAACGCGCTTTAAGTTGTTCACCTATTGCTGAACCCATTGTTCCATAACCAATTATTCCCAATGCTAACGCCATATTAAAAACCTTTTTTGTTCTTAAGCAAATAAGGCCCTGCCAATACGCACAATCGTTGCTCCTTCTTCTACTGCCACCTCAAAATCATTGCTCATACCCATAGATAATACATCTAGTTTCCAAGGAGCAATTTGTTTTTCATTAAGGAGTGCAAGAATATTTTTTAATGTGCGAAAATATGACCTTGATTCTTCGGGATTATTTATGTCGGGCGCAATGGTCATTAACCCCCTCAAACGTAAATGTGACATTTTTATACAACGACCAGCAACCTCTTCTACCTCTCCAACAGAAATACCCCACTTAGTCTTTTCATCAGAAGTCTTTACCTGAAGAAGAATTTCTTGGATTTTGCCTATTTTCTCTGCACTTTTATTTATAGCTTCTGCTAACCTGAGGCTATCTACTGAGTGAATTAAGTCAAAAAGCCGCACTGCCCAGGCCACCTTATTGGTCTGTAAGTGACCAATCATGTGCCATTGTATCTTGGCATCTTTTAATTTTTCTATCTCTGCCTTGTGTATTCTTGCCTCCTGCACTTTATTTTCTGCAACTACTACAATACCTTCCTCAATAGCTTTTTTTATCTGTTCTGTCGTTTTTCCTTTAACTACGGCAGCAATAGTTACTGTCTGAGGGTCTCGGTTTACCCTTTCACAGGCAGAGAAAATACGTTTTTTAATAATTTGGAAATTATCTCCTATCACAATATTTAATTCCAATAAAAAAATATTATAGCGCAGCTTTTTTGCTGGTCAATTTTTATTATTTCAGAAAAATAACTTAAAAATATTCCTGATAAATCTCCCAGAGTTTATGATATGCTTTTTGAAAAAAATTAGCAGAAGGGTTTTTTGTTTCTAAAATTTTTGGGGGGTGAAAAGATAAATGTCTGACTACCAGCCCTAAAGCGGTTAAATAAGTCATATATTTTAAACCACCCAGCTGTATGTTAGAACTTAGATAGGCCGCCAAAGTATGCTCTCTAATACGTGCCAGCTCAACAGGAATACCAAATATATGTTCGGCAACTTCTAAGAATCCTTCTTGTAATACTGCCTGCCCACAGAAGAAACAATTTTTTATTTCAGAAAACTTTATCTTTCTTTCCAACTCATCTTTTAACAGTAAACAAATAGTTTTAGTCTTCTCGGAAAGTGCACTGATAACTTCCTTCTGTCTTAAGGCACGTAACTGACCATCACTTTTAACTAGTGTTTCTTTTTCTTTCGCAGAATCTGAGAAATAATTATCCATACTGCAGGATAACTTCAATTCTTCTGCAACCTCAAAAGGAAGAGAAAAACGTTCCATTAACAAGCGGGTTAAATCATTACCCCCCGTATGCAGCAAAATAATTTCCTGCAACAGCCCTTCACTAAAAATAAGTATCTCGGTGATATCTGCACCCATATCAATCAGTATGTTGACCCCGTGACGAAGTGTATCGTCAAATACTACTTCAGCAGTAGCAAGGCCCGAAAAGGAAATATCCCTTGCTTCACAAGCAGCACTCTGCACTGCATAACTAATGGTCTGCAGAGCAGATATCTTTGCACAAATCAACTGCATCTCTACAGCTAAAGTATGGCCAGCCATTCCTTCTGGATTACGAATGCCAGTTTTATTATCAACGGAAAAGCTTAAAGGAATATGATGAATAATTTCTTCATCAAGACTGGACCCTAAAAGTAACACCTGCTGAGTAATCCGTTCCACATCAAGAGAATTAATTAACTTTGTCCCTCTTTCTGTCAATGGAATAACTGTATGAACTGTTTTCCAGTGGATATCTTGTCCCGATATATTCGTATAAAGCTGACGAATTGGTACCTTTACCTTTGCTCTTAATGACACAAGCACACGCCTTATACCTTCAACTACTTTTGCGGAATCCGTTATTGTCCCGTATCGGACACCTGTTATCTTTTGACTGTCAAAAAATATATCTACAATATCCTGCCCTTTTATCACTGCTAAACAAGCAGCTATTTTACTTGAACCAATATCTAAACCGCACTTGTATTGATATGGTGAAAACATTTTAAAGATATTTAAAGTTATTAGATTTAATAATCTTTATTTTTCCGCTGACGGAATTTAATTACTGGCTCTTGAAAACGTAAATCAATATATTCAATATTATAAAGGTTATCCCCCATCTGCGCAAGTAGCGTTGCAAGAAAAGAAATTCTTTCTTCTAAAAACTCTTCTCCTATTCTTACTTCAAAAGACGTCTGCTCACTTGTAGAAGCCATCTGGATTGGTTCTAAGATAAAAGAAGCTGAACTAAGCTGAGTAACATTCAAACTTTTTAGATGAAATCTATTGAGTTTGTTTTGTTTACTCAACATTTTTATAATTCTTAGTGCATGAAATAACTGCATGCTTTTACTCTGCCGATCAAGTGGAACCTGCCATTGTTCAATACCATAAATAATGGGTAGGCTTTCACAGGTATTTGACTGATTCATTTCAAAAATATAGGCATTTTCGTCAACACATACACGCGGATAGTCTCCAATAGAAGCCACTGCCTTCCGTTTTATCAAGTCAATAAAGAGATGGTCTGGATAAAACTTAATCAGACGAACTTTCTGACAAGAAGGATACCGTTGGGCAATTTTACTAGCTTCTTTTTTGAGATTTAGTGTAAAAAGGTTCTTACCCCTAAGATAGTCAAACTCTTCTCCAGCCATTGTAACTATGTTATCATGCCTGATTAAAATTTCTTTTATCTTAAAATCATCGGTGTGTATCAACAGAAAACTTAGACGAACCATAAGACTAATAATAACGAAACTAATGAATGACCAAAAGAAAAAAAGACGAATTGCCCGAAAAATTACTTTTCGGTTTTTTTGAAAACGATTATCCTTTTTCATAAATTGTCTCTAATAACTGCAAACAAAGTTGATCAAAACTAATTCCAGCTACTGCGGCTGCTTTAGGAAGGAGGCTGGTAGAGGTAAGACCGGGTATGGTATTTACTTCTAAAATAAAAAACTTATTGTTTTTATCTAACATAAGGTCTACACGTGAAAAACCGCGACAACCAAGTATCCGATGGGCAGCTAATGCTGCATCTTGTAAAGTTTGTGCCAAAGATTCGTCTAATACAGCGGGGATAATATACTCGGTTAAACCTTTTTGGTACTTTGCCTCAAAGTCAAACCATCTGTTCTTAGGCACCACCTCAATAACACATAATGGTCTATTATTAATAATTCCAATGGTCATTTCTCTACCTTTTATAAACTGCTCTACAATAACACAACTATCAAAAAAGAATGCCTTCTCTAAAGCCTCTTTTACCTGTTCTGGCTCTTCAACCAAAGAAACACCAATACTTGAACCATTAGCGGAGGGTTTAACAATCCAAGGTAAACTAAAAGGCACAAATAATGGTTTTTGGTTTTGATAATCTTGTTTATAATGCGTCACCCACTCGGGTGTAGGTAAACCATAACGGGTAAAAATTTTTTTTGCTTGCACTTTATCTAAGGCATTACGGCTTGCCTGCACACCTGAACCAGTATAGGAAATACCCATCTCTTCTAAAATAGACTGGATCTGCCCATCTTCTCCAAATATCCCATGTAAAGCAATAAAAGCTGTATTTATCTGATTTTTTTTTAATATCTGTTTTATCTTTTCGCGATCTGAATCTTGAATGTCTATAGCGACAACATCAAATTGTTGTTTCTTTAAACTTTCATATACTGCGGTTCCTGAACGAAGTGAAATATCACGTTCACTAGAAAAACCGCCCATTAGTACTCCAATACGACCAAACCGTATCTTCGCTTCTTCAGTTATAAAAGACTCTCTTACTTCCATATTTTTATCTCTGGCTCTAAACTAATACCGTATTTTTTCATTACGCACCGTTGAGCAAGACGCATTAGATTAAGTACATCCGAACATTTTGCCTTTTCTTTATTAAGAATAAAATTGGCATGACGAAAAGATATCTGAGCGCCACCATAAATAGCTCCTTTTAATCCGCAAGAATCAATTAACTGTCCTGCAGAAGCATCCGGCGGATTCTTGAAGATACAACCAGCGTTTGGATAAGACCAATCTTGTGTATCTCTACGTCTTAAAATATATTTTTTTATTTTGTTACGAATCTGCTGTTTTCTTCCCTTAGATAACCCCAATTGAGCAGCTATCACTATAAACTTATCCAACGTAGAATTTCGGTAAGCAAAACCTGCTTCCTGAGCCAAAATTAACTTTATTCGACCATTATTATAATCAATAACCCAAATACATTCAACTATATCAGAGATCTGTCTGGTGATATTACCATCTCGAATCCCTGCATTCATCACTAAGGCGCCACCAATTGTTCCAGGAATCCCTGACAAAAATTCTGCACCTGTTAAGGAATGCCTCAAGCAAAAATGAACAAGTTTATTTAAGTAAACACCTGCATAGGCAATAACTTTATCATCACTTATCTGTAAGGTTTGAAAAAAAGGACTACTTAATTGTATAACTAAACCTTTTATTATTTTATCTTCCACAAGAATATTGCTGCCTGCTCCGAGAATACGAACGTCAATGCCTTTTTTTTGGGCAACCCAAACAAGTTTAATCAATTGTTCAAGATCAGGAGGTCGCGCAAAAAACTGAGCTGTACCCCCTATCCTAAACGTAGTCAAATTGCTTAAAGGTTGCCTCAGAGTTACATAATTTAATTCTTTGTACCAACTCATCAGAAATTTTTACAATATCTCCTGCGCCTAGGAAAAGTATGCAATCACCTGGTATGATAAAATGGTAAACAAAATCTGATAATTTCTCTTTACTTACTACAAAAACATCTTTTTCAGGAAAAGAGTTTTTTATCTGTAGGGCAACTACCTGGGCATTAATACCATCAATTGGTTGTTCATGTGCAGGATAAATATCGGTAAGTACGATTACATCTGCTTCTTTAAAACAATAACCAAAATCTGAAAGTAGAATCTTTGTTCGGCTGAAACGATGAGGCTGAAATACGACCACTAATCGTTTAAAATTAAGATTACGCACAGCCGAAATAGTTGCGGAAATCTCCGTAGGATGATGTGCATAATCATCAAGTATAATTAAGTTGCTATTTTCAAATTTTACTTCTAGCCTTCTTGCCGTTCCCTTATAAGAACTTAAAGTGCGGCTAATAATCTCAAAAGAAATTCCTAACTCCATACCCAACGCTATTACTGCTAAGGCATTAGAAACATTATGTCTTCCACCCAAAGCAAGATGAAAATGTCCAAGTAATTTTTCCTTATAGTAACAGTCAAATTCCGAAGTAAGATTATGAAATTTAATATTTGTTGCATATACTGGTGCCTTTTTTTCAATACTGTAAGTTATAATTTTCTTGTTTGAATGTTCAGTAATAAGGTTAAGCGTCACATCATCCGCACAACATATTGCTATTCCAGAAGAGGCAGTTTTCTCAATAAAATCTGCGTAGGCTTTTTTAAGTTGCTCAAAGTCACGATAATAATCAAGATGTTCTCTATCCACATTGGTAATAATAGTATAGGTTGGCTCATAAAAAAGAAATGACCCATCTGACTCATCTGCCTCAGCAACAAAAAACTCACCTTTGTTATCTTCTGCATTCTTACCGATATTCTTTATTATTCCTCCCACTGCTATTGTGGGAGTAAGACCCGCTTCTAATAATAAAAAGCTTGCCAACGAAGCTGTGGTGGTTTTACCATGGCTACCACTTACTGCTACCACGGTCTTATTACGCATAAGCATTGCTAAGGCTTGTGCCCGATGAATAACCAAAAGATTTTTTTTATGCGCAGCAACCAGCTCAGGATTGTCTTCTTTTATTGCTGAAGAGTAAACTACCACATCTGCTTGTTTTATGTGTTCTGCATTATGCCCAATAAAAATCTGAGCCCCTTGAGAACGTAAAAACTGAGTAATCTTTGTCTCCTTTATATCTGAACCCGAAACTTTAAAACCATTTGCCAATAACAAGTGGGCAATACCACTCATTCCTATTCCACCGATTCCAATAAGATGATAATGTTTAGTCATAACGGTTCCCTTCTTAGAACTGTCGCAACTAAATTCTCTGCTGCCTTCTCCACGTTAAGCTGAGGATAGGCATTAGACATCTGAAAAAGTATTCTCTTATTAGTCAAGACCTCCTCTAAAAACTGTGCAAGTTGTTTTGCTGAGAAAAATCTTTCTTCTACCAACTTGCAACAACCCTTTTTACTTAATAATTCGGCATTATAGTATTGATGATTTCCCGCAAAAGGATAAGGAAAAAGTATTGCGGGAATTCTATAATAACACAATTCTGTAAGAGTTGTTGCCCCTGCCCGACAAAATACTAAGTCTGCTATACTATAAGCAAATTCCATCTCTTTTAGAAAAGCAAAAACAGAAGCGGAAATACCTAATTTAAGATAAGTATCTTTTATCTGTGCCTCTTCTTTACTACCACAAAGATGAATTACCTGCAAGGCATCTTTTTGTCTAAGATAAGCAAATGTCTCAAGAGACATTCTATTTACAGCAAGGCTGGATTGACTACCACCCATAACTAAAATTGTAAATTTTTTTTCATCTAAACCAAAATACTTTAGTGCTTGTTGCTTACTTACGTGATGAATCTGTCTTTTTATAGGATTACCTGTAACCAATAAATTTTTCTTTTGCTTTGGAAAAAAATCTAAAGTTTCTGGAAATGAAACACAAATAGTATCTACTATATATGAAAGAAAACGATTTGCTCTCCCCGGCACAACATTCTGTTCATGTAAGACAGTGTTAATCCTGCACAACCAACCAAGAATCAAAAACCAAATACAAACGATGCTACCAAAACCTATTATAACATCTGGTTTATAACAAAACAAAATATTAGCAGACTGTATAAATTGACGCATAAGCCCTATTATTGATTCCGCTGTCTTGCCGATTGTATCAAATGACAATTTTGCTGAGGTAATATACTGAATATCTCTTCCGGTAAAATAATCCATTGGTAGCGAGTTTTTTTTCGGGACAACTAATAAACATGAAGTATCAGGAAATTTTTCTTTTAATGTCTGAATAAAACTAACCGCAGGAAATATATGCCCTGCACTATGCCCTGTAACTACTAAAATCTTCATTATCAAATCAATTACTTCTTAAAGTTGACAAATTATGCCGAATCACCTACTCGCGCAATATTAAGTAACAGACCTACACTTATCATATCAAATATAAAAGAAGAACCACCATAACTAATAAAAGGTAAAGGTAAACCTTTAGTAGGGAAGACCCCACAAGATACGCCGAGATTTACTACAGACTTAAAAGTTAAAAGTGTAAGCAGTCCTAATGCCAAAAAAAATCCAAATCTATCATGGCTATATTTAATAATCTTAATCCCTAACCGAATGAAAATAATAAATAGAAGAATCACTGCTATTGCCCCCAATAATCCTAATTCCTCACCAATTATAGAAAAGATAAAATCTGTATGGGCAGCGGGTAAATAAAATAATTTCTGCTTTGACTGTCCCAACCCAACCCCTAGAATTCCACCTGAACCCAGAGCAATTTGTGACTGAATAATCTGAAAACCACTGCCTTGAGGATCCAACCAAGGATTAAGGAATGCTGTCATCCTTCTCATACGATAAGGTTCCTTAATAATCAATAACCAGAAAAAAACTGCTGCTGTAGTTAAAAGTCCAAGTAAATAGCGTCCATCTACGCCTGCTACAAAAAGCATAACAAATACAACTGTAGCCAGAGAAATAGTAGTCCCAAGGTCAGGCTGAGCAAGTAATAAAAGACAAATTGCCCCTAAAACTAATAGAACTGGCATAAGCGCTCTGGTTAGTGAACGAATATCTGCCTCCTTACGACTAATAAAGTCGGCTAAGTAAATTACCAAAGCAAGTCCTGCAAACTCAGAAGGTTGGAAACTGATAAACTTATACCTAAACCACCTCCGGGCACCTGCAACTTCTTTACCAATACCGGGAATAAGAACTAAAATTAATAAGATTAACGCTGTTATCAACAAAGGTTTACTAAAAACTCGTAATCTTTTATAATCTATAGACATTACCATAAAAGTAGCCAAAAAACCTAATACAACAAAAATCAGATGGCGTTTCAAAAAGAAACTACTATCCTTATATCGCTCCAGTGCAAAGATAGCCGAAGAGCTGTAGATCATAACTATACCAATACATATTAATACCAAAGTTGTCATTGCTAACTGAATTCTTACTGTGCGCATCATCATACAAACTGTCCCAACCTATCTTTGAGTTTAAAAACAATTTTTTTAAAAGCCTTTCCCCTGTGTTCGTAGTCTAAGAACATATCAAAACTAGAACACATTGGAGATAATAAAATCACATCTCCTGGGTTAGCCTTATTAAACGCTTGTTCTACTGCTTCTTCTAAACTGCTACATTCGCAAAAAGGAATTTTTCCAGCAAAAGCCTTTGCAATTTTCTCCCTTGCTTCTCCGATAAGAAAAGCGGTTTTGACCTTATTGTTAGCTTTTGATGCAACCATTTTATAATCAACCCCTTTGTCTCTGCCACCACATATCAGTAAAACTGGTGACAAGATATTTTCTAACGCCCACAAACAAGACTCTGCAGTAGTAGCCTTTGAATCATTGATAAATCGGACTCCCTTTATAGTAGCTACCTCTTCCATGCGGTGTTCAATACCCCCAAATGTCTTAAAAACCTTTAAGGCAACTTCTTCACTAATCCCCATTATCCGACAAACTTCCATCACAGCAGCCTCATTCATATTTAGTCCATTTCCAGAAGTAAATAACCTAATTTTAGCTCGGATATCCTTAAGCATTTCGTTTGTATAATTGTCTTTAGCGTTTAAAAGGGCAAAGTCTCCTGCTTTCTGATTCATAAATATCCTTTTTTTTGCAGCAACATATTCCTCCATCGAGGCATAACGATCAAGGTGATTGCGACTTATGTTTGTAAGCACTGCAATATGGGGACAAAATTTATCTATATACTCTAACTGAAAGGAACTTACTTCCAAAACAACTATGCTATCTTGGGTTGCTCTGGTAACTTCTTGACAAAAAGGCGTGCCTATATTCCCACAGACAATTACAGAGAAACCCGCTTCAGCAAGTACTTTACCTATTAAGGTAGTTGTTGTGGTTTTTCCTGTCGAGCCAGTTATCGCAATAATTGGGCAAGGACAAAAAAGCCACCCCACCTCAATCTCACTAATTATAGGAATATTTTTTTCTTGTGCCCAGACTATCGGCCAGGCGGTATTGCTTACTCCAGGTGAAACTACCACTATATCTGCTTGCTGACAAAAATCTTTCGTATGTGAACCTATTTCTATTTCAATACCCATACGGGTTAAAGTTAATGCATGTTCTTCTATCATTAAATTACGTTGATTATCTGATACCCGAACTTTTACAGAAGCTTTTGACAACAACTGTGCGCAGGCAAAACCACTACGGGCTAGCCCTACAATAAGCACTCTTTTATTTTTGAATAATGTTTCTTTTTTCATCATTAACGAATCTTTAAAGTAACCAGTGCCAACAGAGCTAAAATAACGCTAACAATCCAAAAACGAACAATTACTTTATTTTCGTGCCATCCTAGAAACTGAAAGTGGTGGTGTAAAGGTGAGCACTTAAATATTCTCTTTTTTGTTAGCTTAAAAAAAATTACCTGTAAAAGTACAGAGAATGCCTCCGCTACAAATATCCCGCCCACAAAAACTAAGAGTAACTCTTTTTTTATTAATATAGCCACTATCCCTAATGCACCTCCTAATGCTAGAGAGCCAACATCACCCATAAATATGCTAGCAGGATAACAATTAAACCACAGAAACCCTAAACCTGCACCAATAATACTGGCACAAAATACCGTAAGCTCCCCTGCACCTTTAATGTAAGGGATTAGTAAGTACTCACTAAAACGGCTATTACCTGATACATAACACAAGACACTAAAAGGAATAGCACTAAATACAACACTACCAATAGCTAAACCATCTAATCCGTCGGTTAGGTTAACAGCGTTAGAAGTTCCTACAACTACCAACACAATTAATAGGATATACCAATAACCTAAATCCAAGATTATATTTTTAAAAAATGGAACATCCAAAAATGTCTTAAAATTTTGATCAAAATATAAAAATATCCCCAGAAGTAGCCCTAAGATTAGTTGACTTAAAAGTTTTGCTGTGGCAGTCAAACCATTTGAACATTTACGTATGTGCTTTAGATAATCGTCAATAAAACCCGTTATACCTAACCATAAAGTACCTATGACCACAATAACAACCTGTTTATTAGTAAGGTCAGCCCACAATAAGGTAGAGGCAAAAATAGAAAACAATATAAGAATTCCACCCATAGTAGGTGTACCTTGTTTATTTTTATGTAGTTGATATAAAGTAGCGCTGTCCTCTTTACGAATATGCTGACCTATGGATAACTGTGTAATTTTTTTAATAACAAATGGACCAAAAATCACACTAACTAGAAATGCTGTGATAGTAGCCATAACTGAACGAAATGTCAAATAGCGAAAGATATTAAAAAAAGAGATAATCTCATGCAGTGGATAAAAGAGTAGGTAAAACATGGTTGTCTATTTAATTTGTTTTACGTGTTAGAAAATATTTGCTCAAGACCAATGGCGTGTGAACCTTTCACCAAAACTATATCTTTTGTAGATGGCCGCACCTTATTAAAAAGAATATCTTGGGCCTGGCGAACTGTTTGGCAATGGTATAACTGGTCATCTTTCAAGCCAAAATTACGTGCTGCGCAATTTGCTATCTTAGATAAATTCCCCACTGTAATCATTGTATCACAGATGCGAGCAATATATTTACCTGCTTGCCAATGAAATTGCTTAGCCAACTTACCCAACTCTAACATATCACCCAATACAACTATTTTTCTACCTTGGTTTTGATAATCCTCTAAAGCCAAAAGTGCCTGACGTAAAGATGCAGGATTTGCGTTATAAGTATCATCCAGAACAAAACTTTTTCCCATTCTGCGCAGTTGTAATCTACCTTTAGGAAAAACAAAATGCGCCAGTCTCTTTGCAATCACCGACCAACTTACCCCTAGACAACGTGCACAGGCTGCTGCTGCCAAGGCATTATAACAGTTTTGGACTCCAAGGGTATTCAAATTAATTTTAGAACCTGAATTTGTGGTAAAGATAAGTTTTCCATTCTCTAATTTAAGGTCTTCTGCCTTAATATCAGCTGGATGTAAATAACCATAACTAATTACAAAAATATCTTTCAGTTTAGAATTTATCTTACGCCGTAATAATGTATCGTCAGCATTTAAAATAGCTATTCGCGGCAAATTAAGCTGTCTTATCAGGGAAAACTTTTCACGTAAGACACCATTTAAGGTCCCAAAATATTCCAAGTGTGCTGGTCCAATATTGGTAATAATTCCTATGTTCGGCTGAGAAATTTTTGTTAAAAGTTCAATCTCACCAAAATGGTTAGTTCCTAACTCTAAAACGGCAACTTCATGATAAGAACACAAGTTAAGTAACGTCAAAGGTAAACCGATATGGTTATTCTTTGTGCCTTCTGTTGCCAAGACCTTAAAACGCTCTCTCAGTATTTCTGCAAGCATCTCTTTGGTAGTTGTTTTACCACTTGACCCAGTAATAGCGATTACTGGTATGTTAAACCTCTGTCGGTGAAAACGAGCAATATCTTGCAACGCCTTTAAGGTATCTACTACTTTAATCACTGATACATCTTTTTCTATAGGATAATGCGGTAGCTTCTCTACTATTAAACAAGACGCTTTTTTACTCAATGCCTCTCTGATAAAGGCATGGCCATCAAAACGACTGCCACGTAAAGCAACAAACGCCTGGTTTTGCTTTATAGTTCGCGAGTCAATACTAATACCGTCTACCTTGGTCAGTTTACCAGGTAAGATTAATTTCCCTGTGGTTGCAATAAGCAATTCCGTGATAGTAAACATCTTTTGGCTACCTCACAGTCATTAAAAGGAATAATTTTGTCTTTGTATATTTGGTAATTTTCATGCCCTTTACCCGCAATAAGTATGACGTCTTTTTCTTGGGCTATCTCAATGGCTTTAGCTATTGCCTGCTGGCGATCAATAATTACTGAAAAATTATTACTGGTAATACCTTTTAAGATATCATTGATTATCTCCTGAGGATCTTCGCTGCGCGGATTATCAGTAGTAATAATTACCTTATCGGCTATTTCAGTAGCTACCCTTCCCATTTTAGGCCGTTTTGTTTTATCCCTGTCTCCACCACAACCAAAAACTACAATCAGTCGTCCTTTGGTTAGCTTACGTAAAGAATTCAATACTGCTTCTAAGGCGGCATCGGTATGTGCATAATCAACAAATACTGCAAATGGTTCTTTATCAGAAACAGGTTGAAGTCTACCGGGAACAAATTGAAAATTTGTTAATACTTCATCCATGACCTTAATCGATAAACCCTTAGCAATTAACCACGAATAAACCGCAAGGATATTATAAATATTGTGCTTCCCAATAAGGCAAGTGAAAAAACGCTTCTTCTGCCCAAAGAATTCTACCGTAAATTCTGTTTTCTTTACACCAAGTTGAATATCAGAAGCGCGCACTTCTGCATCATTGTCTATTCCATAACGAATGATTTTTGCTTTAGTCATTCTTGTTAATCGTTGTCCAAAACTATCATCATTGTTTATGATTGCAAAAGCCTCTGTTGATAAATTCACAAATAATTGTGCTTTTGCATTAAAGTATTCTTCTATACTTTTATGATAATCTAGATGTTCATGTGAAAGATTAGTAAAGATAGCTGATTTGAAATCTATTCCTTCAACGCGCTTCTGAGCAAGGGCATGGCTGGAAACCTCCATTACACAATATTTGACAGAAGAATCTACCATTTTCGCTAAAATTTCTTGTAGTTGAAGCGGTCCAGGGGTTGTATTTGTGGAGGTTAAGCTTATCTGACCAAAACGATAATTAACTGTTCCTATTACTCCACATTTTTGTCCTATAGCTTTTAAAACCGCTTCCATAAGATAAGTAACTGTGGTCTTACCATTTGTCCCGGTGACTCCAATGACTTCTAATTTATTGGCCGGATAGCCGTAAAAGGCACAAGCTAATCTAGCTAGGGCAACGCGTTCATCCTCGGTCTCAATCCATATTACTGATTTATCGCCCAATAATGGTGTGGATCTTTTTCGCGTCAAAATAACCTTAGCCCCATATCTTAATGCCTCTTCAATATATTTTGCTCCGTCTTCTTTGTTTCCTTGGACAGCTACAAATATTCCGTTGGGTATAACTTCTTTAGAATTACAGAAAACACCAGATACCTGAAAATCGTTATCTCTTGCCTTTTCTAAAGGATAATTAATTACCTGGCTTAATTCTGACCACTTCATGGTAAAGCAACTAAAGTATTCTTCTGTTGTGCCCTAAGGTACCGAATCGTTGCAGAAGCTACTTCCTTAAACACAGGGGCAGCGACTGTGCCTCCATAATAATTTCCTCTAGGTTCATCTACAACGACAACAATTACTACTTCGGGATTTTCTGCAGGAGCAAAACCAATAAACGATGCTATAAATTTATTATGGGAATAAGTTCCATTGGGCTCTAACTTTTGCGCTGTACCCGTTTTACCTGCGGCAGTATATTCATCCATTTTCGCAAGCTTCCCAGTCCCATTTTCTACTACTCCAATTAAAATATTACGTATACGGGCACAGGTTTCACTTGCGATAACCTGTGGGTTAATAACCTGTGGTCCAAATGACTCAATTACCTTCCCTTTGGAATCACGAATCTGCCGAACAATATAAGGTTTTAGCAATGTTCCACCATTGGCAATTACTGACATTGCCACAGCAAGCTGTAGAGCAGTTACCCCTACTTCTTGTCCCATAGGTACAGCCGCAATAGATGTCTTTGACCAGTTACGGATATCTCTAATTTTACCTGCTACTTCTCCTGGTAACTCAATACCTGTTCGACTCCCGAAACCGAACAATTTAATATATCGATAGAGTGTCGATGTTCCAAGCATCTGGGCAACTTTACAGGTTCCAATATTTGAAGACTGTTCAATAACCTCACGAAATGTCAACCAACCATGGGGACGGTGGTCATGTAAGGTATGATTAGCTACCCGATATTCTCCATTTTCACAAAAAAACTTAGTTTGTTCTTCTACTTTTTTTTCTTCCATAGCTGCACAGGCAGTGACTATTTTAAAAACTGAACCAGGCTCAAACATATCACAAATAGCACGGTTACGTATTTGGTCTTTGCTCGCCTGCTGAGGATGATTAAGGTCAAACGTCGGACGATTAGCCATTGCAAGAATAGCACCAGAAAAAGGTTCCATTACAATAATAGTAGCTCCTTTAGCAGACGAATTCCTGTACACCTTATCCAGACTACTCTCGGCAATATACTGAATAACCTCATCAATAGTTAAAACCAAATCTGCTCCATCAACGGGCTCAACCATACGGCTGTATAAATCTAGTTTATTATGTCGTGCATCACGCAGAGACAATACCCAACCAGGTTGACCGCGTAGGTAATGATCAAAGGAAAGCTCAATTCCTTCTAATCCTTTGTTATCAATATCAGCAAAACCAATCACTTGGCTGGCTAAATAGCTATTTGGATAACAGCGCTTACTCTCTTTTATAAAACCTATACCTTTTAGATTCATTTTCCTTAAGAGTTGACTTTGCTCATTAGAAATTTTGCGTGCAATCCAGACGAATGCTTTATCTTTACTTAACCGCTGCTCTAAAAAAGAATGTTTTAGATTTAAAACCTCTTTTAATGCCTCAATAACTTTCTGTTTTTCATTTGCTGTAAGTTTACGTGGGACAGCATAAACAGAATCACAGGCAAGATTAACTGCCTGGGGACGAAAATTTGTATCGTATATTGTTCCACGGCGTGGTTCAAGTTCTATATACAGACTGTGTTGTTTTTTTGCCAAATTCGATAAATATTGACCTCGGAATAGATGAATGTAAAAAAGGCGGGCAAAAACAATTGTAAACTGTAATAAAAAGATAAGAAAAACCGCCTGTAACCTGCGGTGATAATTAGCTATATACACACGACAAAACCTCAACAGGTGCGAGTATTACTCGCTCTTAAAGGTAAAAAGAGAATGTATTGTCTTTGCCTGGGCTTCTTTTCCTAGATTAAGTAAACCCGCAAACAACGTTTTATTTTTAAGACGTTTACCGTATAAAGAGGCTTCGGTTCTCTTGCCATTTACCGTAACCACACAGTAACTTGAAGGCATAGAAAAATCCTCTTGTGCAAATCCTTTATTTCCTAACGAAACCACCGAAGCATTCTTTTTCAGATTATAGCGCAACCAAGAGTTTTCATCAAGTAATTCCTGGAAACGATTCGTATTCTTGTGATTATCGTAAGCCAACTTTATAATCTCAGTCTGCTGCCATACGTATAAAACTGCAACAGTTGTTAGTAAAGTAACCACTTTAAAAAATTGAGAAAGTCTTATACTCATATTATTACCTTTTTCTTGCTGCACGCAGTTTTGCACTACGGGCACGCGGATTATGTTCTATCTCAGACTGTTTAGCAGTTATAGGTTTTGGTGTAAGAATATCTAATAATCTTTCTTGTTGTTTTTTCTTGAACATCCACTTTACAATTCGGTCCTCTAATGAATGAAAAGAGATTACTACTATGCGTCCACCTTTATTTAAATAATTAATCGCTTTATCTAACGCTGTGTCCAATGCCTCTAATTCACGATTTACTGCAATTCGCAATGCCTGAAAGGTTCTGGTTGCAGGATGAATCCTCCAACTGCGGTTTCGTATTGCTAACGGAATTGCCGAGACTACAATATCTGCTAACTGTTTCGTAGTAGTTATGGGAAACTGTTGTCGGGTCTCTACTATCCTTTGCGCAATCCGTCGACTGAAACGCTCTTGCCCAAAAGAGCGTAAAAGATGCTCCAGTTGTTGTCTACTTAAAGTATTCACCAAATCAAAGGCATTAATAAAACTGGTTTGGTCAAATCTCATGTCTAACGGCCCATCTAATTTAAAACTAAATCCTCGCTGTGGGTTATCCAGCTGAAATGAGGACACCCCTAAATCAAAAAGTATTCCATCTATATTCATAAGATTTGCCCGTTTTAGCACCAAGTCAAGTTCTGCGAAGTTTGCTTGTACCAGTTCAACTATCTTATCTTGTAGAAACTGCTGTGCAAGTTGTAAAGAATCCGCATCACGGTCTATACCTATTAAGCGACCTTTACCGGATAGCCTTTCTAATACTGCTTGGCTATGACCTCCTAAACCTAGTGTGGCATCTACAATTACCTCTCCCGGTTTAGGCGCTAAATATTCTAAAACTTCAGAGAGCATGACTGGCGCATGATGGGCTGTTAAGTTTACCATAGCCCTCTTCTTAGGAAGTTTCCATTAACTTCTCAGAGATTTCTTCAAATGATGGTCGCCAGTTTTTGTAGTAATCTTGCCACTTTTCTAAAGCCCAGATTTCTATTCTATTGGAGACACCTACAACAACTACATCTCTTTTAATCTCACCATATTCTTTAAGGAACTGAGGCAACAAGATTCTACCCTGTTTATCTGGCACTACTTCTACTGCACCAGAAAAATATAATCTATTAAAAATCCTTGCTTCCTGACGAGTAAAAGATAAAGTTTTTAATTTCATTTCCTGATTTTTCCATTCTTCTTCACCAAACATAAAAAGGCATTGATCAAGACCGCGCGTAACAAAAAATTTTTCAATAAAATTTGCCTTAGCCACCTCCCTAAATTTAGAAGGTAAAATCAACCTGCCTTTACGGTCTATCGAATGAATAAATTCACCATAAAACATTTCTTTACTCCACTATTAACCACTTTAAACCACTTTGTAACCACAGTATAGAAAAAATAGCTTTTTCTGTCAAGATAAAAATTCACTCAAATTTTTATACCCCAATTGGTAGTAGTTAATTAGCCGATTAGGCTATATCTTGTGGCAGATAGGTGGGAAAAATATTTTTTAATCTTTTTAATATCTTCTTTAATCTGTCTTATTAACGATTCTTCATTTCTAAATGACTTAGGGTTACGAATTTTCTTTACGCATTCTACTTCTATTTGCTTGCCGTAAATTTGTTTTGAAAAATCAAAGATATGCACCTCTATAGTAATCTTTTTTTCTTTTTCAAAACTTGTGTTTTGGATAAAATTAGGTTGTCGGCCGATATAACAAGCACCCAAATAATGTTTATCTTTTATAAAAACACGTGAAGCATAAACACCATAAGGTGGTAAACACTCCTGTTGGGTTGATATATTGGCGGTAGGGATCTTCCACTTTCTTGCTAATCCTTTGGCGTGCACTACTGTTCCCGAAATAGTAAAAGTTCTACCTAACAACCGATTAGCCGTTTTTATCTTACCAGTAATAATAAGTTTTCTTATCAGGCTACTTGAAACGGGTTTACCCTTATACTTATGCAGTTTAACAATTTTTACCTGTATACCTAAAGGATTAGCTAAATTTTTTAATGTCTGGATATTCGCGTGCATTTTATACCCAAAACGAAAATTTTCTCCCACATACACCTGAGAGGTAGCCATTTTTTTATACAAAATCTTTTCCACAAATTCTTTTGCTGTAAGTTTTTTAAAACGTTCATCAAAACGGATCACTACGGTAACTTCTATTCCCAATTGGCGAAATAATTCTAGGCGTTTTTTTAAAGAAAGTATATTCTGTTTTTTTCTAGGATGTGGCCAAAAAGTTAGAACTACACTGGTAGCTTTATCTTCCTTTGCTTTCTTTACTACTTGTTTAATTATTTGTTGATGACCTATATGAACACCGTCAAACATCCCTATGGCAACGATAGGTCTTGAGAACAGACGAACTTTTTCGGGATCGTAAAATACTTGCATTGTCTTCAAAAATAAATCTTAATTTACCTTTTTCAAAAAACGCCCAAGATACCTAATTACCCTTTTTTTGACGCTGGATAAACTTCCTAGAATGGTTGCTCCAGACGCAGTAGTATGTCCTCCTCCACCAAAAAATTGTGCAATATGATTTACATCAATCCGTCCCTGTGAACGAAAATTAACTCGTATCTGTGAAGATTCAGAAAGATTTTCTTTAAAAAGCACTACCACCTCAGCGCCCTGAAGCCCTCTGCCAAAACTTAACACATACTCTGTTAAATCTACACTAACCTTATAATGGTGTGGAAAAACTAAACGGCGAATTTCAAAGGTTACAAGTTTACCATTATAAAAGGTGCGCATAGTAGGAAGAATTTTAATGAGAATCTTCATATCACCTAGAGGAATCCTACCGTAGACCTGTTGATATACCTGCGTTGGATTAATCCCAAAAGAAAGCAATTCAGCCACAATCTTATGTGTTTTCTCATTAGTGTTGGTGTAGCGAAAAGAACCTGTGTCAGTAAGAATTCCTGTATACAATAAAATAGCTGATGTATAATCCAATTTGACCTTAGCTGTTTTGTAAATGCGCCAAATTAGTTCACAACAACAGCTAGCCTGTGAATCCACATAATTTATTGTGCCAAAACAAGAGTTTGAGATATGATGATCTATATTGATAATCTCTTTGGTAGAGGAAAAAATACTCTGAATCTGCCCTGTCCGAGATATATCTGAACAGTCTACCACGCACAGACACTCAAAAGGTTCAATCTTTCTTTTGCAGCTAAAACGTTGAATGCGGTCTATTAATGGCAAAAAGTCATAGCCATATGGTATAACATCATCATCAACAATCATTGCTTTTTTATTTAGATTTTGTAAAAGATAATATAAAGCAAGTTCTGAACCTAAGGCGTCTCCCTCCATATTAGTATGCGTGGTAATTAAAAAACTTTTGTAATGTTTTAAAGCGTCTATTACTTTTTTAATACTCATTTCCTTTTTCCTTTTTTTGAGCGTCCTGTTGCTTGATCTGATTAATAATCTCCTCAATCCGGTGGCCGTACTGAATAGAAACATCTCTCTTAAAGACAATCTCACAGGCAAACCTTAATTGAATGCGCTCTGCTAAGGTAGCGCGGATAAAACCAATAGCAGAATCAAGCGCCTCTTTGGTACGTTTTGCATCTGCCTCTTGCCCTAAAACACTATAAAAAATCTTGGCATATCGTAAATCTTTGGATACCTCTACACCCGTAATAGTAACAAAACCAAGTCGTGGGTCATTAATCTCATGCTGGATAATCGCACTTATTTCTTTTCTAATCTCCTCTTGAACTTTTTCTTGCCTAGACATACTTTCTCCTCTTATCTACAACAGTTCTATCTCATAATCCAATAACAGCACCCCAGGAAATGCCTGCATATAATTTACTACTTCCGATAAAGTCTCATTTACCGATGCGCCGTTTGGTTCTATTCCTACACAAGCAACGGTTGCCTTTTGCCATTTATCTTGGTCGTCAACCTGGGCAATAGCAATATTAAATTTATTACGCAGCTTTGCTTTTAGCGAATGAAGAATCATACGCTTTGCCTTAAGAGAATCTGAGTCAGGTAGATACAAAAAGCACCGCAGTATCCCAATAGTCATAACTTCTTCTTTAATTTAAAGCGTTGAACAAATTCTCGTTCTTCTTTGTGGTTTTTCACAATCCCATCTAGTTTTGCATGTAGCACTGAGCGTAGAATATGTTGATATTGCGGACCAGGAGTAAAACCCATTTGGTGTAGATCCTTACCTTTTATTGATAAACTGACCTTATTATAATGACGAAAGAACAATTCTATATGATGCAATAGGTTTTTATCTTTTCTATTAGCAAGTAATGCTAAAATTACCTCATCGGCAAGTGGCTGTAAAAGCTGATAGACTGTGCTTGGCCGAATAGTTACACACGAAAGACGCCTTAATACTTGGTTTCGATTAGCAAGATAACTTAAAATTTTATTAGTCTCTGAAGAACGAAAAGCAAAACGTTTTCCTAATAAAGTTGCCTCTTCTAAGGTTAAACTATCCACCAAACAAAGAAGATAAACCAACCAACGCTCAATTGTCCGATGCTTTGGGAAATTCTTATCGAACCACTCTAATGACTCTCCAGCAGAGAACAATAACCTTTGTATGTGGCGTGTAAATTTAAGGTGGGGATGAATAAACTTTAATCCACATAACCGATGTATCCTGTGTATGTACTTAGGTGGCTGTTTTTCCTTTAAAATAAGAATAAGTTCATCGCGCAAACGGTGTGGCTGAACAATTTCTAACATACCTTTTTTAACTGCCTCTTCTAAACATCTATATGTATGGGGTTCTAAATGAAATTGATAGCGTTGTTCAAAACGTATAGCTCGTAGAATTCTCGTTGGGTCATCAATAAAACTTGCGGGATGAAGAATCCGAATATAGTTTTTCTTTAAATCTTGTTGACCACCAAACAAATCAATAAGTCTTCCAAAATCATCGCTATTTATACTAATAGCCATAGTATTTATCGTGAAATCCCGACGATATAAATCATCCTTCAGAGTACCACTTGAAACCTCTGGTAAACTTGCCGGTTTAGGATAAATCTCTTTACGAGCACTGGCAATATCAATTTTATGGTGATGGCCGATACTGATAGTTGCTGTCCCAAAACGTCGATGGACAAGAACATGGGCGTTTAGTTTTTCTGCCACATTTTGAGCAAAATCAATCCCATCCCCTTCAACCGTGATATCCAAATCCAAATTCGGACACCCCATTATTAAGTCACGCACAAAACCACCTACTAGATATGCCCGAACTTTCATCTTAGCTGCAATGGTTCGGCAGGTTTCTATTAATGATAATGTCTCTGAAGGAAGCTTAATTAAATATTGCTGCATACTATGGTCGAGGATGAAATTGTCGGTGTATTGCTTTTAGACGCTCTTTATTTATATGGGTGTATATCTGGGTAGTAGAAATATTTGCGTGTCCAAGCATCTCTTGGACAGAACGTAAATCCGCTCCGCGCTCTAACAAGTGTGTAGCAAAAGAATGCCTTAAAATATGTGGACGTATAGGCTTTTTTATATGCGCACAGCGACTATAGTATTTAATTATCTTCCAAACAGACTGACGGGAAAGTCGCTTACCTGACCGATTAACAAACAAAAACTCAGAATCTTTTTTTTTAAGTAAAATTGGTCGTGAATATTCTAGGTATCGTTTTATACTAGAAATTGCCTTACTACCCAGTGGTATAACCCGTTCTTTATTTCCTTTTCCTACACAGCGTACAAATCCTGCAGTAAGGTTTATACTATCTATCTTTAAATTTACTAACTCTGAAACACGCATACCAGTAGCATACAATGTTTCCAAAATTGCTCTATCCCGCATCCCTTGCCTTTTATCCCTTACATTTGGTTGAGCAAGCAGTGTTTCTACTTCGTTTACTGAAAGTGTCTGTGGAACTTTTTTCCATAATTTTGGAGAATCAATAAGCGCAGTGGGGTCATCTTTGTTTAAACGTTCACGAACTAAAAACCGATGAAACATTCGTACCGCCGCTAATCTACGGGCAATAGAATTAGCGGACAAACCAGTGTCTTTTTGGCTAATCATAAAATTAATTACGTCTTTTTTCTCTACACTGTCAAAAGAAGAAGTTCTGTTGTTTTTAAGAAAATCAGCATAAACTTTTAGGTCTCTTTCATAAGCAAGGATAGTGTTCTTTGCTAGACCTCTTTCTACAGTAAGATAATTTAAAAATGTATCAATAAGTTCCTTCATTGGTGGTTAAAAAAGGGATTATAGCGAAGTTCATGACCTACCGTCGTAGAAGGTCCGTGTCCAGGGTAAATTAAGGTATTTTTTGGTAAAATTAAAATCTTGTTACGCACCGCATCTAAGAGGGTTCCTTCATCGCCTCCTAAGTCTGTCCGACCAATACTCTCATAAAAAAGGCTATCCCCAGAAAAACATATCTTGGGTTCTGTTGCTTCCAAAACTAAGGCAATGCCCCCTGGAGTATGACCAGGGATATGTAAAACACGTAAACTTATTCCGTATATCTCAATTAACTGACCATCGTGTAATTTACGTATTGTCCCTCTAACGGTAACTGGCGAAGCAAACCCTAAAGAAAAATTTTGAGCAGCATCTAGTAGCATAAAAGCATCTTCTTTACCAACTGCCACCGGTACTCCAAAGGCATCATCAGCCCCAATATGGTCAAAGTGCCCGTGGGTATTAACTACTAAACCAGCTGTAAGATGCCTGTTGGCTAAAACCTTCTTAATTTTATCAGGCTCAGCACCAGGGTCAATAATAATGGCAGGTTTTCCTTCTTCTTTTGCCAGAATATAACAGTTTACCTGAAGAGGGCCTACAACAACTGTTTCAAGAATCATAGAATAAATTTTTTTACCTTGTTATAAGAAAAATAGTGGCTAATTTTTCGCCGTAGCTTCTCTGTGTGGTTACGGTGTTGGCTGATATTCTCTAAATACTTATCCGCAATTATTTTTTCTTGCAGAGATTTAAACTCCGAAATTAACTGCTCAAGCTGACTGCACAATTGATCGTCTTTTAGAAGAGATAACATATTCTCTAAATTTAAAATCGCCTGTTTAGCTGCTTCTTGTTGACGTTTTCGGTTTCCATTCTTCTCTAAAGAATCAATAAGCTCATCATGCCAACTACGCCAAAGGACAAAATATTGTTGATAGAGTGTATGATTATCCAGCTGTGGAAGTGGATATTCTTCAGGGGCAATAATTATCGTTTCGGGTTTCTTTTCCACCTTTGGCTTACGTACAAACTTTTTGGCTACGGACTGACAACCGCAGAAAGTCCATAAATAAGAGATTAGTGTAAAAATAAAAAAATATCTTAGGTAAATTTTTTGTTTCATTGTGTCTTTAGCATAGCTAAAAATTGTTTTTCGTCAATAGTTTTGATATTTAGTTTCTTTGCCTTTGCAAACTTAGAACCAGGTGCCTCTCCTACTACCACAAAATCAGTTTTTGAACTAACACTAGAAGAAACAGAACCACCATTTTTACGTACTAACTCCTCTGCCTGACTGCGCGTAAGTGTTTTCAACTCTCCAGTAAAAACAAACAGCTTTCCTTCAAGTGCCGAGGATTCAGGCTGTGTTTGGCTTTCAGTAAGATTTACCCCTGCCTCCTTTAATTGTTTTATCAACTGTCTGGTAGTATCTTGAGAAAAATAGGACACAACTGACTGGGCAATCACTGAACCTATTTCGGGAATTGCCATTAAATCCTCTTCCTTGGCATTGGCTAATGCTTCTAAAGTCTTAAATTTTTGCGCTAAATCCCTTGCTGCTTTTTCGCCGACGTGGCGTATACCCAAACCATAAATTAGTGCGGAGAGAGGTTTCTGTTTACTTTTCTGGATAGCGGAAAGAAGATTCTGAATTTTCTTTTCCTTAAATAACTGAAGTTTTGCTAGGTCTTTTTCAGTCAAACGGTAAATTTCTGCAATATTTTTGACAAGTTTAAGTTGCACTAATTGCTCTGCCACTACCTCACCTAACCCTTCAATATCCATTGCCGAGCGAGAAGCAAAATGTATAATACTTCTTGTTAATTGGGCAGGACAATTAGGGTTAATACAGCGATAAGCTACCTCTTCTTCTTTTTCTTTTACAACTTTCGCACCACAAGCAGGACAATTTTCAGGAGCAACCACCTCTGTTTTACCCCGATGTTCCATTACCTTTACTATCTTGGGTATCACATCACCCGCACGTTCAATAAGCACACGGTCACCAACACGCACACCTAACCGTTTTACCTCATCGTAGTTATGCAAAGTAGCATTACGAATAATAACCCCTGCACACTCAACAGGTTCAAGTTGAGCAGTAGGGGTAATTACCCCTGTACGACCTACATTAGCAGTAATTGCAACAACTGTAGTAGTCGCTTGACGGGCAGGAAATTTATAAGCCACTGCCCAACGTGGGCTACGCAAGGTTGTGCCTAACTTCTTCTGCTGGGCGAAGCTATTTACTTTTACCACAATTCCATCTATATCGTAACTAAGACCGTCACGTTTATCTTGCCACTTTTGCCAATAATCCTGAACCTGCTGAAGGTTTCTACAGCATTGACTATAGGGATTTGTGCGTATACCCCAATCTTTAAGTAATTCTAAATACTGCCACTGGCTTTCTAAGTTATATCCGGAGCTTTTATACATACCTATGGAATGGGCAAAGAAATTTAAACGCCGACGCGCAACTTCTTTGGTATCTAATAATTTTAAGGACCCGCTGGCGGCATTTCTTGGGTTAGCGAAGATCTCTTCTTGTTTTCTTTTTTTCTCCTCATTTAACTCTTCAAAATCCTTTCTATCCATATAAACTTCACCACGAATCTCAATCATCTCAAATACGGGTTTTCCCCGTAATAGGAGAGGTATTGCCCGAATAGTTTTTATGTTGGCTGTCACGTCCTCTCCGGTAATGCCATCACCACGAGTTGCCCCTATTTTCAATCTACCCTGCTCATATATTAAATTCGCACTTACACCGTCAATCTTTTGTTCCACAACTAACTCAATGTCAGAAGTTGATAATACTTTGCGAATACGCTCATACCAATCTTTTAACTGGTTATAGTTATAAGCATTTTCTAAAGATAACATCGGACTTCTATGCTGCACAGTTTTAAAACCTTCTAAAATACCACCAGAAATCCGCTGTGTAGGAGAATCTTGGCTTTTGTATTGTGGATATCTTTCTTCTAGTTCTTTTAACTTGCGCATCAAATCATCATATTCCTTATCTGAGATTACAGGCTGGCTAAGTACATAATAGCGATAATCGTGTTCTCGTATTTGATTGCGCAGTTCTTCTATTTCTTTTTTTATTTCTTTACTCATCAATTCCCCACCAAAAGCCTATCACCCAAGAATCTGGGTAAACCGTATCTTATTATTTTCTGTCTGGCTGAAAAAATATCATAGGAAACACGTTTAATACTCACTGAAGAACCAGAACTATCGTAGATACAATAACAGGCAGTTGCCTTACCATCACGCGGTTGCCCTACACTGCCCACATTTATAATATACTGTTTATCTTTTTCTATAAAAAAATGTTCTTTATCTATATATCTTAAACAGCCATCCTTTTCTTTTACCACTACCACAGGGATATGGGTATGACCGAGAAAACAGATTCTATTTTTAAGAAGTTTAAAATTATGGTGGTAACTTTCAGTATAAATTAAATAATGAAACTCTTCTGGTTGGCTTAAAGAACCGTGTACCAGAACAAAATCATCTTGTTCATATATTAAAGGTAGCTTTTCTAACCATTGTTTATTGTTAGAACTTAACTGTTGACGCGTCCAGAGAATTGCTTCTTTTGCCTCAGGATTAAAATCAGCTATACTGAATTTTTCTATCACTGCCCAATCGTGATTACCTGCTACCACTATTGGATTTAGTGTCTTAAGAACTTGAATACACTCATTAGGATTTGCGCCGTAACCGACTACATCACCAGCACAAAGATATGTATCAATATCTTGTCTCTGGTAAATAGACACTACTGCCTCTAAAGCCTCTAGATTTGCATGAATATCTGAAAAAACTGCGTAACGCATCAAAAGGTTATCTCAAAACTATCCCATTTCTGTGTGGGCTTATTCCAGGTTAAATCTACATCTCGGATATAACCAGAAAATTCTTCTTTTATTTGATTTAAAAAATTCTCCAACGTTTGTTTATCTGCTTGTGCCATAAGTTGGACACTTCCATCAGCTAGATTTTTAACCCAGCCAGCTACTTTAAGACTACGCGCAATAGACCGCACCGTATACCGAAACCCTACCCCTTGTACCCTACCACGATAAATTACTTCAACTTGAGAAATATCTTCTTGCATAACCACCACTAACCAGTCGGGGCGACAGGACTTGAACCTGTGACCTCAGCGTCCCGAACGCTGCGCTCTAAGCCAAACTGAGCCACGCCCCGTAGATTCGGTTCAAAGATAATTTCATTTTCTCCGAAACAAAATAATAACTGCAAGACAAATTATCACTTTCTATTTTAAATCCAGTTTTCTGCATGTACCTTTTAGTATAACAAAATAAAACCAGCTTGGCAATAACCTCAAACAACGTTGGCGGGAGATGCTTTTTTAACGAGGATATCAAACTCAATATTTACTGCCTCTGAAGGGTGTTTTTGTCCTAAGGTAGTATTCTCTAAAGTATGAGGAATTAGGAAGACACAGAAACCAGTTTGTTTTTTTTCTGCAATAGTTAAACTTACTCCATCTATACTAACTGACCCCTTTGCAATTACCCAATTTAAAAAGCGACTTGGGACTGCTATTTCCAATGAAACATTGCCTCTAAAAGAAGACCTGCGTCGGATAGTTCCAATACAATCTATATGACCTAAAACAAAGTGCCCGGAGATTCTATCTCCCAGACGCAAACTGCGCTCTAAGTTAACCTTTTGACCCAGACGCAACTGTCCAAGAACTGTATTCTTCTGAGTTTGCGCCATTACCTCAAACCAAAGACAATTGTTTTCTGTCTTTGTTACAGTAAGACAACAACCGTTGACAGCAATACTATCACCAATCTTTGTGCCTTCTATTACTTTGGAGGCCTTAATGCCTAAATGCATCAACTGTCCTCTACGATAAATACTCCCAACCGTGCCTAATTCTTCTACTATTCCGCTAAACATAATTCGGATACCCCTCAATAAGAAAATCTTCTCTAAAACGACGTAAGCGCACGTTGTTTAAAGTGATTGCTTTATCCAAACGTGCTATACCTTTTCCCATCACTGAACTGATTGCTTCTTTTCCTCCAATAATCTTAGGACTTATAAAAAACATTACTTTATCAACTAACCGCTCATCAAATAGAGATCCAATCAATGTGCCCCCTCCTTCAACCAGAATTGAAGCAATCTCTTTCTGGGCAAGCTTTTTTAACATATCTTTTAAGTCCACTTGCCCAAATTTTTCACGACACTCAAGTAGTGTTGCCTGTTTTGCTAAAAGAATGCGATTTTCAGTTTCCTGGCCAGGTTTAGTCTTAACTGTTGCAATAATTACACCACTGTTACCAGAAAAAATCTTAGCTTGACGAGGTGTACTTAAAGTGGTATCTACTACAATCTTTTGAGGCTGACGCTTAGCAAACCACGCATCTAGTTTTGGGTCATCGCGTAAGATAGTATTTACTCCTACCATTATTGCATCATAATACTGACGTATGCGGTGGCTATAACTACGGGCACTCTCAGAAGTAATCCATCTTGAGTCACCTGTTCTAGTAGAAATCTTTCCGTCTAAAGATTGCCCTACCTTTATAGTCACAAAAGGCATACGTTTAGTAATATATTTAATAAAAACTTCGTTTAACAGGCGTAGTTTCTCTTCTAATATGCCCACCACTACTTTAATATTATGGTTTCTTAAAATCTGAATACCCTTACCATTATTCAATGGATTAGGGTCAACCATTCCTACTACTACTTGTCGTATACCGCTATGAATTATCCTGTCTACACAAGGAGGGGTTCGACCATAATGGGCACATGGTTCAAGTGTCACATAAAGAGTAGCACCTTTTGCTTGTGAACCTGCTTCATCTAAGGCAATAATCTCAGCATGGGCCTGTCCTGCCTTTTGATGATAACCTTTACCAATAACCTTACCATTTTTTACTACTAGTGCACCCACCATAGGATTAGGTGAAGTAAAACCGCGTGCTTTTGAAGCAAGGCGCATAGCTAAATTCATATAATAAAGATAGTTTTTGTCCATAGGAAACTCTAAAGTTGATTTGTTTAAAATAGTTTAATAAATCTGCTTAATCTGGGCAGCCTTGAGTCTTTCCACTAGTTCATAGTCAACAGTAAAACTACCCAAAACAATATCTGGCTTTGCTGCACCATGAAAATCTGAACCACCAGTAATCAATAATCCTAAATCGTTGGCTAAATCTCTATAAAAGTTTATCATTCCCTGTGTATGCTCACTATAATAAACCTCTAAACCTGCAAGCCCCATTTTGGCAAATTCTTTTATACAATCATCACAACCAATTGTATAAGGATGGGCTAATACTGCTATACCACCGACACGACGAATAAGTGCAATTGCCTGTTGAACCGAAAACTTAAAACCCGTAACATATCCTGGTGCCGTATCACCAATACATCGTAAAAATGCCTCTTGGGTAGTGTTTACTACTCCACTTTTTACTAAGGCATAAGCCACGTGCATCCTACTTACGGTAGCGTTTTTTGCTAAGAGAAAGACCTCTTGCGGGTCAAGTTCTATACCAAGCTTGTCTTTTAATCTCTCTGCCATCGCATAAACGCGTTCTATCCTACTTTTACGCACCTGCTCAAGTTGTTCAAGTAATTCTTTATTCAGGTAATCAATAAGGTAACCAAGAATATGTACTTCTTTCTTCTCATACTCACAAGAAAATTCTACTGCTGGTAAAACCTCTACATTGTAAGTTGTCTTAAATTTTAAGGCCTCTACAACTGCAGCCACAGTATCATGGTCAGTAATGGCAATACAGTTAAGCCCTATGTTTTCAGCTTCTTCTAATAACTGTTGAGTAGAATAGGTACCATCAGAAAAATTGGTATGGATGTGTAAATCTGCCTTCTTCATATCTGGCGTTCTTGTTTAAACTTATCTAATATCCCGTTGACAAATTTTGCTGCGGGGATATCGGCGTATTTTTTTGCCAACTCTACTGCCTCATTAATGGCAACCTTAGGAGGAATATCACTACGATAAAGTATCTCATATCCACCTAACCTTAAGATATTGCGATCTACTACGGCTATACGGTCTAATTCCCAATTTTTGGCATATTGAGAAATCTTTTTATCTAAAGCGTCTTTGGCTGTAGAAACTCCTAACACAAGTTCCTCAGTAAAAGTTTTTATTTCTTGTTCAGGTGCATGCTCTAAAGCTTGCCAGAAATTTTCACAGGCAGAAGTTGCATCTTGTTGGGTAATATCTATTTGATAAAGTATTTGCAGTGCAAATTCTCTTGCTAACGTGCGTTTACGCATAAATTTATCTATTTTTTCTTGCTAACCTTGCCTAATACATTGACCATCTCAATGGCAGTAAGTGCAGCATCTCTTCCTTTATTACCGTCTTTGGTACCGGCGCGTTCAATAGCCTGTTCAATGGTATCTGCAGTAATTACCCCAAAAACAACTGGTATGGCATTATCTAAAGAAACCTTGGCAATCCCTTTGGCTGCTTCAGAGGCAATAAAATCAAAATGGGCAGTAGCACCGCGAATAATCGTACCCAGACAAATAATGGCATCAAAATCTTCTGTCTTTGCTAACGCCTGGGCAGTAACTGGTAATTCAAATGCACCAGGAACCCAAACCACAGTAATATCACCTTCTTTAGCACCGTGACGAATAAGGGTATCGACACATCCTTCAACCAAGGCCTTGGTGGTAAAATCATTAAAACGCGAGGCTACAATTCCAAATTTTTTATTTTGAGCAGTAAGCTCACCAATCACTATCTTTGTCATATCTTCCTCCTCTTTATAAAGAAAGTTTATGTCCCAATTTCTCTTTTTTTGCTTTTAGATAACGGTAATTTAGATGGTTTGGCTCTATCTCAAGCGGAATTCGCTCTACCACAGTTAACCCATAACCTTCAAGGCCTACAATCTTACGTGGATTATTAGTTAAAAGACGAATCTTCTTTATACCCAGGTCTGCTAAAATCTGAGCCCCAATACCATAATCGCGCATATCTGGTTTAAAACCTAATGCTTCATTTGCCTCCACTGTATCTAACCCTTGTTCTTGAAGATTATAGGCGCGAATTTTCGCCTCAAGACCAATACCTCTTCCTTCCTGCCGCATATATAGAAGAACACCTTTGCCTTCTTTTTGAATCATACGCATTGCTTCTCTAAGTTGCTTTCCACAATCACAGCGTAAAGAAGCAAAGGTATCACCAGTTAAACACTCTGAGTGGACTCTTACCATCACCGGTTCATCTTGCCAATTTCCTTTTACCAATGCTACATGTGTTTTGTTTTCTATAAGGTCACGATACAGAATCATCAGAAAATCTCCAAATTCAGTAGGAAGATTTGCCTTAGAAATTAATGAAATAAGTTTTTCGGTTCTTTGACGGTATTCAATAAGTGTAGCTATTGAACATATCTTAAGATTATGCTGTTTGGCAAACTGTTCTAACTCTACCATTCGTGCCATTGTGCCGTCTTCATTCATAATTTCACAGATAACCCCTGCGGGATACAAACCTGCAAGTCGCATTAAATCTACTGCTGCCTCAGTATGCCCTGCCCTTACCAATACTCCTCCTTTACGAGCACGTAAAGGAAAAATATGACCTGGACGCACCAAGTCTTCTGGTTTAGTATCAGGATTAATTAATAAGGAAATAGTATGCGCTCGGTCATAGGCAGAGATACCTGTAGTAATGCCTTTTCGTGCGTCTACAGAAATCATCCACGCCGTCTGCCAAGGGTCGCTCTGACTATAATCTGCATTTATCATCGGTGCCAGGTTAAGTTGGCGCAAACGTTCTTCTTCCATTGGCACACAAATAAGACCGCGTCCGTATTTTGCCATAAAATTAATTTCTTTAGAACCCGCAAAACAGGCAGCAATTACCAAATCTCCTTCGTTTTCGCGATCCTCGTCATCAACAACAATTACCATCTTACCTTTACGTAGGTCTTCTAAAATTTCTGGGATACTAGAAAGCATAGCCACCTCTTAAAATTTAAAACCCGAAGATTTCTCTTCGGGTTAGAAATGTCCTTTTTTCTCTTCTCCCATCTGGACTATACACCTCTTTCAAGGTGTCTGCAAAGAACTTTTTTATAAAAGTACCTTTGCAAACCATCGGCTCCGGTATCTCACCGGTATCTGCTAGCCACCGGCTAGCTTGCGGGCTTCAAGCTTACTATTTTGCTTTTACCGCCGGTCGGGAATTTCACCCTGCCCCGAAGATTGTAAATAAGTATAATAAATAAAATCTACTTTGTCAAGGTAAAACAAAAAGATATAATATTTGTATGACAGATATAATAACTTTAGTTCATAGAAAACTTCTGGTGCTTAAAAAAACCATAGCAGTTGCAGAATCATGTACTGGTGGAATGCTGTCTATGTTACTTACAAGTAAATCTGGTAGTTCTTCTTATTTCTTATTAGGGGTGGTGTCTTATAGTAACTCTGCTAAAATTAGTATCTTAGGAATAAGAAAAAAGTATCTTCAGAATTTCGGTGCTGTCTCAAGGGAAGTTGCCCAAGCTATGGTAAAAGCAGTTCAAAAGATTGCTCATTCAGACTATGCCATTTCCATTACAGGTATTGCTGGTCCGGGTGGTGGAACAATTAAGAAACCTGTAGGAACAGTTTGGATTGCTCTTAAGGATAGTAAACGGCTACTGTGTCAAAAATTCTTGTTTAAAGGAAGCCGCAGTTCTATCCGCAAACAAGCAAGTAAAAAGGCATTAGAATTACTTTACAAAGAATTTCTATGCTAAATCTCTATGCGTAGCTTTATTGCGTTAACCTTACCCGAACCTATAAAAGAAAAAATCGCTAATCTCCAGCAGGCCTTATCAGAAAGTAAGGCGGATGTAAAGTGGGTAGAGAAAAGTAATATCCATCTTACTCTGAAGTTTTTAGGTGAGATAGACCAAGAAACTTTAGAGAAAGTTAAAAGTTGTCTTAAAGAAATTGTCAATGATTTTCGAAAATTTAATTTAGGTTTAGATAAATTAAAAGGATTCCCTTCGCTTGAGAAGGCAAGGGTCATCTGGATAGGAACCCAGGAAGGCAGCCACCAGGTTACTGACCTAGCCACACAAATAGAAGAAACCTTACAAAACTTAGGTATTGCGAAAGAACAACGACCTTTTCGTTGCCATATCACCTTAGGCCGAATCCGTTCACCAAAGAATCTAAACAAGTTAGCAGAGAGGATAAAAATCCTTAATCAAAAACCCTTATTTGTCTTTGAACCTTTCCAGGTAGATAAAATCACTCTCTTTGAAAGTATCCTCTTACCCAGCGGACCTGTCTATAGAACAATTGCCGAATATAACCTTGGATAAACAAGGATAAATAAAATTTATCAGGATAGTTGATATCAGAAACCAATTAATCTGTTCAACAGAAAAATTAACTGCACAACCAAGACAGTGTAACAACCAGCAATAATATCGTCCAGCATAATCCCCCAGCTACCCTTTAACTGCTGGACTGAAGAAATAGGAAAGACCTTTAATGTATCGAATAATCTAAATAAAAAAAAGGCAATACCTAAAAGTAAAAAATCCTGTGGCACCCCTATAAGTCCAATCGCCATACCGCAAAACTCATCAATCACAATCCGTTTATCATCTTTTCTTTTAAACTGTTTTTCCTGAATACCTGAAGTAATCAAACCTGAAATACAGAAAAAAATAACCCAGCCTATCCAGTTTAAAATTTTTGGTCTAAGAATGGCATAGCTAAAACACACCGCCAGACTTGCTATTGTGCCTGGAATAAAAGGGAAAAATCCTAATCCCAATCCACAAGCAACAATTCCCATAAACTGTAAAAAGATTTTTTTCATTTTAATATCTTTTAAGTTCTATATATTTGCTATCACCTTACGATTCTTCCACAAATAGGACAGTCCTGACCAAAGAGTCAAAATCACCACAAACCACATTACAATATTTACTGCCCAGATAAAGCCCTTTTCCCAATAAGGATTCCAACTTGCATATACCTTACAGAACTCTTTAAAAACAATGAAACTTAAAATAATAATTATCAACAACATCTGGGAGAATGTTTTATGTTTACCACTTTTTGCAGCAGAAAGAACTTTTCCTTTATTTAAGGCAAACAACCTCAAAGAGGTAATTAATAATTCTCGGGCCACAATAATCACCACCATCCAACCAGCAATAAGCCCCATTTGAACAAAAACTAAAAAAGCTGACAAAACAAGCATTTTGTCAGCAATAGGGTCCATTAACTTGCCGAAATCAGTAACCATATTCCATTTCTGGGCAATCTTTCCATCTAATAAATCTGAAAGTGCAGCCAGAAGAAACACAACCAGGCTTGCGGCTTTTGTCCAAAGGTGCCAGTTATTAGGAAAAGGAAAAGATAAAAGAAAAATAAAAACGAAGGTTAAGATAATTCGCGAAATAGTTATCTTATTGGCTAGATTCATTGATAACCTCCCCTACTAAATCATAATCTAAGGTATCTATTATGCGAACCTTGACAAATTCCCCAACTGAAAGCCTCTGTTTTGAGTGCACATATACCAAACCATCTACTTCTGGAGCATCGTATTGTGTCCGTCCAAGATAATGGTCAGAGGCATTTTCTTCTATCAAAACTTCTAATGTCTTGTTAAAAAATCTTTTATTTACTAACCGTGCTACTTCCTGTTGTGTAAACATCAACTGTCGATAACGCGCTTTTTTTATAGAATGGTGAATCTGTCCAGTAAAATTACAAGCAGGTGTGCCTTCTTCTGGAGAATACATAAACGCACCTAAGCGTTCAAATTGCACATTCCGAATAAAATTAAGTAACTGCTTAAATTCTTTTTCTGTTTCCTGGGGAAAACCTACGATAATCGATGTCCTTAAGCAGATATCGGGGATATATTTTCGTACCATCTCTATTAAGCGACAAATAGAAGAAAAGGAGATCCTTCTGTTCATTAATTTAAGAATACGGTTACTACAATGCTGAATAGGAATATCAAGATATCTACAAATACGCGGATGCTCCTTTATAAAAAAAATTAAGTCTTTAGTTATCCGTTCTGGTGAGAGATATAGAAGTCTAAGCCAGTGAATATTTTTACTGTGTCTATATACTTTTTCCAGAAGCTTTACAAGACCATTTTTTATCCCATAATCAAGCCCGTAAGCAGTAATATCTTGACCAATAATATTAAGCTCAGCAACGCCTTCTCTGTTAAAATCTCTTACCACGTCTAAAATATCAGTTGAAGGAGCACTCTTTAAAGAACCCTTTATTTTAGGAATAACACAGTAACTGCAATTATTAATACATCCTTCACAAATCTTAAGATATTTATAAAAGGGCGGAGTAAGACATATACGGGGTGATTTTACTAAAAGCTCTGGGGCACCAATAAAACCATCAACCTCAGGTAAGAGTTTTATCAATTTTTTCTTATATCGTTGAACAAGACAGCCGCAGACAATTAATTTTTTAAGCCGCCCTCTTTTTTTTAATTGGGCAAATTCTAAAATAGTATCTATGGTCTCTTTTTTTGCTTCTTCTATAAACGCACAGGTGTTAATAAAAACAACCTCTGCTTCCTCTGGAGAAACTAGGCGATGACCGCGTTGAGATAGTATTGATACTATAGTCTCAGAATCCACCAGATTGCGCGGACAACCCAAACTTATAATACCTACCGCAAGGCTGTTTTTCATCGATTTGAACTGATGAGCCGTCCGTCGCTAGTTACTACTAAATCCTTAATTATCTGTCGACGACTACCTAGATTTTCATAAACCTTGTTATTGACAACTAAACGCACACT
>JAOAET010000005.1 GCA_026416665.1 Candidatus Omnitrophota bacterium | reverse complement strand
GATGAGGCAGTATAATTTACATGGTGTTAATGGGCAGAGAGGATTTTGTGCAGATGGTCAGACATTAACCAAGTATATATGGGAATATTTAGGAAATACTATGCCTTCGGATATTTATGGAGGAGCTACAGACACAACTCCACCCGCAGCAATCACTAATCTATCTGCTACTACAGGTTCTACCCGTGGCACAGTTAATCTTTCTTGGACTGCTCCAGGTGATGACGCAAATACAGGTACTGCTTCTGCATATATCATAAAGTATGCAACTTCGGCTATCACTACTGATGCACAGTTTAATACGGCAACTACGGTAAATAATCCACCTCAGCCAGCTGTTGCTGGATCTATTCATAACATTACAGTAAGCGGGCTTACCCCAGGAACAACTTATTACTTTGCGATAAAAACTCAAGATGAAGTGCCCAATATTTCTACACTTTCTAATTGTGCAAGCGCCATTGCTAAAGTAAATACTGCTCCAGTATTAACACCTATTGGTAACAAGACAGTGAATGAGAACTCCACACTAACTTTTACTATCAGTGCCTCTGATGTTGATGGTGATAGTTTAACTTATTCAGTTGCTAATTTACCAACTGGTGCCACATTTAATACCTCTACCAAAACTTTTAGTTGGACACCTAACTATAATCAGCAGGGAATATATAATGTTACTTTTAATGTTAGTGACAATTGGGGAGGGACTGCAACCGAGACAATAACTATTACGGTTAATAATGTAAATCGTGCACCAGTTTTAGCGGATATTGGAAACAAAACAGTAGCAGAAAACACCACCCTTAATTTTACGATAAGTGCAACTGACCCTGACGGAGACCCTCTTAATTACACCGCCGAGTTCCTTCCAGTAGGTGCAAGTTTTAATGCTTCTACCAGAACTTTTTCATGGACTCCAACCTATGACCAGCAAGGCACTTACACTGGAATCAGATTTACTGTCTCAGATGGTAGTTTAACAGATTATGAAGTTATTTCTATAACAGTGACTAATGTTAATCGTTCACCTATATGGAGTGCTATTGGAGATAAAAGTATTGCAGAGAACTCTCTTCTTACTTTTGTGGTAAATGCAACTGATCCTGATGGTGATGCACTAACCTACTCAGTTTCCAATTTACCAGAAGGAGCAACCTTTAATTCTTCAACGAGGACTTTTTCTTGGACACCCACCTTTACCCAATCAGGTATTTATAATGTTACTTTTAGTGTTTCCGACAGTAATGCTGCTACAGCCAATCAGACAATTACTATTACTGTAAGCAATGTGAATCGTGCACCGGTTTTAGCAAGTATTGGTAACAAGACAGTGAATGAAGCAAGTACTCTTAGTTTCACTTTAAGTGCGACTGACCCCGATGGTGATAGCGTTACTTATTCATCACCAAATCTGCCCAATGGTGCCACGCTTAATGCTTCAACTGGTGTCTTTAGTTGGACACCGAATATAAACCAAGCAGGAAACTATTCTGTGACTTTTCTTGCTGTGGATCCACTTGGTGCCAGTGCTCAACAGACAATCACCATAAGCGTAGGTAATGTTAATCAGCCACCTGTTCTTAGTACCATTGGTAATAGAACAGTGGCCGAAGGCGCAACTGTTACTTTCACTGTGTCAGGGACGGACGCAGATTTGGACACATTGATTTATAGTGTTTCTAATCTGCCGCAAGGGGCTACTTTTGTTAATCAGACATTTACTTGGACACCTTCTTATAATCAAGCAGGCAGTTATTCAATAATTTTTACTGTTAATGATGGACATGGTGGTGAAGATTCAGAAAGCATTGTGATAACCGTTACTAATACCAATAGAGCACCTATTTTGTCTGCAATAGGTAATAAAAACGTTCAAGCAAACTCTTTACTTTCTTTTAGTGTAGTGGCTTCTGACCCTGATGGAGAAAACTTAATTTACAGTGTGTCAAATTTACCTGTTGGTGCAACTTTTTTAAACCAAACCTTTAATTGGACTCCTTCTAATAGTCAGACAGGAAATCATATGGTTACTTTTACTGTGCGGGATCCCTATAATGCTTCTGCTTCAGAGACAATTACCATTACCGTCCAGGCAGTAGATACTCAACCACCTTATTTATCTGAGCTTAATCCTCAGGATGGTGAGGTGCAAGTGCCACGGAATACAGCAATAAAATTACACATTAAGGATGATGGAGTAGGTGTGAACATAAATACTATTAATCTGAGTATTCAGCGGGAAGGAGATGCTTGGCCTACTAAGATAATAGAAAACGGCTTAAATCAACTAAGTTTATACGAAAATGCTGTGATTATAAGTGGCGGACCATCTGACTATGCGATTATTTACACTCCGCCTTCAGCTAAAGGCTATCGTTTCTTCTATAATCAGGATATTACTGTATTTGTCTCTGCAAAGGATTTAGCAGGAAACGATATGGGAACAGTGCGTTATTCTTTTACGACTACCATGTTGTTACGAGGAGTAAACCTTAAGATAAGTACCAGATAGGGGTTTTGAAAATGATAAAAGTAAAATTTATCGTTATTATGTCCATTTTGATGGTGGGGTTAGCCGGTCAGCATGCGTATTCAGTTCATCAGGACAATGTTTGTGTAATCATGGATTACTTAGCCACATCTGTATATATGGCCTGGCAGGAAGATACAGGTAAAATTTGGTTTGCCCGCTCGGTAAACCGAGGAATTAGTTTTGAACAAGAATTTGAGGTAAGTTCAGGTATTGTTGGCACAAACCGCAATCCTAAATTAGCCTGTGACGGATTAGGTAATGTCTATATTATCTGGGAAAATGAAGATTCTTCAGGAAATATAGATCTTTATTTTGGTAGGATGTTTCAAGGAGAAAGTAATTTTCAAATAGGAGTAGTTCCAATTGATAATCACTTGGGGCAAGGGACAGACCAGATTCAACCAGCAATTGATGCCTCAATAAATGGCGAAGTGGTTATTGCTTGGGTAAATACTGGCACAACAGGTGGTGTATTTTATTCACGTTCACAAAATCAAGGGGAAAGTTTATTTAATATTTTAGCAAGTCAGATTAAAAGAATCGATGATGGTTCACAAAATTCTTGGCAGCAACCTCAGGTCAAGTTCGATTCAAATGGCACAGTAAAGTATCTGGTCTGGTCTGCTGAGAAAGACGGTAAACGTAACATCTTTGCTAATAAATTAAGCTCAACTGATGTCCGTCAGTCAGCAGTGGATGTTGTGGTAAACGATATAAGAACAACACAGATAAATCTTGAACCTTCTTTGGCAACTGCACCGGCAAGTGGGGTGATGAACAAAGTTTGTGTTCTTTGGAAAGGGCAGGGGCAAGATGGTGACTGGGATATTCTCTGCGATACCTCTAATGACGGTCTAACTTGGGGTATTGATATACAAGTGAATGAAGAGGCTCTGGAACCAAAAGAACAAAAAGACCCCTCAGTGTATATGGATTCTCTAGGGACTATTTACGCCATTTGGAGTGACTTTCGTAACAATGAATGGGATATTTATTATGCCGAATCTTTTGATGGAGGCGAGACCTTTAAAACCAATGTATTAATTAATGCGGATTCTGGAACTGCTACGCAAGAGAGACCTTCAATATATGTAAGCCCAGAAGGAGAAGATCTATGTATGGTTTGGACGGATTATCGGGAAGGTAATGCCAAGGCATTTTTTAGTCGCAGTTCCATTTTTGATGAAGAAAATGCCGAAAGTTTCTATGTGGATAATTCAACCGGAGCATTAGTTAGCGCAACTACTGATTCAGAATTGAAGAAAGCTACAGTAGTTGTTCCTGCGCACGCAGTAGATAGTCCTTTTGTATTAACTATTACCAAAGTAAAGTGTCCACCACCCAATCCCTTAGCAACAATGTTAAATAAAGCAGTAGACTTTGGCCCTTCAGGAATGGAATTTAGTCAGGACATAGTGATTAAGGTTCCTTACACTCTAGCAGAACTAACAGAAGCAGGAATAACCAATCCTAACCGCTTAAGACTTTATTACTATAATTTGAAGACGTTAACATGGGAGGAAGTTCCTAATTCTGGGGTTGATACCAGTAATAATTTAGTTTATGCACCGGTAAGGCATTTTTCTATCTTTGGGATAGGTGCAGTAGTTACTACAAGTGGAGTAGTGAGTTTAGGCGGAGGAGGCGGCGGTGGCGGTGGTGGAGGTTGTTTTATTGCTACTGCCTGCTATGGCTCTGCAGAGGCAGAGGATGTAATTGCACTACGGCAATTCCGTGACCAATATTTAATGCCAAACAGTTTAGGAAAGGCTTTTGTGTATGCTTACTACAAATTTAGTCCACCTATTGCACGTTATATTGAAAAAAGAGAAAGTCTAAAGATTCTTGTCCGTTGGGCACTTAAGCCCATTGTTTTCCTTGCCAAAGAAGCCATCAGTTGGTAAGATATTCTAAATTAAAATAAAAAAATGAATGCTTTTTTAGCTTTTTTTGCGGTTATTTGCAGAGCCACTTACGTGGATTTTTATTTTACTTAGTTTTTCCTTTGTTATTTTGTATAGAGTAAAGCAAAAGTCTCCAGCCTTACATATTGCCCACCGGGTAATGGGTGTTTCTTTAATTGTATTGTGGTGTTTAAGTGCACAAATTATCCAAAATTTTCTATTTTGGACTTTTGAGCATCAATTTGTTCCAGTCAAACAAAAGTATGTGGAAGAAGTAGAGGTAATTGTTATTTTAGCAGGAGTGATTAAAACCATATGCCAGCTATCAGAAGACACCGGAAGCACAGTTTGCTACTTTCTCGCGTGTTTATAATAAGGTAAATGTTTTCTTAAGAAGTAAGGCAAAACTTCTTATTCTCTCTGGGGGAAGTGGTTTCTGTGAAGGATTCTCTGAGGCGCAGTTTATGAAACAAATGGCTATGCAGTTAGGAGTAGATGCTTCTTCTATCTTGTTTGAAGAATATTCGCATACTACACTTTTTAAGCAAGCGCAGGAAATTAAAAATAGAGAACTAATTGCTAACTAAAAAAGTGGGTTTAGTCACTTCAGCAATTTAATAAGAAGAGCCTCGCAGACGTTTCAGAAGCATTTCCAGATAAAGAATTTTTACCTATACCCTGCTAGTATCTCGTTGAACCATTTGACCTCTTACCCAAAAGATTTTGCCCCGTTCAGAATATTTATACCAGAGCTCTTTAGCACTGCATGAATGGATAGGAACAGTTTTCTATAAAGTCAGGTCAAAAAGTTAGAAATTTTCAGAGAATCCCTACAAGAAATTTTGTGATTTATTTTGGCAAGGTAAATTATTTGAAGCAAGATTCAATTTTTTTTAGAATATCTTCATTTGAAACAGGTTTTACTAAGTAATCGCAGATATCAAATTGTGCAGCCTCACGCTCAATCTCTGGACTGGCAAAGGCACTGATAAAGATAATCTTAACCAATTTATTAAATGAACGTATTTGTCGAGCAACTTCTAAGCCATCAATCTTGGGCATACGGATATCTAAAAGTATCAAATCTGGAGAAAATTCTTTTGTTTGAACAATCGCATCTTGTCCATTATCAACACAAGCTACCTGATAATTACGCCTACGAAGAATTTGCTCTAGAGTCTTTTGTGCATCTTTTTCATCTTCACAGATAAGAATCTTTTTCATTTGTTTACTCCTTTTTATTGCTATTTATTCACATCATAATAATTTTTTATAACTAAACTACAGATATGCCACAATTTTAAATAAGCAGTTAGATTTCGTTTATAACTAATAAACCTTAGAGAACAGGAGGAGCACTAATACAAAGTGCTCGTGCAATTGTAGTTCCAGTATTGCGTAAAATATGTTTCTGCTGGCTGGTAGAGTAAATACTATCACCTTTTTCAGCAGCAGGGTCTTTTTTTAACCGATAGACTTTTCCTTCTACTTCTATATCTAATTGGCCATCAATAATGTAAATAAAACGTTCAACTTTTTTCACTGTTTCTTGTAGGTCTTGAGTTTCAGCTGGTTTCAAAGTAATAAAGGTAGGAAGCATCTTCTTTGCTAAGGGTATTTTTGTAAGAATTTCTAAAAAGTCCATATAAACATCTGTCTTCATTGCTCCAGGGTGAAATTCTACAGCTTCGGGTTTTTCAGTCTCCATATAAGCATAGAATTCGGAAAGTTTTAGTCCAAAGACCTCAGCAAGTTTTCTATGGCATTCTACTGTACCAGTCATTTTTCCTGATTCAATTTTACTTACTATTGCCTTGTCTACTCCTGAGCGCCTCGCTAGTTCTGTTAAAGTCATATTACCGCGCAATAATCTTAATTTTTCTCCAATATTCATAAAAACCTCACATTTGTTATTTAACCGCTTTATTCTGTATTAGTTGCAGAATACACTTGAAATATATCACAATTTCCTTCATTTGTCAAGTAATAATTGAATATAAATCATCATTTGATAATTAAAAATTTTTTAAAAATGTTGAATTTATTGAAAATTTTAAGCATAAATTCTTGGTAATAAATAAGTTAATAAATTAAATAAAAATTAAAAAAATTTTCAATATCGTGTTGACAAAAAGTAATCAATATGCTATATTTTATATAGACATGAACCGATAAAGGCAAACTATCCGAAAGGATAGGGCGCAAAGCCAAGACCTAAAGTCAGTTAAAATGGCCATGGTAGCTTGGTTGCCGAAATCATGCGTAAAACTAAAATATTTTGCTTAAGTCTGTTTATTACTACTACAATAATTTTCTCAGCGATAATTGTTCTGCTAGGCAAGCCAAAAGTTGCTTTGGAGCAGTCACAGCCGCAATCAATAAGTATTCCTATCAATAAGTCAACTGAAAGACAGACGGATCTCCTAGTTTCCTCGCAAGAGACATCATCAATTAGGCAGCAGTTAGTTAATACGGATAAAAATAAACCTCTTTCATTGGAATTAATGGGAGTAGTTTTTACTAATGTTAAGGATCCCCTTGCATTTATTAAAGATTTAGAAACTGGAAAACAAGGAATTTATCGTTGTGGTAGTTATGTTGGTGAAGCGCGAATAACAAAAATAGCAAAAGGTTATGTTGTTTTAGAGAGGGATAAAACAGAAGAGATTCTTAAGATAAGTGCAAGTAAAAAGACTGGCAATTTCAGTTCTACTTCTGATATAGACCCAGTGGTTGTTATGGGAGAAAATGAATTCCTAGTCAATAAAAAACATTTTTATGATAAACAACAACAACTTTTGTCGACAATCAAAAGGTTAAAATTTGAACCAGTCAAACAGCAGGATGGAATAAACGGAATAAAAGTTCAAGGAGTATCGGAAGAAAGTATTATTTCCCAAGCAGGTATTTGTGATAACGATATTATTACCATGGTTAATTATCAGAGCATAGATAGTTACCAGAAGGCATTACAAATTTTACAAAAGATAAAAAATTCTAATGAAGTAAAAGTTCATCTGGTTCGTGGAAGCGAGCAGAAAATGCTAACCTATAGGATTCAATAGAAGAATATTTTTTATAAATAGCTGGCCTTGTGTTTTTACACAAGGCTTTTTTTATAGGCATAAAATTGATATTGTGTTATAATAAAATAAATAACTTTGAAGACAGAGGAAGGTTTATGAAAAAATATGGTGGTTTTACTCTTATTGAGTTGATGTTAGTAGTAATGATTATTGCAACCTTGGCGGCTTTAGTAGTTCCCAAGTTTACGGGTAGAGCAGAACAAGCAAAAGTAGCCGCTGCCCGCGCAGATATTATGGTTAATATCCCCACTGCGTTAGACCTATATGAGTTAGATAACGGTTTCTATCCGACTACTGAACAAGGACTTGAAGCATTGTTAGCGCCACCTGTTTCGGCCCCTGTGCCACCAAAATGGCGAGGTCCCTATATTAAGAAAAAACCGGTTGACCCTTGGGGTAATCCTTATCACTATGAATTTCCAGGTAGGCATAATCGTAATGGCTATGATCTCTATTCGTTTGGTAAAGATGGTGTAGAAGGGGGCAAAGACGATATAACCAACTGGGAAGAGAACTAACTTGCAGTATCTTTTGGCCTAAAGATATCTTCATATTTATATGGCAGGTAAAAAAAGTCTAATTCTTCTGACGGATCACTATATTCATTTTTTTGAAGCTCAAGAAAATCTTGAACCCCGCCAAATTAAAGAGTTTTTTCAGGATAACCGTAAAAAAGAACAGTTGATTAGTCTTTTAAGGGCATTTGTTAAAGAAAAGAAGATTGTTCCTGAATATCTAATTTTAATTCTTCCAAGGAGTCATGCAATTGTCCGTTTTTTACGTCTTCCTTCTACTAATGATGTAGAAATTAGCCAGATGGTAGGATATGAGGTTTCAAGCCAAATACCTATCAGGCAAGAAGATTTAGTCTACGACTATATTGTAATGGAGAAAAATTCCGATGGTTATTCTGAGTTGGCTTTATTTGTATTACCGCGACAGATGCTGATTACCCAACTTAACTTCTTAAAACACTGTGGTCTTTTAGTTGATGAAGTTACTATAACAACAGTTTCACTTTACCAGCAGGTGGTTAAGAAAATATCTGAAGATGGTGCTTATCTGTATATTTATTTTGAAAAAGATTTTGTGGAGTTAATAGTGCTTGAAGGAAAAAAAATGGTTTTTAGTCGAGCGATAAGTTATAATGGCGATAACAAACAGTTATTGTCCGATATAAAACAAAGTATTTTTTCATTGACGGCATATGGAAGAGTCTTAAAACGAGTTTTTCTATGTGGCTTTTTAGACAAGTATAATGAGATTATAGAAAAAATAAAACATTTGTTCTCAGTATCAGTAGAGACTGACTTAGATATTGAGCTTAAAAAAGGTTTTACTTCTAGTTATTTTACTCAAAGGGTAAATCTTCTTCCCAAGGAGCAAAAGGTTCATAAACTTCTTATTCAGCGTCGTAGGCACTTGGTATATTTCGGTATTCTTGTTTTTTTAAATATAACTTTATTGGCAGATATTTTTTTGTTTAAGATAAAAGTTCAAAATCAATATTTAGAGAGTTTAAAAAAAGAGATAGAAAATATTGAGCAACCAGTAATGGTTTTACAAAAAAAGATGCTACGTGTTTCTTTACTGGAAGAGGCAATGAACCACGGACGTTTTAGTCTAGGACTTTTAAGTGAAGTATTTAATAAGGCACCCTCAGGAATAGTTTTGACCTCCTTAGATATATCGGCAGGGTATTCTGGTGGTTCTTTGATATTAATTGGTCAGGCCAATGATTCCGAGACAGTTCATAGATTTACTAATAGCCTTAAGAGTTTGATTTTTTTAAAAGATGCTTCACTTATGTATGCTAATATCCGAAAAACTCCTACCGCAGAGGTTGTGGATTTTGAAATACGGGCTAGTTTCTAACATGAAGAAATTATTTACTTTAAAAAGGCGTGAATTGATTTTATTGTTTATCTGGCTTATAATACTGTTAGTAGTCCTAATATATTTTTCTTCCCAGAAAGCAATTCAGATTAGAGAACGTTTAAGACAGCAGATTGTTGTAGCCGAAGAGAAATTACAAAGGCTACGAGTAGTTTTACGACAGCGACAATTTCTTGAGAAAAAATACGGGAATATTTTTCAAGAATATAAGTTATTAAAGGATTCAGACCATTTATTGCAGGAAGTTGAGGCTGTAGCCCGTGGTTTTAACGTCAATATTGTTAGTATCAAACCTCTTTCCAGTAAAGAATTTGTTGATTATCGCACAGTGACTATAAGAATCGAAATACAGGATGACATAGCAGTGGTTGTTAAGTTTTTAAGGCAAGTAATAGAAAAACTGCGTTGTGTAAGAATAGAACGAATGCAAATTAATGTGGTTTCAAAAGAAGAATGGCCAAAAACAAATATTTTTCTGAATGCAGTTCTATTTAAGTTATGAAAAAAACAGCACCAGATTTTTTTTACGATATTTTGCCTACAGTTAATTTCCTATTGTTAGTTTGTGCCATTTTTTTGTTAGTGAAACTGCTTTTTGTTATTTTTGGTACATATACACCTGCGAAAATAAACGTAAGTAGTTCGTTTATTAAACCACCAGAGTTATCTGAAAGTTTAGTTGTCCCTAAACAACTTCCTATATTTCAAGAAGAGGTATTTCAGAAAAAGCAATTGTTTGGACAAACTACAACTAATAAACGTAAGCCTACCCAAACTTTTGTATTAGCAGGTGTATCTGTTGGAGCAAAAGATATTGCTGTTTTAAAAGATATAACCAATAATAAAAGTTATTATTGTGCGGTTGGGGATATGATTGGTGAGTTCCGCGTCAAAGAGATAACTAAAGATAAGGTTATTTTAGAATCAGCAAACAACACATTGGAGATAAATCGATGACAAAGATAAAGTTTTTTTCAATAATTTGTTTATGTCTTTACGCAGTAAATTTCTCTCTTGCTTCTGAAACCACAATCACTTTAGACGTTAAAGATATGGAAATTACTGATGTTATTCGGATGATTGCTGACCAGTCAGGGCTTAACATCATCACTTCAAAGAATGTAAAGGGGTTAGTTACCATAAACTTACAAAACATACCTGTAGAACGTGCCTTAGATGCAATATTGAAAGTAAATAACTGTGGTTATATAAAAGAAGGAAATATTATTCAAGTTTATACCTTACCTGAGTTAAATCAAAAAGAACAATTTGCTCAGCTTTTTACTCGGGTTTATCGGCTAAAGTATGTTAAGGCAACCGATATAAAACAGACACTTCTTTCACTAAAAACAGGAAGAGGAAGGCTTGAGGTTGAACCAAAGACAAATACTGTTGTAGTAACTGACACAGAAGAAGGTCTACGTGCTATTGAAGACGCAATTAAGGAGATGGATAAACGTCTTGAAACCCGAGTTTTCCGTTTAAACTACGCCAAACCTTTAGAACTTCAAAAGAGCCTGCAGTCGATAATTCCTGCTAATGAAGGCGAATTTTTAATAGATGAACGCACCAATAGCTTAATTGTTTCAGCCTCACCTCTTTTATTAGATAAAATAGAAGCAATAATTGAAAACTGGGACAGGCAAATCCCACAGGTTCTCATTGAGGCAAAGATTCTTCAGATAACTTTAGAGAAGGCTCGTCTTATTGGGGTTGATTGGAAGTATCAGGATACCAAAAAGCACTCCCTTTCACTAGGAGTAACTAATTTACCACTACCTAGTGGAGTTACTGCCTTTGAGGCATTTCGGATAGGTGTATTAACCCAAGATGAATATACTGCTGCCATCGAGGCTTTAGAGGCAACAACTGACACCAATCTTATCTCTAGTCCCCGTATTGTTACGCTCGATAACACCGAAGCAAAGATTCTCATCGGTTCAAGTGAGCCATACGAGGTATTTCACTATGACTCAGAAGGGCGTATTACTGGTAAAGAAGTAAAATTCATAGAGGTGGGTATTAAACTTACGGTAACACCTAAGATTTCACAAGATGGTTTTGTCACTTTAAATATTCGTCCAGAAGTTAGTTCTCCGCGGACGGGTACTGCTGCTACGGATACTTTGGCAATAGACACAACTGAGGCGAACGCAGTGATGACTATTAAAGATGGTAATACCTTGGTGATGGGTGGGTTAATTAAAGACGAAAAGCAGGAAGTAGTTGCTAAAATTCCAATACTTGGGGATATACCAATCCTTAAATATCTTTTTCGTAACAAATATACAAAGACAGTAAAGAAAGAAATAGTAATTTTTATTACGCCGCGAATTGTAAGTCCTGGGCGTATAGGAGAGTCAGTTGATGTCAACTTAATGCAAAAGGAGCAAGATTTATTAAAGCAGGTAGATGAGAAGTTAAGAAAACCCCTACGTTAAAAATGAAAATTCAGCAGAATAATTTTTCTTTATATCTTACATTGGCATTAGCAGTTTTTTTGTTTATTGTGCTTGTTGGACAGCTTTTTTTACTTATAAATTCTCCTGACAAGGAAGAATTAGACTCTAAAAAAATACAGCTGTCAGAAATAAACGCAATACAAAGCCTTAATTTAACCAGGCAGCAAGTAAACCAGAAATCAGTTGTCTTTCCCGAGATTGAGCTTTTGGGCACCATCTTGGGTAACTTTTCTGTTGCTTTTATTTTTGAACCATCCACAGGAAAAAGTTGTCTCTACCGGCTTGGTGATACAATCGACGGTGCTTTAATCATTAATATTTCTAAAGGAAAGATTGTTCTCGAAAAGCAAGGCCATCAGAAAGAATTCTATTTATCTTCGGCACGGCAGCTAGCAGATTCAACTCCCAAGGTATACCAGCAGAAGGGAGCAGACCTGTTTATCATAAATAAATACGAAATGATAGCACAATTAGTGCGTGAAAAAGAGCTTCTTTCCAAACTAAAGGTGTTACCTGTAGCAGAGCAGGGGTCTTCGAAACTGCGCGGTTTCCTTTTAGAAAATGTCCCCGCAGGAAGTATTATTGAACAGGTAGGTATTCAGAACGGAGATATCATTTATTCGGTCCAAGGTCAACCTTTAACCAGCATTCAAGAGGCATTAAACATCTTTAATCGTCTTCCATCTCAGTCACAAATAGAAATTGTTTTAGTCCGCGGTAATGATCCAATTACCTTACGTTACGAAATCCGTAACTAGAAAAAGAAATGTCCATACCCATATATAAACAGTTAGATATTCAAGAAGATGTTTGGAAACAGTGTTTGCTTGAAACAAAAACGTCCGGTCAGTCTTTATTGCGTCTGCTTACTATAAAATCAGGAATCTCTGAAGAGGTACTTCTAAAAAATATTTCAGAACTTTTAAACATTCCTTTTGAGAGAATAAATATTGAGACTATAGATACTTCTATCACAAAATATATTCCTGCAAAGATAGTTACTTATTATTCGGTAATGCCCCTTAGAATAAAGCAAAATCAATTAGATCTTGCTATAAATGACCCTTTCTGTATATCTGTACTTGATGAAATAGCGCTTCTGTGCAATTGTTCAGTTAAGCCAGTTTTAAGTTTACACAAGGATATTTTAGAGGCAATTAAAAGTGTCTATGGTCTGGGTGCAGATACACTTGAGGCAATGGCACAGGAGGAGCCAGCCAGTTTTGAAATTATTAAGCAACAGAAAAAACAAGATATAAGAGAAGAACACATAGACCCTTCTGTAATAAAGTTTATTAATCAGGTATTATCCGATGCTATTAAACAAAGGGCAACTGATATTCACTTTGAACCTTTTGAAGATAGTTTAAGAGTGCGTTATCGTATTGATGGGGTTCTCTATGAAGTCCCTTGTCCAGCTAATATTAAAGATTTTCAGTCGTCAATTTCTTCTCGGATAAAAGTTATGGCTAATTTAGATATTGCCGAGAAGCGTAGGCCTCAGGATGGAAGAGTAGATATCAAAATGGGCCAAGAGATGTATGATTTACGTGTTTCTATAATGCCTACACCTTTTGGAGAAAGTATCGGTATTCGCCTTTTGCCCCGTTCAAACCCTATTATTGGTTTAGAATCATTGGGGTTAACTACAGATGAGAAAAGGACTTTAGAGGAAATAATTTCTCGTCCATATGGCATTATTTTAGTTACAGGTCCTACTGGAAGTGGAAAGACAACAACTCTTTATGCTTGTCTTAACAAGATTAACTCTTCAGAGAGAAAGATTCTTACTATTGAAGACCCCATAGAATATCAATTAAAAGGTGTTACTCAAATGCAAGTTGAGCCTAAGATAGATTTTACTTTTGCTAATGCCTTACGTTCAATGTTGCGACATGATCCTGATGTAATGATGGTGGGAGAAATTCGTGATACAGAAACAGCAGAGCTTGCAGTAAGAACATCTTTAACTGGCCATTTGGTTTTTAGTACCTTACATACCAATGACGCTGCTGGTGCAATTACTCGGTTGCTGGATATGGGGATTGATTCATTTTTAGTTTCTTCATCTCTTTTATTGATTATTGCACAGAGATTAGTGCGTATTATCTGTCCTGTGTGTAGAGAATCTTATATGCCGAGTCTCGAGCTTTTGCGTCAGTTTGACAAAGACAGTAATGGAATAACATTATTTCACGGTAAGGGATGTGATGCGTGCCGCTTTACTGGCTACCAAGGTAGAACAGGTATATTTGAAATGATGCGTATATCAGATTCAATTCGTGAACTTATCCTTAAAAAAGTTCCTTCGCAACAAATCAGACAGCAGGCAATCAGTGAAGGCATGAAACTTCTGCGTGATGCAGGATGGCAAAAGGTCAAGGCAGGGATTACAACCATTGAAGAAGTAATCCGGGTAACCCAAGAGCAAATTTAGAATACATTCTCTATGCCACAATTTAGCTACGTTGCGAAAATCGGTCCTGATAAAACAAAGACAGGCACAATCTTTGCAGAAAATCCACAGGCAGTTGTTCGGAAGTTACGTGAAGACGGTTTATATCCTATTACTATTGAAGAAATAATCATCAGCCAGAAGAAAGATAGTTCCGGATGGATTACTCAGCAAGATATAAGTCAGTTTACTCGTCTGTTGGCGAATCTTGTTTATTCTGCAGTGCCTTTATCACAGGCACTTTTAACAGTAAAGCGACAAATACACAAAACTGCAATGATAAAGTTAGTTGAACAAATTAGTCAAAAAATAGAGAAAGGCGCTACTTTTTCAGAAGCATTGGCAGTATTTCCTAATTTGTTTTCTTCATTCTACATTAGTATGGTGCGGATAGGCGAGACCAGTGGACAATTGGAAAAAACCTTAGAACGCTTGGCAGATTTTAAAGAAAAGGAGCTTGAGACCCAAGCACAAGTTAAGGCAGCGCTTGTTTATCCTACTTTTTTAATTGTAATAGGAATTCTTATGATTGTAATATTAATGACATTCTTTGTCCCTAAAATACTTAACATTTTTACTGAAATGAACCAGTTTTTGCCTTTACCAACCCAAATTCTTATTTTTTTAAGCAGGGTTCTGACAAATTTCTGGTGGATTATTTTGTTATTTTTTTTGATCGCTATAATTTTGATTAGTCAGATTTTTAAATCAGAAAAAAAGCGTGTTTGGTTGGATGAATTTTTATTACGTATACCTATATTAAAAGACTTATTGGTACTTTTTGATTCAGCAAGATTTTCCTATGCCTTAGGTATACTTTTAGAAAGTGGTATACCTATGCTTAATGCACTTTCTGTGGTTACACTGAGTATAAATAATAGAGCCATACGAAAAAAAATTTCTCGTTTTACGGAATACATTAGCAAGGGAATGAGTCTAAGTAGTTGTTTTCAACAAGAGAGCATTTTCCCACCGATTATTACAACAATGGTGCTAGTAGGGGAGGAATCGGGAACTCTTACTGATATGCTTTTTCGTATGGCAAAAACTTTTGAGAACGAGTCAAACCGTTTAGTTCGTTCCTTTGTTTCGTTGCTTGAGCCGACATTGGTCTTATTAATAGGTAGTTTTGTGGTTTTGATTGTCTTTGCTATATTACTTCCCATTTTTCAACTAGAAATTTTTAATATATGAGGTCAGCGTCGTTATGAAAAAAGAAATCTTACTTCGGTTTTTCTTGCTGAAAGTAATAATTTTTATTGTTTACTTACCAGTTTTTATCTGGATGTATGAACGCTGGACTGCTAAAGACACCTATTATAGCCACGGAATTCTGGTGCCTTTTATAAGCGCCTATTTAATTTGGCGCATCAGAGATGAATTAAAAAATGTAACTTTTACCTCGGATGATAGAGGGTGGATTTTTTTTATTCTTGGGATAATAATTTTTATAGTAAGTGCTTTTTGGCAAGTATATTTCTCTGCGGGATTTTCTTTACTGGCGGTTTTTGCAGGTCTTATCCTAATTTTTTTAGGAAAAGAATTTTTATTGAAAATACTTTTTCCATTAATTTTTCTTTCTTTTATGATTCCATTACCGATGGTAGCAATTGCCAATATCAGTTTTCGTCTTAAGATTTTAGCAGCACAATTAGCTGTTTCTGTAGTAAGATTTATAGGAATTCCAGCTCAAAGAGAAGGCAGTATCATCCGAACAGCGCATTCTTATTTAGTTATTGAAGATCCTTGTTCTGGGATTCGTTCCTTAATTGCTCTAATAGCTTTGGGAGCGTTGATGGCATATTTAAGTAAACTTTCTTATAGAAAGAAAATATTACTTTTTATTTCTTCTCTACCCATTTCTATTTTGGCTAATGTTTTCAGAATTGTTATACTGACAGCAGTAAGTGAGATATATGGAGTAAGGTTTGCTACAGGAAGATTTCATGACATTATGGGTATTGTTGTCTTTATTTTTGCTTTTTTAGCTTTAAATTTATTACGAAACCTTTTTGAATAAAAATAATTTAAACAGTTATTACAATAAAAGACAACTATAAAGAAAAATTTTTAAGAATATAATGAAAATATTAACAAAAAAAATAATGCGTTCAAATTTAAATAAAAATTTTATAATTGTTTGTTGTCTGCTATTACTTGCTGGGATTGTGGGATACCGCTGGTATTATTTTATTCCAACTACTGTTGACAATGTAAATTTAAAAGATTTTCCTTTAAGTATTGGAGATTGGCAAGGAAAAGATTTACCTTTAAAGGAAAGGGTGTATGAACTTCTGGAAACTCGTAACCTAATTATGCGGGATTACGTAAATTCACAAGGTAAGATTATAAATCTTTACATCATTTATTCTCAAGATAACCGTAAGGTCAGCCATCCACCTGAAATTTGTTTACAGTCAGAGGGAGCAGTCGTTGTGCAGAAATCTGAGATTGCTGTATCCAAAAATATTAAAGCAACCAAAATGATTCTTGAAAAAGAAGGTTCAAGACAAGTAGTTCTTTTTTGGTATAAAGTAGGTTCAGCTTATACCCCCAGTTATATAAGACAGCAAATTAAAGTAAGCTTCGGTAGATTATTGGGTAAGAAGGTTTCCAGTGCCTTAATCAGATTAGTTATACCTATAGAAGCATCTTTATCAGAAAAACAGACATTTGAGAAGCTAATTTCTTTCTGTATCCTGCTTGAACCCTTACTTTCTCAATATCTTCCTTAAAAATGTTGAAATTTTTATATCATTGATTATTTAACTGTTTTGTTTATAGGTTTTTGAATATCAATAAGTTACAATAATTGTTCTGAAAACGATTTCTTTTCTGTTGACAATAATCAACAAAACCTCTTTTTCCATCTTTTCTAATAATTCAGGACCCTTTTAAGTCAAACTTTAAAAAAGAAGAATAAGAATATAACTATTTGGAATAGAATAAATTATAAAAAATCAAATAAATAATAATTTTTAAATTTGGCATAATAAATGCTACTAAAAATATTGAATATGAGAAAAATTAATATTTATCTGAAAAATTTGAAATTAATATTGCAAGAGTTAAAGAGGCAGTTAGAAATTTACTTGTTTTTACAGCGGTTTTTTATTAAGAATAATCGTAGAATACTGCAGCAATTTTTTTAGTTTTATTTAATTTTTATTTAATGAAGTTCTTCCTTAAACTATGTCTGACTTTATTAGAAAGAAAAAATTTATTTTTTGTATATTTCTTCTAATTCTATCCTTAATTTTGACACTTTTCTTTGAGCCAATTTTGGGAAAAAAGTTAATTTTTGCTATCTCGTTTTTTAATAGCGAAATAAAAGTTGGAAGTCCACAATTTAGTTACGGCGATTATGTAAAAAAAATACGCCCCATTGAGCATGGACATCTACCTGAGCCAAGTACTTTTATTCTGTTAATAAGTGGTTGTGGCGGACTTTTAATACGGTTTGTTAGAAAAAGCTTTGACCGATTTAAAAGATTAATGGATATTGTTTTAGCTTTTTTCGGATTGATTATTTCTTCGCCTTTAGTTTGTGTAGCGGCTATTATGATCAAATTAACATCACCAGGTTCAATTATTTATCGACAAAAAAGGGTAGGTTTAAACGGTCAGGTTTTCTGGATTTATAAATTGCGAACTATGTGCCAGGATGCTGAGAAAAATACAGGGGCAGTTTGGGCAACTAAAGACGATCCCAGAGTCACTCCGGTGGGAAGGATTCTTAGGAAGTTACGTATTGATGAAATACCTCAGCTTGTAAATGTTCTGTTAGGTCAGATGAGTATTGTTGGTCCACGGCCAGAACGTCCTGAGATCGTAAATAATCTTAAAAAAATAATCAGGGATTATGAGAAAAGATTCAGAGTAAAACCAGGTATTACTGGATTGGCGCAGGTGTTACACAAATATGATGAAAGTATAGAAGACGTAAGGCAAAAAGTCAGATATGACCTTATCTATATTAGAAAACGTTGTTTGATGACAGATTTAGATATTTTAATAAAAACAATTGGTGTAGTTCTAACAGGAAGAGGTGCTAACTAAAAATCACTTTGTAACTTAAGAAAGGAGATAAGGAGATGAAAAGATTGAGTATTATTTTGTTGGCAGTGTTATTTTTAAGTATAAGGGGATCAGTTTTCGCTTATACTATTGATGGTTTCGTAAATGATTGGGGAATAAATCTTGCTGCAGCCAATGCTATAGGTTATCTTGATAATAATCGTCCTACAGGTACAACCGTGGATGTATTTACTGAAGATAATGCAGATATTTATCATCAGTGGACACAGGTAGGACCTGGTTGGTCTTATTATAATGTGTTTGATGCAGAGGCAATATATTTTGATAATGATGAGTATAATATATATTTGGCAATAATTACAGGCCTTCCTTTTAGCGGATACCAAGCACCTGGTAATCCGCACTTTGTGCCAGGAGATATTGCTTTTGATATTGATCTAAATAAATCTGGTTATGAATATGCTTTGGATGTGAGTACTTTTAAGGGAACACAAGCATTACTCTATCAGGCAATTGCTTGGGAAGGTGTTTATTACGATGGTTCACCTGCTCCTGATTACACTGCCGCAAATCCATTTCGTTTGCTCTATGGTTTAAATCCAAGAGCAGTGCCTTTTGTTTACAGCGGTAACCAAAATAATCATTATGTGCTTGAAGCAGCTATTCCACTGTCTTACTTTGGGATAGATGCATCTATCCAAAGAACTATTGGAGTTCATTGGACAATGGAATGTGGAAATGACGTTTTGAATTTAAAAGCAACAGTTAATCCCGTGCCAGAACCTGGAACAATAACTTTGTTAGGTTTGGGGATTCTTGGAGTTATGGGATTTAGAAAAAGAAGAATGGGATGTTAATACTACTTTTCAGAAGTTATAAAATCGGGGGATAAAATGCGTTTAGGTGGGGGGCGTTGGTGTAATTAACAAATAAATATCTTTCATCAGAAAGGGGGTGAAGAAATCAAAATGAAAAAGTTGTTTGTGGTAAGCATTTTTATATTGTGTTTAATTAAAGGGGCATTTGCTCTGCCGTTTTCTTCAAGCGGAGTAGTGGATCCTAACTTTAATAACAGTTGGAATGCAACTTCAGCAAGTGGAATTGCCAGGTACTATTTTTACTTTGAAAACCCCAATGTAAGTGTTAATGTTCTACAGCTTCGTTTTGAGGCAGATGTTTTTGACATAACTAAATTAAATTCTGCAAGTTTTCAAGTAATAAACCCTGGTAGTTGGACTTCTGAAATTTTTGTTGAAAATAATGCGGTAAAGTGGGCTATTGCTTCGGGTCATCCTATAACAACATTGCAGGATCCAATTGTACTGCAAGTAAATTATTCTTTGATTGACAGTGACCGCATGTGGAATAGTCAAGGAACTAATTGGGCATGGGATGAAGGACAAGTTTGGGCTCAAACTTATACTCTAAGTGGTCCTTTATTTTGGAATAACCAGATAAAAAACTGGGATATGCCAATTAGCGGTGGTTCAACTTCGCCAGTTCCTGAACCTGCAACGATTGCTTTATTAGGATTAGGTGCGCTAGGAATAATTAGGTCAAGAAAAAAATAGTATCCTTAAAGATTTTATTTACCTGTGAAAGTCAGCGTTTCTATAAAGAACTATTTCGGAAGTTGTTCATTTTCAAAAGAGAAATGAAAGAAGGGCATGTTCTTTTAAGCATGCCCTTTTAAAAAAATTTATTGCAACACAATTTTTTTAAATTGGTTAAAAAAACTAAATTTAAAATTAAAAGGCAGAGAAAACTCTGCTTTTTTACTTATTAAAATTTATATCACTTTGAAATTTTTAAGGTTTAGAACTTGACAAAAACTATTTGGAGTGCTAAACTTTAACAAATATGTTGCAGAAAATAAACATTCAGTAAACGTTTCCAAGAAAATATTTAAATGATAAGAGAGGAGAAAAAAAACAACGTCTCATTAATTGAATTATATCATGAATTATTCCAAGCACTTATATCCCAAAAAAAAGTAATTTTTCCTTTTCTTTTTTTTGCTTTGGTTGAACTTGTTTTTTTAGTTTTAATATATCTTATTCCTAGACAACCTTTCATTAAATTTTTAGGACCACCGATAAGGGTATTTTGGGGAGAGGTATATTTACATTACCCTTCTAATTTTCTTTTATTGCCTAAATTGGCTTCACTGTCACGTAATTTTCTTTCGCTTTTTATTGGACCTTTGACAACTGGTTTAGCGGTTAGATTTGCAGTTTTGGCTTTTTCAAAAAAAACTGTTTTAAAGTGGTCAAACGAATTGATATTGGTGCTAAAAAAATACTGGAGTCTATTTTTTGTTATTTTAACTGTAATTATAATTTTTAATATTTTTTTAAAGATAAATTTACATATTGTAAAAAGCATTATCTTTTCAAACATAATGAGTTTTCTAAAGCTGAATTCCCAGATTATTTATTCGGTAAGTATGCTAACATTGAACTTTTTAATTGCTATTTTTTTACAATGTTTATTTATTTATTCTGTACCATTTATTATTGTTGCTCAAAACGGAGTTTTTAAAGCAATTGGTAAAGGTATTTTATTATTTTTCAAAAATTTTTGGATAACTTTTATAATTGTAGTTTTACCATTTTTGTTTTATATTCCAATTATTATTTTGCAGGATAATACCACCAAGATAATCGAAAAAATGTTCCCTGAATTTGTGTTATATATTTGTATTATTGGAACCCTGGTTAATGCTTTAATTGTTGACTTATTTATGACAGTAGCAAGCACATATTTATATCTAAAATATACGAAAAACCAATGAGACAAACAAGGTTTTTATATTTAATTTGTTGTTTGTTTGTTGTTATTTTGAGTGGCTGCGAAAATGACCAGTATGCCATTGAGAGGCAATACTGGAAGATTATGAAAGAAACTAAAATTATTTTACTTAATCCTACTGCTAATCCTGCTAAAAAATTTGGCGAGTGTATTGCTAAATTAGAAAAGTTCATAAGACAATATCCTAAAAATATTCTTACAGTTGATGCCCAGTTTAATATTGCAAAACTGTATTTTGCTAAGAAAGAATATGAAAACGGAAGAAAATTATTGAATGAAATGCTAAAAAATTACTCACAATCGCCAATTATTTGTAGTGAGATTTTAGTGCAACTTGGACAATCTTACCAATTGGAAGGAAAGATTGATTCAGCAATTTTAGAATACGAAAAAATAATAAATGAATATCCCCTTACTCCAAATGGTTTAAGGATGCCTATACTTATAGCACAGGTTTATAAATCAGAACATATCCCTGAAAAGATGAACTACGCCTATCAGAGAGCAGTTAAACACTATGAAGGGTTGATTCAAAAGTATCCTAATTCACCAATAGCATTGGAATGTTACAAGCTAATTGCTTCTTGTTATACTGAATTAAGACAGTGGGGTAAGGCTATTCAAACTCTCGAAGAAATTATTCAGAAATTTCAGTCTAAAGCTTCAATGGATAGAATTCTGTTTGATATAGCATTAATCTATCAACAAAAATTAAACGATAATCAAAAGGCAAGAGAAACTCTTCAACGTCTTATTAATGATTTTCCTCAAAGTAGATTAACAGCCACTGCAAAGTCTTTAATTAAAAAACTGTAAAGAAAATTCTATGCATAACAAGGCAACAGAATTCGACGAAACTACATTAGAAATCGAAAAAAAGGTTAGAGATTTTTTAAAAGATACCCTTTATGACCTATTAGAGATGCTTTCTGCGGAGAGTGGTTCTTTGCTTGTGTTTGATGCAAAAACAAAAGAATTAGTTGTTGATTCATACTATAGTACTAAACAAATAAATATTCGTGGTATTCGTTTTCGTCTTGGTGAAGGTGTATCAGGAAAAATAGCTGCCCAGAAGACGCCAGTATTAGTTAAGGACGTTGATCGAGATAATCGCTTTGGTAAAAACGGTTTCAAACATTATCATACTAAATCTTTTATCTCTTTGCCTGTTTCTAATCCTGAAGGTGGGGTTTTAGGGGTGATTAATATTGCAGATAAAACAACAGGAGAGTCTTTTTCGGAACAAGACTTTAAATACGCCTGCCTGATAGCAGAATATGCAGGTTTAATTGCTTATAATATAGGTATTACTGAGCGTCTAAAGAAAGAAAAAGAAAATTTGGATAAGCAGAAGATGATGTTAGAGAAATATGCCTCGGTGGGCAAGTTGGCTGCTCACGTTGTTCACGAAGTAAATAACCCTCTTGACGGTATAATCCGCTATACTAATATGTTGCTTAAACAGATAGATTCTAATTCCATAGTAAGAGAGTATCTACTAGAAATAAAACGCGGGTTAAATCGTATAGAGAATGTAACGAAATCTCTCTTGCAGTTTTCTTATCAAGTAAACCAAGCCATAGTGAAACCAAAAACCTACTTAGATATTCATGCCTTATTAGATGAAACTATTGCTATGTTTTCGGAACGGATAAAAAATAAGATTGAGATAGTTAAAGAATATTATCCTAGACCTCTTAAGGTCCTAGATATTGGTATTTCCCATGTTTTTATAAATATAATAAAAAATGCCTTAGATGCTATGCCTGAAAAAGGTATTCTTAAGTTGCGCACTGAGGTAGAGGAAACAGTTGTCAAAATAAGTATACAAGATAACGGGCCAGGTATTCCTGAAGATATACGGGAAAAAATTTTTGATGCCTTCTTTACGACTAAACATGTAGAAAAAGGCACAGGGTTGGGATTGGCAATTTGTAAAGAAATTATGAATAAATATGATGGCTCTATTACTGTAGAAAGTGCTGTTGGCTATGGGAGCACTTTTCATATTCTGATTCCCCGTAGGCATATAATTTATGGATAATACTAACTATTCCCAAAACGGCCAAATTAGTATATTAGTAGTTGACGACGAGCCACTGGTTCGCCGTTCTCTAAGTGAATTTCTTACAATGGAAGGGTACACTGTATCCTCTGCTGCTAATGGACAAGAGGCACTGTCTAAGCTTAATGATTATTTAGCGGATGTTGTTATAACCGATCTAAAGATGCCAGAGATTGATGGTTTGACGCTACTTCGCGAAATAAAAAAACGATATCCAACGACATCGGTTATTATAATTACTGGCTATGGGAGTATTGAGAACGCTGTTGAAGCAATTAAGCAGGGGGCATTTGATTATATTACCAAACCTATAATTGATAATGAAATTCGTGTTGTTCTTGAACGCCTTATAAAAGAAAAGACACTAGAAGAGGAGAATTTAAAGTTAAAAGAACAAATTCGGCAGGTTCAGCGCCAAGAGTTTTACGGTATCATTGGAAAAGATGAAAAAATGCAAAAAATTTATAATCTTATTGAAGCAATTGCCAACACACGAACAACAGTGCTTATTTATGGCGAAAGCGGTACAGGCAAGCATTTGATTGCCCATGCTATTCATCAGTGTAATGAAAAAGAGCGTTCAAAACCGTTTGTAGAGGTAAGCTGTGGGGCACTTACTGAAACTTTACTAGAAAGTGAATTGTTTGGGCATGTCAAAGGTGCTTTCACAGGGGCTATCAAGGATAAAGTAGGTAGGTTTGAGTTAGCAGATGGTGGAACGATTTTTCTTGACGAAATTGATGCCTTCACTCCTAACTTACAGGTGAAAATCTTAAGGGTCTTACAGGAAGGTGAGTTTGAACGAGTAGGTGAGTCTGTTACACGAAAGGTAGATGTACGAGTAATAGCTGCAACAAATCAGGATCTTCAGAAGTTAATTCTTGAGGGTAAATTTAGGCAAGACCTTTACTATAGACTTAACATTATTGCAATACAAGTGCCACCATTACGTGATAGAAAATCCGATATCCCTCTGTTGGTTGAGTCTTTTATTAATAAACATGCAAAACGCATTGCCAAAAAAGTAGAGGGTGTTTCTGATAAGGCGATGTCTATCTTAATGAACTATCATTGGCCAGGTAATATCCGTGAGCTTGAAAATGTGATAGAAAGGGCGGTTATTCTTTGTAAAAGTAGTATCATTACTGCTGAAGATTTTCCTGACACACTTTTAGCAAGTAAAAGGTCAATAGCTTTAACAGAGGAAGCCACCTGTCTTAAAGAAGCATTGCGTAATCCTGAAAAAGATATAATTCTGAGAACACTTAATTCAGTAAATTGGAATCGTAATGAAGCAGCAAAGGCATTAGGGATAAATCGCACAACACTTTATAAGAAGATGTTGCGATACGGACTACTGAGAAAAAACATAACGCCTAAAGGTCTATAAATGTATTTATGGCCACGGAAAAAGCCAATAAAATTTAACGACCTTGTCAGAATCGAAGACTGGCAAAGACTACAAGATTTGTTTTCCTCTGTTAGTAATATAGGCATTTATACTGTTGATCCTGAAGGTAGAATCTTGACCGAAGATAGTAAAGAATCCCGCCTCTGTAAAGATTTTATTAAAAAATCTATATATGGATTAGAAACCTGTGGCGGTTACTGTTTGCCTACTTTTTTAGGAGGGAAGGCAATTGTTAACCGAAATTATAATTTTGTCTGTCCTCCAGGATTTCACAATTTTCTTACTCCACTACGAATAAATGATAAAGTGTTGGCGTATGTTATTATGGGGCCTGTGATTTTGGTTATGCGTAAACCCAAGGAGGCATATCAGCAGTTAGCTAATGACCTGAATGTAGATCTAGAGCAACTTTGGAAGGCTATTATGGAAATACGCGTTATCTCATTTCAGCGAGCACAAACTATGATAGAGTTAATTGGTAAAATAGGAGACTTTATCTTAACTGTTGCTTATGAAAGTAAAAGGGGAGATAAACGTTTCCTTGATAACTATCATAATAAATTTTCAGAGTTATTAGGCTTCTTACTGAAACTTGCTTTACTGATAAGTGGGGCAGATGTGGGTTCTATTATGCTTTTTGATAAACAAATGAAAGAATTATTGGTGCGAGCAGCTGAAGGTTTACCTAATAGTGTTATTCAGAATACCCGTGTCAGAGTAGGTTCAGGTTTGTCAGGTAAAGCTGTGCAGGAAAATCGACCTTTATTAATAGATGAAAAGGTCTGCGAGCAAGTTATACGAGAAAGGATGCGGCGTCCTTATATTCGTTCTTCAATGATTCTACCTTTAAATTTAAGTCAAAAGGTTCTGGGAGTAATGAACTTAGGAGCATTGGAAGTCTCTTCAATAAGATTTACTAACGAAGATTTAGAAAGAATGCAGCATTTAGTTAAATTGACGATGGAGGCTTTGTACAGCCCTGTAAAAGAACACTTCCAAGATTTAAATAGCTATATAGAAGTTATCCTACAATAACAAGTTCTAGCGTTCTCTACGATATACAGAAGAAAAAATTCCTATTTCTTGCCTATATTTTGTGATTGTCCTTCTACTGACATCCCAGGAGTAATTGATTTTTATAAAAGATACAATATCTTCATCACTCAGTGGCTTTTTTTTGTCTTCTTGCTGGATTAATTCGTTGATGATGCTTTTAATGGTGGTAGAAGAGATATTTTTACCTTCTTTAATAGGCATCTGTATTTTGCTAGGGAAAAATTCTTTCAATGCAATGATGCCATGGTGAGGGGTTTGGATAAACTTATTCATTACTACCCTACAGACAGTGGTTTCATGAATATTAAGTTTTTCTGCAATTTGTCTATAGGTTAAAGGTTTCATTAGAGAGATATCGTTGCGAAGAGCCTCTTCTTGGATATTTGCAACCAGTTTCACCACACGTAGCAGGGTCGATTCACGTTTGGCAATAGAGCGCAGGAGATAGTAACCACTGCGTAATTTTTCCATAAGAAAAAGACGGGTTTTTGTATCAAGATTCTCATTTTTAAGTAGTTGACGATAGGTATTGTTGATAGTAAGACGGGGTATGCGTTCATTATTAATAGTAATATGTAGATGTCCTTCTTGGTCTTCTTCTATAAGCACATCAGGGATAATTTGATAAGCAGTTTCTAAGGAATAGTTCCTCCCTGGTTTGGGATTGAGTTTTGTGATAATTCTTACCGCATCTTTTACTTTCTCAAGTGGTTGTTTAAGAACCTTGGCGATTTTAGAATAATTCTTTTTTGCCAAATCATCTAAGTGTAACTTAACAATCTCCTCAACAAGACTATTATTATAGCCGTTTAGACGCAGTTGAATAAGAAGACATTCTTTTAAATCTCTTGCACCTACCCCAGGAGGGTCAAATTGCTGAATTAAAGAAAGAACTTCCTCAGCCTCTTTAATAGGTACTGCTAATCTCCGGGCAATTTCTTGTAGAGAATCTCTAAGGTAGCCGTTATCGTCTATATTTCCGATAATTTCCTGTCCGATCCAAATGCCACGGTCATCACAACACATTCCCAGTTGCCGCAGAAGATGATCTTGTAGGGACATCTTGGAGGCAATCAAGCTTTGGATAAAAGAACTTTTGTTTTCTTTGAGAGAAAAACCATCTATATTGACGTTATTAAAATAGTTATCTGAAGAGACCAAAAGACTCGCAGAATTATCATCTACAGATGTAAGAGAGTCAGCGGTAGGGGAAGTTCCAGGTTTTGTTTGGTTTACTTTTTTATAACTTAATGTCAAACAGGAAGTTTCTTCAAGCACAGGATTTGAAAGTAATTCATAATTAATTAAATTTTCTAAATCCTGCTGTGACATAGCAAGAATCTTAAGAGACTGCTGTAGCTGAGGGGCAAGGAGTTTATGTAGTTGAGGTTTTAGTTTGAGTTCCATAGAGAAAGTATAGCATAATTTGTACCAAGATGCTATTGTGTCTTTAAATTTTTAGAGTTTTTATTAACTTTAAGACAAATTAAGACAAAAAATAAAAAGCAAAAATTGAAAACATTTTCAAAAAATTTTTAAGATAACTTGAAAATTAGCTATTAGCTGGTTATACTTGTAGTGATCTTCCGATAAAGCTCGCATATCTAATTGTATGCGGGAAAGCCACGGTAAAAATCATCGGAGATTTTTGTGATTGTTGCTTTTTTAGCCTGGTTGCCGAAGAAGATCATTCATTCGAAACCAGGTTTTTTAGTTATTTAGTAATAGAAATGGGGGGATAAAAGGAAAAACATCATAAAAACGAGGGGAAGGTAAAATGAAAAGGATAGCAGTTGGGTTAATATGTTTATTATTTTGTTGGACGCAGTTAAGTTATGCTGCGGCAGGAGCAGGGGTATATAATTATTACGGAGATGATTTCAATAAAATCGGTTATAAGTATCAACAGAGTATTGCTCCTTCTTCATTTAAGAGTGCTGGGACAGCGGTGAGCACTACACAATCAACTTCCAAAGCCACTACCACAGATAAGGACACCACTTCTACCTCTAAATCAAACACCAAGACAGCTACAACTACCACTAAATCAAACACTAAGACAGATACAACTACCAAGAAAGCTACAACCACTGATACTAGCAATAAACAGATTACCAGTATCAAGGCAATTGATACAAGTACTGGTCAAGAGGTAACCGTTAACCTAAGTGATATTTCTGGTTTAACCAGCGAATGGTTAACGGCACTAAAATTTGAAGAAACAAAACATAAAGTAGAGATAGAGAAAAGTGATGATGGTTCAATTAAGACAGTAACAATAAAAGACAGTAGTAAAGGTGTCATCTTATACCAATATGACCCAAGTTCGCATTTAATGGCGCATTATCACACTGAGGGTAATCTTAAAGGAAAGATTAACTATGTAACTTCGGAATCCAAAAAAGACTATACTTGGCGAGATACCAATGCTACTGATCCGGGTAAAGGAGCAGATGGATACAATATTGTGCAAAAGTTTTTTTATGATGATAAAGGAAATATTACCAAAGTTGAGTATTATGCCTTTACTGCGGGTAATCGGAAGAAAGATGATGATAAGAGGAAATATTCACGGTATATGTATCGGCAAGATACATACAAGAATGGAGAATTAATAGACACGAAATATTTTAATGATCCTAGGCCGATTTTCTGGGAGCCTACTATTACGGGGACAGTGGTAAAGGATGAACAAGGCAGGTATTTTCTTAAAGATGGGAAAGGCACTTACTATCTTTTAACGGCGCGTAAAGATGGCTTTGATGTTGATAAAGATTGTAAGGTAGGAGCGGATGAGATGTCTGCGATTGACTGGGAAGCTTATGTTGGCAAAGAGATTACAGTTCGTGGGCATGAGGTACAGGAGAGCAATGAGGAAGATATTTACTGTAATGGTCAAAAGGCGCAGATGTTTGGGGTAGTAGATGTTATACAGGCAGACAAGGGAGAGAAGATTAGCCAAGAGTGGGAAAAGATAAGTGAGAAAGTAACAGAGGTAATGGACAACTTGTTTGTGATAGTTGGTGATGAAAAAGACATAAGTAAGGTATATAACAAGATTTACGATAAACTTGCTGAGGAGCTTAAAAAAGCAAATATTTCAGATTCAGATATACTTGCCTGTGCAGACCAAGAAATGAAAACCTCTTTGAGTAAGCAAAAAAATGATCCCATGGCTATTGATTTTAGCAAATATACTAGCTCGCAAGAATTAATGACACAAGCGTGGAAAGTGTATAACGAAAAAAATTATGAGCAAAGCCTTGCTTTTGCCAATGAGGTTATTAAGCGTTATGAAAAAGAAGCCAAGAAACAACAAGCTTCTTTGACTAATTTTGCTCCGGCAGGGAGAGAAGCAGATTATTGGGCGCTAAATGATGTAGGAACAGCATACTATCTTTTAGGGAATATTTACCGTGACCAAAAAGATAAAGAAAAAGCCAAAATTAACTATAAGAAAGTAATTGATGATTTTTCTTTTGCTCAGTGCTGGGATACCCAAGGGTGGTGGTGGAAGGTAAAATCAGCGGCTGAAGAAGAACTTGCAAAGTTAAGATAAGCTAACTATAATAAAATTCTACGGTTTAACTTAACTATTTTATTACTTAAAGGGGAATAACCAAAAGGGAGGACTTATGTTAAAAAGGTGCTTAATTTTTACCATTGTGTATGGGACAATAGGTGCTTTTTTAATACCTTATAACGGCTTAGTTAAAATGAGTTTTGCTCAAGAGGTAACATCAGAAACTTTTGAAGAAGGTTCAGAAATTACTGTTCGGGGTGAACTTTTTAAACTTTCCATGACGGAACTTGCTAATAATCCTTGGAAAGAGCTTGCTATAAAAGATGAAAATGGTAGGATCTTCATCCTTCTAGGAGAAAAAGTTAAAGAAATTTTAAATGATGAAGGTTCATTAGTTGAGATTAGTGGTAGAATAATGCCTGGGATGTTTGTTAAAGGAAAACCTATTTCCGTAATCCACATAGAAACCATCAAAAAATTAGATACAAAACAATAACCCTGAACAGTTTTTTGTTTGAATTCTAAGAAGTTCATTTTTTGATTTTTCAGTAAGCCTCACTAGTAGGATAAATGTGAGGCTTTTTTAAAAAATTATTTTGTTGATTTGTTAACTGAATATTGAAAGTTTATGTTTAATCTACTTCTTATAATATATCTTATGTTAACTTTTTAAATTAGCTAAAAAATCATAACTTATTGTAGAAAAGTAAGTTATAGAAAATGGTATTTTTCTGTTAATAAGGGTTGTAAAGTTTACTAATTTTTACTTATTCTTTGAAAAAGTTGCATAAATTTGAGGAAAATGACGAATTTTTATGTTTAAAGTGCTATTAGTTTAAAGTACGTTAAAAAATAGATAAATACACCTGAGAAGAAAAGCTCAAATTGTAAGGTAGGTAAGTATACAGGATTTTTATCAGTGAAGAGTTCAAATATTAGGCGGGTTATAATTAATTTTTTTGGTAATATCTTCTATCTTGACCCCTTCTCTTCTTAGATATTCGATAGCCGAATTGATTTCTTTTTCTCTTCCGGAAAACTGCAATAATGCCCAGCCAATTTCCGTAGAAAAAGAAGCTTCTTTAATACTTACTTCTATATGAAACTTTTTACATAAATTACAAATTATTGCTTTTTCTTTTAGTTTACCTGGAAAGATTAATTCTAGGTTTACTTTCATAACGTCTGCTTATAAACAAGATTAAATAAATTATTAAGTAGACAAATATCCCAAAAGATAAGGAAATTATCAAATAGCCAATAATTACGGGTAAAATTATCTCATAAAGGCTTACTTTCAAAAGACTTTGCCACTTAAAAAAATAGATAAATCTTTGCCACTTTTCATATACAACGTACCAATCTAAATGCAATATAGCAGCTCCAATTTTAATTGACAAGATAAATGTTATAATACTAAACCACCCATTTGTTAATAAGCAGGATAATAAAGTTGCGGGGATGTTCAATCGAAAGATTGTTGCTAAAAATATAGAAGCAATCGGACCAGAGCCAGGTAGTACTCCCAAGAAAGTACCTAAGGCAAATCCTAAAGCAATTTTGTACGGCTTATCATTACTGTGTATAAATTTTTTGAAAGTAGTTTTTAAAATATATAACCAAGATTTTTTAGTAAGATATTTCATTTTTTAAGGTTCTTAATTTAGTGTGTAGGTAAAAAACCCACCCCAAAAATTTGTCTCTGTTCAACAAGAGACTATTTATTATAAAGAAACAAAATTTTCTATATAATAATATCATATTAAAACAAAAATAGTTTTATAGCAAGCTCTTTCTAAAACATATATGTTTTTATACTATCTCTATATTATGTTTACCTATTTTTAAAAAGAAATGAGTTGTTGATTACAACTTTAGATTTCTGCTTTAATCTCTAGTAAAGAAAACCTTTTCAAAACTTTAAATAGTCAAGCTTGACAATCTTAAATTTATTAGTTAAACTTAAATTGATAAAATGGTATAAGACTTTTAACCTTAAAGAGAAGTTCATTCTTATCAATAAAGGGTCGTTATAAACGGCCAAAGCCACGGATCGAAAAGTATAATATTATTTATTACAGCATCCATCTGATAACCGGGTTGCCGAAAATAAGAATGAAAAGAGGCAATTCGGTTTTTAATTTTTGGGAGGGATGGAAAATGAAAAGGAATAAAAAATTTACAGTTGCTGTATTAATACTCTTTTTGATTGAAATTTGCCGTTTGTGTCCATCACTGGCTGTATGGCAGAAACCCGAGAGTCTTCCTTCCTCGTCTAGTTCGGAAATGCCAGTAAGTAATAATTCTGCTTTTATACCTGCTGGTTTTTCTACATCTGTTGAAGAAGAAAATATTAATATGGAGAAGAAAACTATTAATCAGGATAAAACGGATTCAAAAACAACTACCTCTAACAAAGACAGTGAATATCTTAAACCCACAAAATTTGCGGAATCGGATAACCAAAAGATTATTGATTTAGCTAACCAGATAACCAAAGATTGCACCACAGATGAAGAAAAGGCGCAGAAGATATTTGATATTATATTCATGAAAATTATACCTACAAATTTTATTATCGGACAGCAGCTGGTGCTTTAAAGATGCTTGATAAAAAAGAGGGTAATGGGCCTGATATTTCTCATCTTTTTGTTGCTTTATGTCGCGCTGTCGGTATTGAGGCAAGGTATAAGAGAGCATTAGTTACAAATGCCTCTGGTATGGGAGATGGTATTCCTGATACGGTAGAACGTATTTATGCACAGGTAAAAATAGATGGTAAATGGCTTGATGCTGATCCAGCAGATAAACGTAATACCAAAATAGGGCAGCTCACAATTAAAATCCAAGAAGATCGAGAAACTTATAGTGAATATAAAAATGAAAATACAACAGGGGTTACCTTGGCGGATAGAGATACTACCTCTTCTCAAGAGTCCTCTTCTACTGTTTCTAACTTTAATAACTCCTATCCTCCTGAGATGCAACAATATCTTTTACCTGTAAATAGCACTGCAATTCAGGCTAAAGCAAATGAATTAATTTTAGGCAAAACTACTGATTATGAAAAGGCAAAAGCGATTTATGACTGGGTTAATAATAATAAAGGCTATGCGTTTTACTATAATACCTCAAAGGGTGCAGAGGGTATGCTTAATGCTAGTTCAGGTAACTGTTGTGATTTGGCACATTTGTTAGTTGCTCTGTTTAGGGCGGCAGGCCTTCCTGCTCGTTATAAACATAATACTGCTTGTACTTTCTCAAGTGGAACATACGGACATGTCTGGCCGCAAGTTTATGTAGATGGTAAGTGGATAGATGCTGATACAAGTTCCCTGACGGATAGCTTTGGAAATGTAGCATTCACTGCTAATCATGATAATGATAAAGTTTATGCGATATTGCCATTTTGAAAAGAAAATAGATTTTTATTAAAAAGTTATGATAAGTCAGTGTAAAAGTCTATATTTCTTCTTTTACTTCACTGAAGGAGGAAGGTTAATTCCGGCAAGTTCCTCTTGACCATATTCTTCCTGTATCCAGCCGTTATAGAGCCCAGCTGAAGACATAGCAACATATGCATTTTCATATTCTTTGCGGCTAATTCTACGGTTAAGCTCAGGAAAATCAGAGGCCTTATAACAAGGAAGATATTGACTCATTAAACTTATATATGTCTCTTGCGAAATCTCTTTTGCAATAAATTCCATAATTTCTTTGGTACCTGAGATATTATTAGGCAATACCAGGTGACGAATAATTACTCCGCCAGTAATAAGTCCCTCTTCATTGAATTTGGCAATACCTGTTTGGCGATACATCTCTTTTATGCTATTTTTGCTATAAAAAGAATAGTTAGGTGCGTTAGAATATTTTATAGCCATTTCATCACTTGCGTAACGTAGGTCAGGTAAATAAATATCTATGATACCATCTAATAATCTTATTACTTCTGGCAACTCATAGCCACTACTGTTATAGACCAAAGGAATGGTTAACCCCTCTTCTATTGCTATCATCAGTGCTTTTAATATTTGAGGTATTACATGTGTTGGAGTTACAAAATTAATATTGTGACAAGAAAGTTTCTGTAACTTTAACATAATATTAGCAAGTTCTTCGACAGTGGCATCTTGTGTTTTTGTATCCACTTGGCTGAATTTATAATTTTCACAATAAACACACCTCATATTGCAATGGCTAAAAAAAATAGTTCCTGAGCCGCGGCTTCCTGAAATTGGCGGTTCTTCACCATGGTGGGGCATATAGCTATAAACTCCTGCAGAAAAGCCAGTCTTACAGTATCCCCGTTCATCTTTTAGCCTGTTGACTTTACACTTACGAGGGCAGAGACAACAACATTTAAGTAATTGCCAGAGCTTCTCAGTTGTTTTCTTTAGTTTTCCAGTATTATATGCTTTTAGATATAATGGCGTCATAAAGATATACA
>JAOAET010000048.1 GCA_026416665.1 Candidatus Omnitrophota bacterium | reverse complement strand
TTTAGTGATTTAAACTAACCCGTCTAAACTACGATTCTGCACAAACTTTATACAGGGTCAGAAGTTTTAAAATTTTTTTGTAAGAGTAAATAATCTGCATTTTGTCTTAATAACAACTTCTTATTAAAGTATTATATCTGGAAAAACGCCTTAACATTGAAATAGTAGTAAGCGTATGTTATAATTCGTCTATGCATTACCTTATTTGGGCGCTGGTTGCGCTGATGTATCTGCCAGTTTTCAAAATCCTCTATCAATCACGTTGGGAAACCATTGATTATACCCACGCCTACTTTATTTTACCTGTGTCATTATGGTTGGTTTGGCGGATGCGCCAGCAATTAATTACACTTCTTCGAGAAAAAAAACCTAACTTTAATAATAAAGAAATTAATTTAAGAACGCCTCCTTCTGACAATACAACCCCACGGATAAATTTTCCTTACACACCCCTTAAATCAAACTTATTCAAAGACACCTTTTTTATGCTACTGTTTATTGTGGGTTTATTCTTATTTTTCTTTGGCTGGCAACAGGATTATTTGTTTATCTCTACTTTGTCTCTTATTCCCTTATTGTTTGGTTTAACGGCTTTTCTTTATGGCGCAGAAATAAGCAAAAAACTTTCTTTCCCAATTTTTTATCTACTATTACTTGTTCCACCGCCACTGGGCGTGCTTGATTCAATTACTCTGCCGATGCGTCAGTTGGTTTCCTTAGCCACAGAAATATCCCTAAAAAACCTTGGTTATCCTATTATTCGTGACGGACTTTTGTTGTCTATCGGTGGAAAAGAAATTTATATGGGTGCGCCGTGTAGTGGTTTTCGCTCACTTATTACTATGATTTCTTTGGGTTTGGTGTATGTGAACATTATCACCGCACCATCAAAAAATAAAATTATCTTGCTGGGTTCAGTTATTCCTCTTGCACTTGCAGGAAACTTCATTCGTGTAGTTGGTATGTGCTTGGTTACTTTTTACTTTGGAGAAAATGCCGGCCATACTTATCACGAAATAAGCGGATTTTTGATCTTTCTGGTATTAATTGGTGGAATGTTGGCCATTGAACGATTGTTAAACCGTAAAACCTCTTCGCTTTAAAATTAAACAAAAGAGTAATCAGGACTAATTTTTTAAATAGATTTGTTCGTAAAAAATTTTCGGTTAATTCATATCAGTCAATTTATAAATTTATATCGGCCAATTTATAATTTATAAATGAAGCAAATAAGACCATTAATTGTTATTATTCTTCTTGTTGTGACTTGTTGTGCTAGTTTTCTTTTGCCCAAACCAAAATACACAAGTCCAAATATATTTTCTAAACTCACTATACCTGAAAAGTTTTTTTACTGGTTAAGTCGTGATATCTCTGCTGATTTTAATCCCAATGACTTGCGCTACAACTTTATCAGCCGTGTATTTGCCAGAGAATACATTAATAAATACAATCAACGCCTGACTTTCTTAATCCTTGATGCTGGCAACTTCCACAATCCCAAAGTCTGTTATGGTGCCTCGGGTTACCAAGCAAAAGACTTAACCAGTCCTGAGTATAAACTAAAAGACCGTTCTTTCAAAGCTAATGCCGTTTTTTTTGAAAAGCCAGGCGATTCAGTAGTAATTATCTACTGGATAACCATTAACAAAAAGCAGGTTGACTGGACAAGGCAAAAAATATTGCAACTGTGGTATTCTCTCTTTAATAAAGAAAAATTTGGTCTGATGGTGCGTCTGGATATCCCTGCAACGCCCCAGACTATTGACTCTGCTTTAAAACTATCTGAGGAATTTATAGACCATCTTGCTGAACAATTACCCTTAGACCAACAAGACTATCTTTTTGGCAGATAACGAAAATGCGTTTAGAACTTGTAAGAAATACCCAGTCGCAAAGAGTGCTGTTTTTCTTCTCGGTCAACAGCTATTGATGAAACTTCGTAGTCTGTAATACGAAGAGTTGTCTCAATAAAGACACTTATGTCGGAAGTAGCAAACCATTTTTCGCAGAACAGCTTTACAGTTGTTCTCTGTTTATCAAATTTTTTCTCTTTATATTCGTAGCTATCAAACAAAATGCTAGTCATTGTTTTCCAATCTTTCTTTTTTGTGTAAGTCAGTGCCAACTCTGCTGAATTCTTATAGTAATCAAAGCCATCTTGCTGTTTATAATTTAACTTTTTATGTGCAAAAACCCATTCCAAAAGAAGGCGGTTTTTCTTATCATTAAGTAACTCATAATCCCAACCATTACTCAAATGGAATCCACAGTGGTCAAAATCCCTAACAAGGTATTCTTTCTCAAAGTATTGGTAGTTAATATTTGTCTTTAAACGTTGGCCGAAGTTATATTCGGATTTTAATAGTCCACGCCAATATTGGTAATCGTAATTATCATCACGATTCTCATCATCGTAACAGGTGTTGCGTTGCCCTATCTCAAGACGCAGGCCAATCATATTTAACCAACTCCAATCTATATGATTATCGATGCCTAAGCTTAGTTCCTGTCGTCTTTTCTTTGTCTGAGCGCGAGGTTGTTGTGCCTGTTCAATTCGGTAGGTAGACAAAAAAAGCCAATTTTTCTGGTCTAAGTAGTGTCTGAAAGAGACGTGTCCAAATACTCTGCTTTCGTCTTTCTCGCTAGAAGACAAATAATCATATTCGTCAATACCTATGGTCAGACCCAGCGTGTAAACTTCTTTTTTTCCTAATTTTAGAGACGGTGCAAAACTAATTTGGTCAAACTCCAGGTTCTTTGTTTGGCGGTAGCGTTTAGCCTTATACTTTAGGTCTAGATTATATTCAAAAATATCGTTTTTTTCTTTAGCTGCATCATAGCATAATTTACTTCTGATTATCTCTGTTTTTGCGTCTTCTTTATCAGAATCTTTGTAATCTTTATCCTGTTTAAAGAAAGACGCATCAAAACTAATACGTTTATTTAATTCCTGCTGTAATTTTAACTGATAAGAATAAAACCGATAGTTACGGTCATTGTCTTCTTCAAGATAGTCATCTGTGGTTGAACGTCTGCCAAATTCAACATAACTACTTATACTGGTTTGTTGATTACTTAATTCTTTTGCGAAAACAAATTCTTCCCAATTAACGAAAAAGTAAAGAAGAGTTTTAGCAACTAATATAATCAAATAGCATTTTTTATCTATCCCTTTTTTTATTAACTGTTGGTTATTCTCTTTCACATTATTCTATGCAACTTTTTCTTTTAATTAGTATATAGGCGCTTTCTAACAAACACTCTTATACACCTCTAAAGTCTGAACAGCGATTTTGTCCCAGTCATATTTTTGGGCAATTTCACTACGCTGGACAAACTGCTGTTGTTGACTCATCGGTTGCGCAATAAACTCTTTAATTTTCTGGGCAAGGGCATCTTTGTCTCCGACGGGAAAATACCTTTCTTGGGCTAATCCTACTTCTCTATTGGCAGGGATATCTGAAACAAGACAAGACAATCCGTAACTGAGTGCTTCTAAAAGCACAATCGGCAATCCCTCATAATAAGAAGGCAACACAAACAACCCTGCATGGCTATACAACTCCTCAAGTGGTTGTCCGCTTAAAAATCCTGTTAACACCACCTGTGAATTATCTTGTGCCATCTTCTTTAACTGTATGCTATAACTGTCTTCGTGGTCTGCTGCACCAACAATAACTAATTTCCATCCTGCTGGTTTTACTTTTAAAAACGCCTCTATCAAATCGTGAAATCCTTTCTCCGGAACAAACCTACCCACTGCTAAAAGATACTGTTTTTTTTCTAAGCCAAAACGCTTTAGCGTCTCATCGGTTTTTACAATCTCAGGCAAAGTAACACCGTTTGGGATAACAAAAAGATAACGATTAAATTTTTCTCTTACCTCTTTAACAATCTGCTCTGAGATGCAAATCACTGCGTCAGCGTATTTACATCCCCTTGCCTCACCTATTCGCAGAACCGCACGCGCAAACCAATTCCATTTTGCGCGTTTATAATCAGGACCGTGGTGCGTCATTACTATCTTTGCACCAAGTTTATGCGCCATTGGCACAAATAAACTCGGTCCAATTGCGTGAATATGCACGATATCGGGTTTAAACTTTCTTGCTCTTCGCAGGCCTTTGTAGGTATGTAAAACTGCTTCTAAGAATTTATTCTTCGAACACTTTATGGGCACAACCTGCACACCTTGCCAATTATATTCCTTATCACCAACATAAGGCGCACGTGCTAAGACTACTATTTCGCATCCTAGTTTAACCAACCGCGGGTAAAGTTCCTGGCAGTGTTTCTCTACTCCGCCCTGCACATTGGGAAATCCTCGTGTTCCCAAAACTATTATTCTCATCACAAACCCTCTATAAACTCAGTAAACAACTCAATTTTTTTTGCATCACCCGGGACAAACACAAACGGCGCAACATCACGGCTCAACTGCTTAAAATCAAGATGCACACAGCGCTTCCGCAGCGCTTCTTTCAAAGCCCCGACGTCAGCAATGTTTACCTTCTTCTTTAAGTATCCGTAATTTGGCTTGGTCTTCCCTGCCAAAAACATTGCGTCGTAAAAATCCCTGCCCATTGGCCTCTTACGCTTGATAATCGCATAGAGTTTCTGCGCCAGCAAAATATCTTCAGGCACAACCGCAATCCCTGCAACCACGTCAAACTTATTGATAATTACTCGTCGGGGCTGGTAACGGAAATCCTGCGGTTCGGCATCAAGTTTGACCACTATCTTTTCCTGAGTATGCCCGGATAACCCCAGCTCATACAAAAGCCCGGTGATTTTTATATCCGCACTGAAAGCGCCCCTAAAAGAAACAGAGCTCTCCAGGCGAAACCCTTCTAACGACAACGTTCGCAAGATACTGTTAACCAATGCTTTGAAATCACTTTTACCCAGGCCGCGGTTGTCAAAATCCAGGTCTTCGGAGAACCTGCTGCTACCATGCACGATGTGAATGGCTGTTCCGCCCATAAATGCCAGCGTATGGGAAAATTGAGCACCAAAGATAACCGCAAGTATCTTGTACTGCAGATATTCCCGCAAGATATTACGTTTGAACTGCCGCATCTGCGGTGGAAAAAACGACTCAAGTGCCTTAAGTTCTATCATCTCCGATATACTCCCATAACGCTTTTAATCTCTTCTTGAAAGACCCTCTGTCATACAAAGCGCTGTATTGAGCCAGACTTTTACGGTCAACCTTCTTAAGAAACACGTCTCGATTTATTCTCACCTGCGCAAAATCATCCGCAGTTTTTAATTCGTAATGAAGGTAGATATAATCAAGCAGGGCTTTGGAAGCAGTAGCAATTTTACAGGCTGCACGGTGCGCAGGCAGGTATAAAAAGCCGAAATACAGCTTGGGCTTAATTGTCCGATAGACAAACTCCCCCAACGGCGTATGAAAACGCATGGTCTTGCGTGTAGAGGCAGAGGTTATGGTGTAGGCACTTTCCGGGAGCAACCCGTGGTAAGCAAGCGCCATCTCAAATGAAACATAGGAAGGCGCATAGATGCGGTTGGCAATCTCAAAGAGGACCTTCTCGTCAACGGGCAGGTCCGCGAAAATATAGTAGCCCTTAATTATCTTCTTAAGATAGCCCTTATCCTGCCACTCAACCAGCCTCCGGCGGTCAAAGCGAGGCTCTGCCTGCCGTATGTCGGCAAGCGAAAACACCGTAAAGGGTGCCATTAAGTTCCTGAACTGGATATATTGCATATATTTCTCATTGATGTTATTTTTAACATCTATAAGAAATATATCATATCACCGGCCTTTTGTCAATTTCTTCGTCAACACCCACCATATCGGCGTAAGCGGATGGTGCCAGATGGCTGGCGCAGCAGAACCTATCATCCAGCAGTTCTTTGTGCAGGCGCGCACTGCCTGGCGCACCTTGCGTGCCTGTGGGCTATTCCAAATCTCATCCCAGGACTGCTCTTTTAAGTTACCCATGGGCATTTTCTGGTCCATACCATTACAGGCCAACACATCTCCGGACGGGTCAAGGAAAAATCCGTCCTGCCCCATCTCGCACGGAAGCAGGCGCGGTTTTCCTTCAATGTAATTAATAAGCCCGTAATTAAAATACGCCCTGAACCATTCTTTGACTTTCTTTGAACGCAAAAGTTCACGGATTAACTGCTCAATGGCAGCAATAACTTCCTGCTTGCGCTCAATCTTGTTATCCCACTTGTGAAAATAGTGCGAGTTATGCACGGTGGCTGTAGCAAACTCATAGCCAAACTCTTTTGCCATCTTATAGAGCGCAACCAAGTCCTGATAATTTTTGTCCTGAATGGTCATAGCAAAGCCAATGTCTTTAAGCCCCATTTCCTGCAGTTGCTTTAAGGTCGCCTGCGTGCGCTCGTATCCTCCCGGCATACCGCGAATAAGGTCGTTTGCTTCTTGCAAGCCTTCAATGCTAATGCGGATACCTAAATCTGGATACTTCTTGCACAACTCCACAATGCGCTGCGTAAAGAACCCGTTTGTGCTAATCACAATACGCCGCGCTTTTTTTCGCAACTGGGCAATTAACTCTGGTAAATCCTGCCTGACAAACGGCTCGCCACCTGTGACATTGGCAAAAAACATCTTGGGCAACTTGCGAATCACCTCAACGCCTATTTCATCCTGCGGTTTGGAAGGAAATTTCCACACATCGCACATATTACAACGCGCGTTACAGCGATAGGTCACGATGATTGAGCCGTGGAGTTTTGTCATGTTTATGTTAAAGTTACTTTATATCTTTTGACACACTATTTTGTGTCATTAAAATTCTTTTTAGGAACAGATGCCCTCTTTCCAGACGCGGCCATCCTCAAACACTACAAAACCGTGTGCAGGCAAAGTATAAGACAAATCATTTAACTGATAAGAACTTTCTCCGAAATTTACTATTACCTGCACACCACCTTCAAAAGTTGTTTCCTGCACAGTGTGGTCACTGGTTACAAACCGATGCGAAAGCATTTGCTTTGCTGCTACCTTCTCAAAAACAGGTGAAACATTATTAAAACACTCAACAAACCTTGTGCTTAACTTCTCCCAGTGC
>JAOAET010000015.1 GCA_026416665.1 Candidatus Omnitrophota bacterium | reverse complement strand
TTTAATAACTGGATTGGTAGCTTCCAGCTCAAGGTTTATCTCAAGCAAAAAGGGAGTTATGAAAGTTTTGGCAACAATTGGTGGGATTACTGGTTTATTAATGCTTCTTCATCTACCAACAACAGCAGTGGTATTTGTGATGGCTAGTTTTATAGTAATGCTGGTTCAGACTGTTCGCAAAAAGAAATCTAGTAAGAACGATTCGTCTGTAGAAAAACTAGGGAAAAGACTTAAAGAGTTGAAAGAAGAGAGAGAAAAGTTAGTGGAGGCTGAAAAAGAAATCAAGAAATTACAGAAAGAAAAAACTATCCTGGAAAAAGAATTGTTTGAGGAGGTACCAATAGAAAAAGTAAAAAAAGGTGATATAGTGAGGTTAAAATCCGGTGAATTAAAAGAGGTAAAAGAAATGACTTGGGCTCTTGGAAAGAAAAAACTTATCTATAGTGAGGATAGAGAGGATTTTGATGAGTTTGAGGAGATGAAAAGAATAACTATTGAGGTAGAAAATCCAGAGAAGAAAAACAGGGTCGAAGAAATTGAAAAACAGATGGCAGAAAAACGGAAGCTGTTAGGATGGGAAGAAATTATAGTTAATACTATAGATCCGGCTAAGGAACATGAAGTTTCAGTTCTTGCTACTGATGGAAAGATAAAGAATGTAATAAATGATAAAAATAAAGGTCGTATATTTTTTGGCGGTGGCATGATTCTTAAGTATACTGATGGCACTGAAGATAAATTTAAAAAATACGAAGAAGATAAAATCACCTTAGTTAAAAGAGGAAAACTAGAAAAAATAGATAGGGAGATAGAGAAAATAGAAAAAGAGTTAAAGATGAGGAGAGACGATAAAGAAAGAACAAAAGAATCCAAAGGATGGAAAAGTAGAATTGTTAGCTTTGTTTCAAAAAATAAAGCAGTGCTTTCTTGGGTTGGAGTTACCATTGGGATTTCTTTATTTAGTTTGCCATTAGGTATGGTTGTTGGTGGTATAGGTATGTGGTATTGGTTGAAAAAAGGTTCCGAGAAGAAAGTCGCAGTGAGCAAAGGCTCAACAAAAGAACCCGAAAAGAAACCAGATCCTTCAACTAAAAAGGCAACAAAAGTTTCTGAACCCTCAAAGAAGACAACCTTCTTAGGTAGATTAATAGAAAAGTTTAAGTCTTCTTTTTACCATTTCTTACGGGATGAAAGAGGAACTATAAATCCCGGAGAATTTTTTAATAGGATAGGCAATATGGTGATCCAGCTAGTGGTTTGGATAAGAAATAAATTAACCGGAAAAGCAACTTCCTCTAATGGAGAAACCAAAGGAACAAAAACTACATCCTCTACTACTGGTGAAAAAGGTTACGACGAAATTACAACAAATCCAGAAAAAGAAAGAAAGCAACCAGGTGGTATTGACTTCCGTGCACTTCCCATTACGACGCAACCAGGGATTAATCCACAGTTGATGAATTCTGAAATAGCTATGAAGACGTTGCAGACATTAGCTGCGGCATCTAATATTAAAGACCTTGATAAAGAATGGACTTTAATCCAAAAAGAAATAAATGGAAAGGCAATGCCTTATGCCCATATTAAAGAGTATATTGCTGTATGTGTTCAGCGCAGAGAAACCCAAAAGCTTCAGCAGGTAGCAATTTATCTTAGCACTATCTTAAAATTTGAAGAGGAATTTGCTATTCCCACTGCACCTGAGATGCAGGAGTTATTGGTTTTAATGGAAGTGCCTACTGAAGCTGCCACTATTGGTTAGTAAAAAACAATATTTGAGTGAAATAACTGAAATTTGATTGTGTGATTTATTTTGATAGCTTGATAAGTGTAAGTTGTCTAAAAAGTTAGATACGAATATCTGGCTGATATACCAGTTACATTTTTATTACCCTGCATAAATTTTTCTTGACAGGTATAGGCATTTAAGTTATTATTTACCCAAGAATGTAACCTGCCAAAGTTTCAGAGGTTTCCAAAAAAATCAAAGGATATAGTGGCAAACAACGAAAATCTTAGCGAGGATACCATATTCTATCATGGTTTATTTCCTCACATCTATTCGTTCAATAGATCCCATGCATAACATTATTAAATAATGCCGAAGCAAAGACTTTTTCTTATTGATGCAACTGCCTTCTGTTACCGTGCTTTTTATGCGATACGAGGGCTTTCTACCTCTACGGGGCAAGCTACAAATGCGGTTTATGGTTTTGTGCGTATGCTTCAGAAGATACTCAAAAATCATAAACCTGATTTGGTAGGGGTTTGTTTTGACCGTCCAGAAGAGACATTTCGGCACAAAAAGGATAGTGATTACAAAGCTAATCGTCCACCTATGCCTGAGGACTTAGTAAGCCAAATAGAGATTATTAAAGAGATAATTTATGCCTATGGACTTGCACTTTGCGAAGAACCAGGTTACGAAGCAGACGATATTATTGCAACCCTTTGTGAACAAGCAAAGAAAAAAGGAATACTAACTACAGTGGTTAGCTCAGACAAGGACCTTTTGCAATTAGTTGATGAGCAGGTTTTTGTTTTAAATCCACAAAAAGAACAGGATATCCTCTACGATGTGGCAAAAGTAAAAGAGCGATTTGGGATATCTCCCCAGAATATTGCTGACCTTATTGCTTTGCTTGGAGACCCTACCGATAATATCCCTTCAATTAAAGGGATAACTGAAAAGACAGCAGTGAAATTATTAACTGCCTTTGGTAGTATAGAGCAGATTACTAAGCATGTAAATGAAATAGTCCCTGAAAAATTAAGGGAAATTATTCAAGCTAACCAAGAAAGGATTCTACTTAACAAAGAATTAGCTCAGCTTAACCGAAATATTAAACTTAGCTACACCGTGGAAGATTTATCTATAAAAACTGCAGACTACAATGAGTTGTTTCGGATATTTAAGAAATTGGAGTTTAAAGCAATGTTAAATGACCTGCCTGTAAAATCACCAACAGAAGTGCAAGTTGAACATATAGACCCGGATAAGTTAATAAAGATTGCCCAGCAAGCTAAGGAGATGGTGGTTGTAGCTAATCATAGGAATGTTTCTATAATGCCGTTTAAGCTAAACTCTCAATTATCAACAGAGCCAGTAGAGTTTGCTTTTGGTGTTGAGCAAAAAGTTTATACAGTAAATTGTAGATGTGAAAAGTTACGCACAATTATTGAAGACCCACAGATAAGAAAAATTGGGCAAGATTTAAAAACCTTAAAGATTTTATTTGCCTGTTATGGTCTTAGTTTAGAGGGTATTTATTTTGATACAATGATTGCTGCTTATCTGTGTAATCCTGCGGGTGCTGGTTTTAATTTAGCAGATATTTCGTGGAATTATCTTAATGAATCTGTTAAGGAAGAAGATATTTCACCGGCATTGGCAGTAAATCTTATTTTTAGACTAAAGGATAAACTTGAAATTGAGCTTGATAAAAAGGGTTTAACTAAGTTATTTGAGTCCATTGAAATGCCCTTGGTTAAGGTGCTCTCTGATATGCAGCAGACAGGAATAAAGCTGGATGTAGCTTTTTTAAAACAGCTTTCTGTTGAAGTAGAGAAACGGCTTGCTTATTTAATAGAAGAAATCTATGGAATCTGCGGATGCCAGTTTAATATTAATTCGCCATTACAGTTGAGAGATATTTTGTTTGATAGATTGAAGTTGCCGATAGTAAAACGCACCAAAACAGGTGCCTCTACAGACGAAGAGGTATTAAATAAACTTGCTGAACTTCATCCCTTACCTAAAAAACTTCTTGAATATCGGCAATTAGTAAAATTAAAAAGTACATACATTGATGCGCTACCGCAAATGGTAAATCCCCATACAGGCAGAATTCATGCTACTTTTGACCAGACAGGGACAGAAACAGGTAGACTTAGTTCACTTAATCCCAATTTACAGAACCTGCCTATAAAAACAGAAGTAGGTAGAAAGATTCGCCAAGCAGTTATTGCTTTCTCTGAAAAAAGTGTCTTGCTTTCTTGTGACTATTCACAGATAGAGCTGAGAATATTGGCGCATCTGTCAGAGGATGAGGTTTTGTGTTCTGCCTTTAGAAATAATCAGGATATTCATCGCAGGACAGCTTGTCTTATTTACGGTGTTGATGAAAAAGATGTTACCGATCAGATGCGTGAGCAGGCAAAACGAATTAATTTTGGAATTATTTATGGTTTAAGCGCCTATGGTTTGTCACGAGATTTAGGAATTTCCCAGCAACAGGCACAGGCATTTATTGATGCCTATTTTGTAACTTATCCCGGTGTAAAAAAATATATTGAACAACAGATTGCCTTAACCGAAAAAAATGGATTTGTTACCACTATTTCAGGAAGACGCAGATATCTGCCTGATATCACCAGTAAAAATACTGCTATGCGGCAGTTTGCGCAACGACAGGCAGTAAATACCCCTATTCAAGGTTCAGCCAGTGATTTGATTAAAATGGCTATGGTGGAAATTGCCCAAGAGATTAAAGCAAAAAATCTATCTGCCCGTATGCTTTTGCAGGTTCATGATGAACTGGTTTTTGATGTGGATAAGCAAATACTTAAAGATTTTGCCCAGATTGTGCGTAAACATATGGAAGGTGCATTTAAATTGCGTGTCCCTATAAAGGTAGAGATGAAAATAGGCAAAAACTGGTTAGAGATGGAGCCATTAGAATAAGATGAACTATAATTACTTCAAGCTTAACAGAGGGTCAGATTGTAAATTAAACTTTACAACATAAAGGAGGAAAGATGAAGATTGTAATGATAGCAAGCGAAGTTGTTCCCTTTGCTAAGACTGGCGGATTAGCGGATGTAGTTGGAGCGTTACCTGTTGCTTTAGAGAAATTAGGCGAAGAGGCTATTGTTATTATGCCTGGTTATAAATGTGTCCATACTGTTAAAAACCCACAGGTAAAATCATTTACTGAAGGTATTTCTTATTCTAAGATAGGCAAAAATGTCTTAGTTTACTTTATTGAAAATAAAGAATACTTTGACCGTGATGGCCTCTATGGAGATAAAACTGGTGATTATAAAGATAACCTTGAGCGGTTCTCTTATTTCTGTAAAAAAGCTTTAGAGTTATTGAAACAAATTAAGTTTAAACCCGATATTATTCACTGTCATGACTGGCAATCAGCTTTAATCCCTGTATATCTTAAAAATCCTTTAGCGGAAGACCCATTTTTTGTAAAGACGCGCACAGTTTTTACGATACACAACCTTGGCTACCAAGGGCTTTTCCCTAAAGAAGAATTACCCAAGACTGGCCTTGACTGGGGTGTTTTTAATATGGAGATGCTGGAATACTACGATAAGATTAATGTGCTAAAAGGTGGTTTAGTTTTTTCAGACATTATTACCACGGTTAGCCCAACTTACAGTCAGGAAATTCAGACCAAAGAATTTGGTTTTGGTTTAGAAGGGGTATTGGCCAAGCGAAAAGATAGACTCTATGGAATTCTTAATGGTTTGGACTATACTATCTGGGACCCCGCTAAAGATACAAAAATAGCAGCTAATTTTTCCACAAAAGACATATCAGGCAAGGCAAAGTGTAAAGAAGACTTGCAGAAAATCTGTAACTTGCCCGTCAAGAAGTCTGTTCCGCTTATTGGTGTGGTGTCTCGCTTGGCTGAACAAAAAGGTTTTGATATTGTTGCCGAGGCAATTGATGAAATCTGCCATCTTGATATTCAAATGGTGATATTAGGAACAGGGGATTTAAAGTATCATCAGATTATGGAGCAGATGGCTAAGAAATATCCTAAGGTAATTTCTTTGCATCTTAAATTTGATGATACTTTAGCGCATAAAATTTACGCAGGTTCAGATATGTTTTTAATGCCTTCTAAGTATGAGCCCTGTGGTCTAGGACAGATGATTAGTTTCCGTTATGGGAGTGTACCTATTGTTTTTAAGACTGGAGGTTTGGCAGACACAGTCAACGATAAAAACGGCTATATCTTTGATGTATATTCTAAAGAGAGGTTACTTCAGACTTTAAAGAAAGCAGTAAAGGATTTTAAGTTAAAGAAAAAGTGGAATCAACTTATCCAGCAGGGGATGAAAGAAAACTTCTCTTGGGCTACTTCTGCCAAGAAATATCAAAAAATTTATGAAAAGGCAATGTCCCTCTAAACGCTTGGTTATAGGAATAACTGGCGTTTTTGGTTCTGGAAAAAGTACAGTTGCTCAGATAATAAAAGGTTGGAAAGCAAAGTTAATTGATGCCGATGCTATTTCCCATAACCTATTGAATAAGGATAAAAAGGTAAAGGGAGAAATCGCTCGGGTCTTCCCCGAGGTTTTTAACAAAGACAGAATTATTAATCGTCAAAGGTTAGCAGATTTAGTATTTAAAAACAGTTCTTCGCGTAAGAAATTAGAAAAGATTATGCATCCACGAATAATTAAACAGATAAAAAAAAGTATCAACAAGATAAAAAGTGGGCTGGTAATTTTGGATGCACCACTTTTATTTGAGACAAAATTAAATAATTTGTGCGATTATGTGATTGTGGTTAAGGCAAACCAAAAGCAAATCTTTGAGCGAGTTAAAAAGCGTTTTTGTCTTTCCAAGGGCGATATACGTGCGCGGATAAGTGCGCAAATTCCGCTTCGTAAAAAAATTGCGCAGGCGGATTTTATTATAGACAATTCTGGCAGTAAATTACATTTAATTAACCAATTAAACAAATTAAGGAGGATGTTGTGGAGAAGTTAGATATAGGGAAACTCAAAGAGATGAAAATTTCGGAAATTAATAGAGTCGCCAAGGAACTAGGGGTAAACGGGGTAAGTGGTCTTAAAAAGCAAGAGCTTATTTTTAAAATTTTGCAGGCTCAGGCAGAGAAAGAAGGGTTGATGTTTGGAGAAGGTATCTTGGAGATACTGCCGGAAGGATTTGGTTTTTTACGTTCGCCTAACTATAATTATCTGCCTTGTCCCGACGACATCTATGTCTCGCCTTCTCAGATACGCAAATTTGATTTAAGAACTGGCGATACTGTCTCAGGTCAAATACGACCTCCCAAAGAGGGAGAGAAGTATTTTGCTTTACTAAAAGTGGAAGCAGTAAATTTCGAAAACCCCGAGGAGGCAAAAGAAAAAGTTCTCTTTGATAACCTTACTCCTGTATATCCTCGTCGTAGATTCAACTTAGAAACTGAACCCAATGATATCTCAATGCGTATTCTATCACTTTTGACACCCATTGGAAAAGGCCAACGTGGGTTGATTGTTGCCCAGCCGTATAGTGGAAAGACAGTATTATTGCAGAAACTGGCAAATGCCATTACCACTAATTCTCCAGAAGTAACCTTGATTGTACTTCTAATTGATGAACGTCCTGAGGAAGTTACGGATATGCAACGCCATGTCAAAGGAGAAGTTATTTCTTCTACCTTTGATGAACCACCTGAACGACATGTTCAGGTAGCAGAGATAGTACTAGAGAAGGCAAAGCGTCTGGTTGAGCATAAACGCGATGTAGTAATTCTTTTAGATTCAATTACCCGACTCGCACGTGCCTATAATGCGGTTGTCCCGCACAGTGGAAAAGTGCTTTCTGGTGGTATTGATTCTAATGCCTTACAAAAACCAAAACGCTTTTTTGGTGCAGCGCGTGATGTAGAAGAAGGAGGTAGTCTAACCATTATTGCCACTGCCCTTATTGATACAGGTAGTCGGATGGATGAGGTTATCTTTGAAGAGTTCAAAGGGACAGGTAATATGGAGATTCAACTTGATCGGAATTTATTTCAGCGTAGAATTTATCCAGCGATTGATATCAAGCGTTCAAACACAAGACACGAGGAATTACTCTTGACTCCCGAAGAGTTACAGAAGGTGTGGATTTTACGAAAAGTTCTTAATGAGTTAAATAATGTGGAGGCAATGGAGTTGTTGATTGAGAAACTTAGCAAGACAAAGAATAATGCGGAGTTTCTTGCTTCAATGAATCAATAAAAACTTTTTAACCTTTTAATCAGCAGATAATATTATTATGGTCTGCATAAAAGAGAAAGGAAGGAGAAAATGAAGAACAATATTCATCCTAAATATCAAGAATGCACCATCGTCTGTGCTTGTGGTGAGACAATCCATACTCGTTCAACTAAGCCCAATATCCGTGTAGATATCTGTTCCAAATGCCATCCTTATTTTACTGGTAAAGCCAAGTTTGTTGATTCTGCGGGGAGGGTTGATAAATTTATAAAGAAATACGGGAAGAAAACTTCTTAGACAGCCTTGGTCTGCTATAATAAAAAGACAAAGTAAAAAGTTTTATTTTTATTAGTTTAAGATTATCCAGACAGTTAATTTATGTTTGATAAATTACAGAGTTTAGAGAAACGTTATGAAGAGATAGAACAGCTTTTGGCAGTTCCTGAGGTGTTAGCTGATACTGAGCGGTTTAATAGGCTGGCTAAGGAATTAGCACAGATTAAGGATAAGGTAAATTTATTTCGCGAATATAAAAAGTTAAATCAGGAATTAGTAGATATTGAGCTGTTATTAAAAGAAAAACATGACCGCGAGTTCCTTGAGATGGCTAAGCAAGAATTATCTAAGTTATCTCAACGCAAGATAGAGATGGAACAGCAGTTGAAAAATTCTCTTAGGGCAGAAGACAAAGACGCAGATAAAGATGTAATTATGGAGATTCGTCAAGGAACAGGTGGTGCAGAAGCAGCTTTGTTTGCAGCAGATTTATACCGTATGTATACCAAATATGCGCAGAGTAAAGGATGGGAAGTGGAGCTACTTGATTCCCATCCTACAGATGAAGGGGGGTTTAAAGAAGTAATCTTTTCTATTCGTGGTAAAGAAGCCTACCGGCGTTTAAAATTTGAAAGTGGTGTGCACAGAGTGCAACGCGTGCCTGAAACAGAGGCACAAGGAAGGATTCATACCTCTACTGCAACAGTAGCAGTAATGGTTGAGCCAGAAGAAGTGGAGTTAGTAATTAATCCGAATGACCTTAAAATCGAGACCTACCGTGCCTCAAGTGCTGGTGGCCAGCATATGCAAAAGACAGATTCAGCAGTGCGTATTACGCATATTCCCACAGGTATGGTAGTTACCTGCCAAGACGAACGTTCACAGACGAAAAATAAGGCAAAGGCAATGCGTGTGCTTCGTGCCCGTCTTCTGGATGCAAAGAAACAACAAGAAGCACAGAAAATCAGCCAAGAACGACGAGCCCAAATTGGCACAGGTGACCGTAGTGAAAAAATACGCACTTATAATTTCCCGGACCGCAGGGTTACTGACCATCGGATTAACTTTACTTCTTATGCTTTAGAGGCGATTATGGATGGTGACCTTGATGAATTTACGGAAGCGCTTCTTAAGGCACAAGAGGAAAAGGAAAAGGCTCTACAACAAGATGAATGAGGCAGAGTTGGTATTAAGTTATTATTTGGGTTGTAGCCGTAGTAGTTTATACCTAAATAGGAATCAGATTTTGGATAAACAAAAGGGGTTGCTTGTTGCTACGGTGTTAAAAAGAAGGATAAGAAAAGAACCGCTTGCTTATATTTTAGGCAAGCAAGATTTTATGGGTTTTGATTTTTTTGTAGACAGCAGAGTGTTGATTCCACGACAAGACACAGAGGTGTTAGTAGAGACAGTGTTGAAATATATCAAAAATACTTCAGAAAAAAAAGATATCCTAGATATAGGAACAGGCTCAGGGTGTATTGCAATCTCTTTAGCTTTATTAGCAAAAAATGTTAAGATAGTAGCTACGGATATTTCTCCCCAGGCTTTAAATGTGGCAAGATGTAACGCAGAAAATTACGCTGTTTTATCAAAGATTAATTTTGTTTGCTGTGATTTATTTCCAGATGAAGGAAGATTTGATTTAATTGTAAGTAATCCGCCTTATATAAAGTCTAAGACTATTCCTGAGCTTGCAGAAGAGATTCAATATGAACCTACTTTGGCATTAGATGGTGGAGAGGATGGACTATTTTATTTTCGTAAGATTATCCAACAAGCAGATGAGTATCTGAAAGAAAAAGGTATATTAGCAGTAGAAATAGGTTTTGACCAGAAAGAAGATGTTTTGGCATTATTTACTGCAAGAAAAAAATTTAAGGTAGAACAGGTAATAAAGGATTATAATGGTATTGACCGTGTAGTGGTTGCGCGGAAGAATTAAAATAAATTAAATATAACTTTTAAAACAAATTAACTGACAAAAGATATGGATAAATTAGTCATTGAAGGGGGATATAAGCTTAAAGGAGAAGTAACTATTTCAGGTGCAAAAAACGCCTTGTTGCCAATTTTGGCTGCTACTGTTTTAACTGATGAGCCGTGTATAATTAGGCATTGTCCAGTGTTGCGGGATACCAACACGATGATAAAATTGCTTCGTTCATTAGGAAAAGCAGTAGAGTTTAATCAAGGGGTGATTAAAGTCACCAGTCAATCAGATTGCAACTGTTTTGCAGATTATAAGTTGGTCTCTACAATGCGAGCATCGTTTTGTGTTTTAGGGCCTCTGATAGCTAAGTATAAAAAAGCACGCGTTTCTTTACCTGGTGGGTGTGTTATTGGAGTGCGACCAGTAGACTTACATCTTAAAGGGTTGCGTGCACTGGGTGCAGATATTGAGATTGAAGAGGGATACTGTGTAGCAAAGACAAAGAACTTAAAAGGAGCACATATCTACCTTGGCGGAGAATATGGTTCTTCAGTGCTTGCTACTGATAATGTAATGATGGCTGCTTGTCTTGCAAAAGGCACTACTATTATTGAGGCAGCTGCTTGTGAACCAGAGGTGGTGGATTTAGCAGAATGCCTTATTAAAATGGGGGCACGTATTCGCGGACACGGTACTCCTATTATTGAAATTGAAGGAGTAAAACGCCTAAAAGGGTTTGAACATACAATTATCCCTGACCGTATTGAGGCAGGCACATTTACAATTGCAGCACTTATTACTAAAGGAGATATATTAATTAAAAATGCTAATCCACGTCATATGATGTCAGTTTTAGATAAATTAAAAGAGTCAGGTGCGAAAATCCAAGTAGGTAGCCAGAGTTTAAGGGTGAAAGCTAATTCGCATATCCGTCCAATTAATGTTACTACTCTTCCTTATCCGGGCTTTCCTACGGATATGCAGGCACAGATTATGGCACTGATGGCAGTGACTTCGGGTATTAGTGTAATTACTGAGAAGATTTATCCTGACCGTTTTATGCATGTAGCAGAGTTGAATCGTATGGGTGCACATATTCAGCGTGAAGGCCCTCATGCCATTGTGGAAGGTGTAAAACAACTGTCTGGCGCACCAGTAATGGCTAGTGACCTACGTGCCTCTGCAGCGTTAGTATTAGCAGGGCTGGTAGCAAAAGGAAGAACAACTGTTTCAAGAATTTATCATCTTGAACGTGGTTATGAGAATATGGAAGATAAACTTTCTGGTTTGGGTGCGAAGATCTGGCGGGAAAAAGAATAAATACAAAAAATAAAAATTAATCAATTATTTTAGATATGATTGTATTAATAGATAATTATGACTCCTTTACCTACAACCTTGTGCAATACCTTGCTGAGTTAAAAGCAAAAATTAAGGTCTTTCGCAACGACAAAGTTACTTTAGAAAAAATTAGTAAAATTAAACCCAGTCAGATTGTCATTTCTCCGGGACCAGGCGGACCAGAAGATGCAGGTATTTCTTGCGATTTGATTCGTAGCTTTGCCGGGAAAATTCCTATTTTAGGAGTTTGTTTAGGCCATCAGTGTATTGGAGCGGTATTTGGTGGTCGTATTGTGCGTGCTAGTTGTTTGATGCACGGAAAGGTATCTAAAATTTATCACTGCAAAGAAGGGATATTTAAGGGAATACCCAGTCCATTTTTAGCTACACGCTACCACTCTTTGGCGGTGTCTTCAAAAGACTTGCCTAAAAGTTTACAGGTAACTGCTTGGACTAAAGACGGCCAGATTATGGGACTCAGACATAAAGATTTTGCTATTTGGGGAGTTCAGTTTCATCCTGAATCTATTATGACTGAACACGGAAAAAAGTTATTAGCAAATTTCTTAGCACTATGATTATTGAAGCCACAGAAAAACTTGCACGTCGTGAAAATCTCTCCACTGAAGAGATGCAAATGGTTATGGAAGAGATTATGAGCGGTCAGGCTCAGACAGAGTATATTGTTGCTTTCCTAGAACGTTTAAGTGAGAAAACCGAGACTGTTGAAGAAATTACCGCGGCAGCAAAAGTAATGCGTGCACATGCGATAAAGGTTAAGGTTGATAAAGAAATTATTTTAGATACCTGCGGAACTGGCGGTGACTGTAAAGGGACATTTAATGTCTCAACTATTTCTGCTTTTGTAATAGCAGGTTGCGATATTACTGTAGCTAAGCATGGCAATAGGTCTGTTTCTTCCTCTTGTGGTAGTGCAGATATATTAGAGGCAGTGGGAGTAAATATCTCTGCACCTAAAGAAAATATTGAACATTGTCTACAACAGATAGGGATTGCCTTTTTATTTGCACCATTATTTCATCCTGCGGTCAAATATGCCATGCCTGCACGTAAGCAGATTGGTAGGCGCACGATTTTTAATATCCTTGGACCGCTGTGTAACCCTGCAAACACTACCCATCAGGTAATAGGTGTATTTGACGCTCACTACGTGCCTATTCTTGCACAGGTAGCAGGAAATCTTGGTATAAAACGCGTTATGGTTGTCCATGGGAAAGACGGTCTAGATGAAATTACTCTGACTGATACTACCGAGGTAGCTGAGTTTATAAATGGAGAGCTATCTGTATATCAGATAACCCCTGAAGAATTTGGGTTCCGCAGAGTAAACCTAGAAGATTTAGAGGGAGGAGACATTAACGATAATGTGCAGATAATGCTTGAGGTTTTAAATGGGAAAAGCGGTGTTTATCGTGATATGACTGTATTTAATGCAGCAGCAGCGCTTTATGTTGCAGGTAAGGCACAAAGTATACGTGATGCTATTGCCCTTGCTATAGATTCAATAGACAGTGGTAGAGCATTGAAAAAATTGGCGTTACTTAAACAATTAAGCCATGAAAGAATCTAATTTTCTTAAAGAAATTTTAGCTAAGAAAAAACAACGTCTAGAACAACAAAAACTTGTTTTGCCTGAGACAGAGCTTAAGGCGCGTATAAAGGATTTACCACCAGCAAGGGCGTTTCTGACAGCTATTAATAAGCCAAAAACAATTTCTTTAATCGCAGAGCTTAAGCGTTCTTCACCATCTCATCCGAATTTACGTTTGGATTTAGATGTGGTTAATATCGCCAAACAATATGAGGAGGCAGAAGTAGCAGCAATATCCGTGCTTACTGAAGAAGAATATTTTCACGGCAGTTTAACAGACCTCAAACAGGTAAAAGAGGCAGTGTCTTTACCAGTGTTAAGAAAAGACTTTATTATTGAACCTTACCAGGTTTTTGAATCAAAAGTCTTTGGCGCCGATGCTATATTGCTCATTGCAGAGTTGTTATCTAGGCAACAACTTGTGGAGTTGATAAGTTTAACCCATTCCTTAGGTATGGACTGTTTGGTAGAGTCGCATCAAGAAAAACAGTTAAAAAAGGTATTATCACTTAAAATAACCGCTACCAGTCAAATTGAGTCAGTTCAGAAAACAAATAAGACGGATAAACACCTTAAAAAAAATATTGATTTTGCTATTGGTATAAATAATCGTGACCTTGCTACTTTGCAGGTAGATTTGAAGACTACTGAGAAGTTGTTCCCTCTTGTGCCTAAGGAAAGGATAGTTGTGGTAGAAAGTGGTATTAACTGTTATCAGGATATCTTGTTTCTTAAGATTTTAGGTGTCAATGCCGTTTTAGTCGGGACAGCTATACTTAAAAGCCCTGATGTAAAGTCTGCTATTTATGATTTAATGGGTCACTAAATACAGTGGTAAAAGTTAAAATCTGCGGTATTACTAATCTTGAAGACGCCCAAGTAGCAGTAAAAGCAGGTTGTGATGCTTTAGGATTTGTCTTTTATAAAAAGAGCCCTCGGTATATTAGTCCCCAGAAGGCAGCAGAGATTGTTAAAGCATTAGACAAAAAAATCGCAGTAGTGGGCGTTTTTGTCAATAGTCGTAAATCGTTCATTGAAAAAGTAGCAAAGACAGTAAAACTGACAATGATTCAACTTCATGGAAATGAATCAGTTGATTTTTGTCGCAGATTAAGTAACTTTAATTTAATTAAAGCTTTTCGGGTAAGCGGGCAAGTAAATTTTAAAGAACTTCAGGCCTATCCAGTAAAGGCTTGGTTATTTGATAGTTTTTCTTCTTGTAACTATGGCGGAACAGGTAAGACCATTGATTGGCAGAAACTGGCTGACTGTCTTGCCGGTAGTAAAAAGACTATTTTTTTAGCAGGAGGGTTAACTGCTAATAACGTCGTAAAGGCAATTAGCATCGTAAAACCTCAGTGGGTAGATGCCTCAAGTGGTCTTGAGCTTTTTCCTGGCAAAAAAGACCACCGTAAAGTAAAAGCATTTCTTAAAGTTATTAGGCAGATTAAAAAGTTTATCTGTTAACTTAAAAAGACTAAAGGAGGCACAATGAGGCATTTAATCAGAAAAACCACACTAGTTTTTTTTATTCTCTGCTTAACAACTTCTGCCATTAAGGCAAAGGAACCATTAAAAGAGAAAGGCTTAAAATCTTCCTCTTCAAATGTAAGTCAAAAAGATACACTTACTTATACTCATCCGCAGTTACAGTATCGTATAAGTTATCCTGCTTCTTTTGTAATTAAACCTTTGGCTATGGCGGTAAGTTTTAGTGCACCGGAAGAAGATAAGAAATTTTACTTTTCTCCAAATGTAAATATAATCAGTCAAACTTTTGATACAACTACTTTATCTTTAGATGAATTTTATGAGAGTGCTAAAAAATCCCTACTTCTCCGTGCACCTACAACAGAGATTATTGAAGAAAAGAAAACCAAAGTCGCCCGTGTTGATTCACGTAGGCTTGTATATAGACGTAAAGAGAAAAAAGCAGAGTTTCAGTTTCTACAGGAGATATTTATTTTTAAGAATAGAGTCTATGTGATTACTTACACTGCACTGGTTGAGCAGTTCAATCGATATTTACCAGAGGTTGAGAAGATGATTAAGTCTTTTGAATTTATCTCTTAAAGTAAAAGAAAGGAACAAAAAATGGCTCTTTCAGGACTGGACATTTATAAGCTATTGCCTAAGACCAATTGTAAAGATTGTGGGTTTCCAACCTGTCTTGCCTTTGCTATGCAGATTGCGAAAAAGGCAGTTACTGTTGATAAATGTCCACACATTAGCCCCCAGGTAAAACAAAAGTTAGAAGAGGCGTCACTGCCTCCAATCAAACCAGTTGAAATAACCACCGCCGATGGAAGCTTTATAATTGGTAATGAGACGGTTCTTTTCCGTCATGAAGAAAAATTTAGGAATCCTACTGCAGTAGGTTTTATCTTAGAAGACAATTTATCTTATGAGCAGATTTCTTCAAGGATAATGCAAATTGAAGCCTTGCGTTTTGAACGTATAGGGCAGCAACTGACACCTAATCTTATCGCTATTCGACAAACCAAAGACAGACAAGAATTTGTTAAGACAGTTAAAATTATCAGTGAAAAGACAAAGTTTGCGTTAGTGCTTCTTTCAACGGATATAGATGCGGTCAAAGAAGCACTTGGTTATTTAAAAGGAAGAAGACCTATTGTTTGGGGAATAGATGAAAAAAATGCTGCTATCTTTGCTCCAATAATTAAAGAATACCAAGCTATTTTAGCAGTCTGCGGTAAAGATTTAGACCAGTTAAGTAAAGTTACCACAATGTTACAAAATCAAGGTGTGCAAGATATAGTTCTTGATATAGGGCAGGCAAAACCGAAGGAACGTCTATGGTTGTTGACGCAAATACGCAGGTTAGCCTTAAAAAAATCTGTTCGGAGCTTAGGTTATCCTACTATGGTAATTGTAGAGCAAGATGATGTATATCAACAGACCCTAGAAGCAGCTACTTATATTTTAAAATATGGTTCAATAGTGCTTTTAAAAGATAGTTATCCTTGGCAGGCATTGGCACTTTTGACTTTGCGTCAGAATATTTATTCTGACCCGCAGAAACCATTGCAGATAGAACCAAAGGTATATCCTATTGGAGCAGTTAACCAAGATTCACCCTTATTGGTAACCACTAATTTTTCTCTAACTTATTATACTGTTGTTGGAGAAGTGGAAGCAAGTAAAGTCCCTTCGTATGTGGTTAGTGTAGATACAGAGGGAATGTCAGTATTAACTGCCTGGGCAGCAGAGAAATTTACTCCCGAAAAGATAAGTCAATCGTTGGTTAAATTCGGTGTAAAAGATTTAGTCAAACATAAAACCATTATAATCCCTGGTTATGTAGCAGTTATGAGTGGTGATTTAGAGGAACAATCTGGTTGGAAAGTGATTGTAGGACCGAAAGAGGCTTCAGGAATACCTTCTTTCCTTAAAAGTTGGCATTAATGGAAAAATTTAAAGTTACCTTTTTACCAGACCAAAAAACAATAGAAGTAGAACCAGACTACACTATCCTTCAGGCAGCTCTTTCTGCAGGAATTAGCCTTAATGCTACTTGCGGGGGAGATGGTGTTTGTGGTAGATGTAAGGTCATTCTGCGTAAAGGAAAAGTAGTAAGCAGACCAACCGCTCTTTTGACCCCTGAAGAAAAGAAACAGGCAGTATACCTTGCCTGTCAAACGGTTATTGCCAGTGATATAGAAGTAGAGATTCCCTTAGAGACGCGTTTAGATGAAGGGTTCATAGAAAAAATAGTGCTTCCCTCTCAGTTAAAGGGATTACCGTTAGAAGCAGAAGAGATAGTTTTACCTCAGAGGCAGTTACCAGAGGTATCTCTTGAAGACAGACCATTAGTTTGGAAGTTGTATTTAAAGTTGAATCCACCAGATAAAAACAATACAACTGCGGATGTTGAGCGATTAATTAACGCTACCCGAAAAATAACCAATTCAAATAGTGTTCAGATATCGTTACAAAATATACGAGGCATAGCTAGTTTGTTACGTGATGCTCAGTGGCAAGTTACTCTGGGTTTAACTAGTTGCGGACAGAATCTTGAGATTTTAAATATTGAACCAAAGGATACTACCCAAAGAAATTTTGGTTTTGTTTTTGATATTGGGACAACTACTATTACAGGACAATTGATAGATATAGCCAAAAAACAAGTTTTAGGTACAAAGGCTGTTTATAATCGTCAGGCGGTTTTTGGTGCAGATGTAATTAGCCGTATTATTTTTGCTGAGAAAAACGATGGATTGGAAAAATTATACGAGGCAGTGGTAAGTTGTCTTAATGATATAATTCGGCAACTTGCTGTTGAACATAAGATAGATTTAAATGATGTATTTTCAGCAGTCTGTACGGGTAACACCACAATGATACATCTGCTTTTGCGCATAAATCCATATTACATTCGCAGACAACCCTATGTGCCAACAGTGCAATTTGTTCCACCTTTAAGAGTAACAGAGGTGGGATTGCGGCTTAATCCACGCGCAATGGTATTTTTTGTCCCGGGTATCTCCAGCTACGTTGGCGGAGATGTTACCAGTGGTGTTTTGGCAACTGCTTTAGATAAGCAAGATACCTTAGGGCTTTTAATTGATGTAGGAACAAATGGTGAAGTAGCTTTAGGTAACAAGGATTTTTTGATAGCTACCTCTGCCTCCGCAGGACCTGCCTTTGAAGGCTCAGGGGTAAGAAGTGGTATGCATAGTAGTCAAGGGGCAATTCAGAGATTTTGCTTAAACCGTAATGCTCAAATCTATTTTGATACTATTGGGAATACCTTACCCAGAGGTATTTGTGGTTCAGGATACATTGATGTCTTAGCAGAATTTTTACGATGGGGAATTATTGAACGAGATGGTAGATTTAAGTTGCTTTGTAATCCACATATACGCGACAATAATGGAGAAAAAGAATATGTTATAGTCAGCAGTGATAAAACAGCAGTAGAAAAAGATATAGTTATCTGCGAATCAGATATTGAGAATATTAAACGGGCAAAAGCAGCCATTTATGCTGCAACCAGTATACTTTTAAAAAAGATGTCTTTTTCTTTCAAAGACCTAAAAAAGATTTTCATCGCAGGTGGCTTTGGTACATCATTAGATATAAGAAATGCTATCACCATTGGATTATTACCTGACCTTCCAGTTGAAGTATTTGAGTTTGTAGGTAATACTGCTATTGCGGGTGCTTCGGCTATGTTACTTTCACAAAGACAATTTGAAAGAGCAAAACGAATTGCTGAGAATATGGCTTATTTAGAATTGTCTGATGAGCCAATTTATATGGATGAGTATATGGCGGCTTTATTTTTTCCACATACAGATTTGGAAAGATTTCCTTCATTTGGACATTAGAAAGGATTAAGTTATACAATGGCTTACACAATTCTCGTTGTAGGAAAAGGTGGTGTTGGAAAAACCACTGTTTCTGCTTTACTTGTGCGTTTGTTATCAGAGAATTACCAAGGGTCTATTTTGGCAGTAGATGCTGACCCGAATAGTAATTTGGCAGAGTTTTTGGGATTAGAAATTAAAGAGACCATCGGCACAGTTTTATCACAAATTAATGAGGAAAAGGATAAAATTCCCGCAGGAATAAGTAAAGACCGATTCATTGAATACAAGGTACAGACAATTATTGATGAGCAAGATAAGTTTGATATTCTGACAATGGGTAGACCCGAAGGACCCGGATGTTATTGTTATGTAAATAACGTCTTACGCAATGTCTTAGAGAAACTAATGAAGAAATATGACTTTGTGATTATTGATAATGAGGCGGGGATGGAGCATCTGTCACGAAAGACTATGGCTGTCTGCGATGTATTTTTGGTTGTGGCTGAATCCACACCAGCAGGGTTACGAGCAGCCCAACGTATTGCTGAAATAGCAAAGGAACTTAAGATTAAAGCACAGCATAAATTTATTTTATTAAATCGTGTAAAGGAGGAAGAAGTTAGCAAAAAATTAAAAGGTATTGATTTGCAATTGTTAGGAATTTTACCTGAAGATGAACAGATTGCTAAATTCAGTCAAGAGGGGCAGTCATTGTTTAGGTTAGATAAAAATTCAAAAGTATTCATAGAACTAAAAAAGATTATAAAAAAAATAATAGGAGGGTAGTTTAAATGGCTATAGAACAGCTCAAAGAATGTTGGCAGACAAAGATTAATACGGTTACTATTGGCGCAACAGCTGAACAAGGGGGTAGCCGTTTGCATACTGTTACTGTGGGGGGACAGACAGGTTTGCCTTTTTTGTCTGCGGAGGCAGAAATTCCCTATAAACCTCAAATTGCTTTTGAAATATGGGATATCCTGCCTTTAGATTGGCCTGAAGATCTTATGCGGGTTTATGGTGGTTGTTTGGCAAATCCTTTGGAATGGGCAGAAAAGTGTGTAGAAGACTTCAATGCAGGACTTTTGTGTATTCGTTTACAAGGCGCTCATCCAGAGAACGAAAATCGCACCCCTGAGCAAGAGGCGCATTTTATACAGCAGTTACTTAGACAGATAAAAGTACCAATTATTATTTTAGGGTGTGGTGATGACGAGAAGGATAATGCGGTTTTATGTGCTTGTGCAGAAGCAGCTAAAGGAGAACGATGTCTTATTGGTAGTGCCTCTTCTAATAATTATAAAACTTTAGTAGCAAGTTGTATTGCTGATGGTCACAATGTCATTGCGCAGTCACCTATAGATATAAATATTGCCAAACAATTGAATATTCTTATAACTGATATTGGACTTTCTGCTGACCGTATTGTGATGGATCCAACAGTAGGTGCTTTAGGATACGGCTTAGAATATGCCTATTCCATTATGGAACGTGCACGTTTAGCTGCTTTTTCAGGTGATAAAATGATGGCTATGCCTTTTATCTGTATGATTGGGCAAGAGGCATGGCGTTCTAAAGAGGCACGGGCAAGCCAACAGGATTTTCCTACTTGGGGAGAAGCCACTGCACGTGGTATAATATGGGAAGCAACAACTGCAGTAAGTTTTTTACAGGCAGGAGCAGATATTTTGGTTATGCGACACCCCCAGGCAATTGAAAAGGTAAGACAATACATTGAATTATTCAATATATAACTATTAATTACTAAAAATGTTTGTTATAGGCGAACTTATAAACGGTATGTATCTTTCAATAGCTTCCGCATTAAAAGAGCGTAATAAAGCAGTAATTCAGCAATGTGCTTTAAAGCAGATAAAGGCGGGTGCAGATGCTTTAGATATTAATTGCGGACCGCATTCAGCTAATCCTGTTGAGGATATGCGGTGGTTAGTTGAGACAGTTCAGGAAGTAACTGATAAAATGCTGGTTCTTGATGCAAGTAAAATAAGTGTAATTGAATCAGGTTTATCGGTGATAAAAAATCCTGTAATGATTAACTCTACTACTGCTGACGCGGAAAAATTATCCAAGTTTATACCTCTTGCTTTAAAATACAAAGCCAAGCTTATAGGTCTTACTATGGATATAAAAGGAGTTCCACAAAATAGAGATAGACGTTTAGAATTAGCTGCTACTATTGTAGAGTATTGTCTTAAGGAAGGGTTTCCGGTTGAAGATCTCTACCTTGACCCAGTGTTGTTGCCAATAAATGTGGCACAGGCACAGTTAGTGGATACTTTAGAAGCAATACGAGATTTTAAAATTATAAACGACCCTTCACCTAAAGTGGTATTAGGTTTATCCAATATATCTCAAGGAACATTTGTGCGTAGTCTCATTAATCGCACTTTTTTAGTAATGGCACAGAGTTACGGTCTAGATGCGGCAATACTTGACCCAACGGATCACGAGTTGATGAACGCATTAATTACTGCTGAGCTTATTTTAAACAAGCAGATTTATTGTGATTCTTTTTTGGATGCTTATTTAAAGAAATAATTACTAGTAGAGTCAAAATTATGTGTAATTTAATCTTGTTTGTCCGCAATATTACTTTTTCTATAGGGTTAGTTGTTTTGACGTTGTTGTCTTTTTATACTCGCTGTGCTTATTGTTTAGACTACCAGTTTCCTGAATTAGTGCAAATAGAAGCAGAATACATAATTTCTTGTCAATATGTTAGTAACCCCAGTAGTCCTGCCTACGGAGCAATTAATAATGTGCAAGGGAATCCTACTTGGGTTGTTCCAAGAGAAAATGCCTTGGCAATTTTGGGGCTTTTAATGGCAGAACAGATCCTAGAAAATCCTAAGTATCGCAAGTCTGCTGAACTTTGTGCAGATTATTTAATACGAATACAGGACAGAGATGGAGCTTGGTTTAATCAATATACCTTTGATACTCCTGGTTCAGGAAATCCAAATGATACAGAGTCATTGGCAAAATCACCTACACAGGCTGCCGAAGTAATGTTGGCGTTGTATCGTCTTGGGTTGACTCCTGCGCGTTATCAGGCAATGAAAAAGGCGGCTAACTATCTTATGCTTTGTCAGAAATACGGTGGTGACGGAAAACTTTTGGGGGGAGGTAAAGATAAAGACGGTAATTTTCGTTCATGGCGCTGGGCGTCTGACAATTCGTGGGCTTATCAAGCTTTAAAAGCAGCAGAGCTTTGGGCTTGGGAGAAACGAGACTGGCGGTTTGCTATTCGTTGTGCTCAGGCAGCACGTAGAATTCTCTTAGGTATTAATTCTACCTTGTATATTAAAAATCCGTATTCTGCTGACTATGGTGTTTGGTATAGAGTAGTTGACCAGAACAATCAACCTATTGAACCAGAAAAACATGATTGGATTAACTATGCTCCACAGATGCTCAATGTCCCTGCCTGGGGTGTTAACCATCCTCGCGTTGGTCGTTGGATTGCCCAACGTTTACAAAAAAGTGATGGTGCTTGTGTTTGGGATGACTATTTTTTTACTGAGCGACGGTCTCCAGGTTATACCTTTCAGGCAGTGCTGGTCTGGCGGAAGACAGGTCAGTCTGAGTTTTACATACCTGCTTTACGATGGACTTTGGATTCTGGGTTATGGCAGATTAAACCCGATGACAATGGGATTGCTGGAGGCTGGATTGACTGGCTGGACTATTCTCAAAACAGCAAAGCAAATTGGTGGGAACGTTTTATTGACACAAGTTTCTATGCTATAGCTGCCTTTAATGGTGGTTACAATTTCAGTCCAATGCCACGATTTTTGCGAACAAGTTATTGTGATTTTAGAAAAACAAAAGATACATTACCTTTTTATTTTATGTTTGATTTCACAGCGCTTGAACAAATGGTTTCATCTGACAACAAATCCGGTATAGAATCTAATGAATAGTCCTTATTTGATTCTCCATCATACAAACTAGTATTTCTATGTTTCCTGATAAAAACGGATATTTCCTTGATTTTGGTGGAAGATTTGTCCCTGAAACATTAATGTCCGCTTTAAATGATCTAGAGCAGCATTACCTGTTGGCAAAACGTGACCGCGGATTTTGGAAAGAATTAAATTATTACCTTACTCAATATGCAGGTCGTCCCACCCCACTTTATGAGGCAAAGAATCTAAGCAGACAGCTATCAAACTTAAAGATTTTCTTAAAACGTGAAGACCTGTTGCATACAGGAGCCCACAAGATTAACAATACTTTAGGACAAGCGCTTTTAGCAGTACGGATGAAAAAGAAACGTCTTATTGCTGAGACAGGAGCAGGGCAACACGGAGTAGCTACAGCAACTGTGGCTGCACTTTTTGGTTTACGTTGCACGATTTTTATGGGAAAGGAAGATATAGAAAGACAAAAACTTAATGTATACCGAATGAAGTTGTTAGGTGCAGAAGTTGTGCCGGTTTTGAGTGGTTCGCAGACTTTAAAAGATGCGATAAATGAGGCAATGCGTGATTGGGTTACTCATGTTGAGGATACCTTTTATGTATTTGGAACAGTTGCTGGCCCTCATCCATATCCTATGCTGGTGCGTGACTTTCAATCAGTAATTGGCAGAGAAACAAAGAAACAGATTTTAAGGATAGCTAAGCAATTGCCTGATTATTTGGTTGCCTGTGTAGGGGGTGGTAGTAATGCCATGGGGTTGTTTTATCCTTTTTATAGACAACGCTCAGTAAAATTTATTGGGGTAGAGGCCGCGGGAAAAGGGCTTTCTACTGATAAACACGCTGCCTCTCTATGTAAAGGCAATATCGGCATTTTACATGGGGCAAAATCATATGTTTTACAAGATGGGTCTGGGCAAATTATGCCTACACATTCTATCTCCGCAGGTCTTGATTATCCAGGTGTTGGACCTGAACATGCAATGTATAAACAAACAGGTCGTTGTCACTACGTAGCAGTCACTGATAAACAGGCACTGGATGGGTTTGTTTTATTGGCACGCAGTGAAGGGTTAATCCCTGCTTTAGAATCAGCACATGCAGTTGCTTATCTTAAGGAGCTAAATAAGTTGGCAAATAAAAAAAGTGTTGTGATAGTATGTCTTTCTGGTAGAGGGGATAAGGATATGAATACTGCAGTGGAAGCACTTAGTCAGTTAAATCTATAAATTTAGTTTCTTATTCAATTACAGAGAATGAACAGAATTGAAGAAACTTTTAAACAACTTCGCAGTCAAGGTAGAAAAGCCCTGATTATTTTTGTTACTGCTGGTTATCCTTCTTTAGATTTTACTGAAAAACTGATTCAAGAAATGAGTAAACTTGGGGTGGATGTCTTTGAGTTAGGCATACCTTTCTCTGATCCTATTGCTGATGGGCCGATTATTCAAGAATCGTCTTATCAAGCGCTTTTAAAAGGAACTACTCTTAGAAAAGTATTAAAGCTGACTAAGCGTCTGCGTTCTAAAATCCAAACCCCTATCTGTTTTATGACTTATTATAATCCTGTATTTGTTTTTGGTATTGAGAATTTCTTAAGACAGGCAGTAGTCTCTGGAGTAGATGGTTTAATAATCCCTGACCTTCCTTATGAAGAGGCAAAGTATATAAGAGATGCTGCAAAAAAGTATCAGATAAAAATAATTTCTTTTATTGCACCTACTACGGACTTAAGGCGTTGTAAAGAAATTTGTTCTACTGCCGAAGGATTTATTTATTATATCTCTATAACTGGCACAACAGGGATGTCTCATATTTCAAAAGCGCAGGTAGCTTGTCATATTCAGCAGATTAAAAGACTTACCCATGTGCCTGTTTGTGTGGGTTTTGGTATATCAGATCCTGAACAGGCAAAGAAACTTTCTCAGGTAGCTGATGGTGTAATTGTGGGTAGCGCTATAATAAAGAAAATAAAAGAAAATATAAACTCAAAAAATTGTTTGGAAAAGGTTTTGAATTTTGTGAAGTTGCTGCGTAAGAGTGTATAATAAACAAAGGCTTTCTTTTTCCATAAGGCAAAGGGTAGAAAAGATGTATCAAAAGACAACCTTAAATAATGGTGTGCGGATAGTAAGTGCTTCTATGCGGGATATTGAGTCACTTGCTGTTGGTGTATGGGTAAAAACCGGTTCTCGCTACGAACAGGAAGAGCTGTGCGGGATTAGCCATTATTTAGAACATCTGGTTTTTAAAGGCACCAAACACTATAGTTGTCAACAAATCAAAGAGGCAATAGAAGGTGTAGGTGGTTCGTTTAATGGCTTTACTTCTGAAGAGGCTACTTGTTTTTTCATTAAAGCACCTTCCAGATATCTTGAAAGGTGTTTAGATATTTTAGCAGAAATGGTTTTATACCCAAAATTGGCAGTCTCTGATATTGAAAAAGAACGAACAGTTATCTTAGAAGAGATTAAAATGTATAAGGATTTACCTCAGAGCTATGTCCATGAACTTATTGATGAATTACTTTGGCCCAATCAGCCTTTAGGACGAAGTATCTTAGGAAAAGAAGAAACAATTACTCGTATTACTAGAAGTGACCTAGAGAACTACCGCAAACAATATTATACCAGTGCAAATATAGTGATTAGTGCAGCGGGTAATTTATGTCATTCTCAATTAGTTCGTAAGATAAAGAAACTCTTTAATGCTTTACCTTGTTCGCTACCAAGCAAATTCTCCGCAGTAGAATTAAAACAGACCGTTCCACAGTTACGTATATTGAATAAAGATACAGAACAGACCCATCTTATTGTTGGTTTTCACGGATTAAGCCGTTTACACCCACAACGTTATGCTCAGAGTATTCTTCATATTATTTTAGGAGGAAACAGCTCCAGCCGTCTGTTTAATGAGATACGCGAAAAACGTGGTTTGGCATATGAGATTGGCACCCAAGTACAGCGACTTAATGATACTGGCGCTTTTTTTATTCATGCAGGGGTAGACAACAATAAAGTGTTAGAGACCATACAGCTTATTATTAAAGAAATAAACAGAATAAGAATTAAAAAAATAGGAAAAGGCGAATTACGTAGGGCAAAAGAATATCTTATTGGTCAGCTTACTCTTTCTTTAGAGGATTCTTTGGATCAGATGCTTTGGATAGGTGAGCAGACAATAATGTTAAACAGAGTAGATACTTTAAAAAAAGTAAAGAGAGAAATAAATGCGGTTGGTTTAAGTCAGATACACCAAGTAGCAGATTTTATATTTTGTGATTCCCGCTTAAATTTAGCACTCATCGGTCCGCAAAAACATAGAGAGCAAGCTATAAAAGAATTGTTATCAATAGGAAAATAGAGCAGTGCATGCAATTTAAAGATTTATTATTGATGTCAGGGATACTTTTGTTTTTGATGCTGCTGTCGGCTTTTTTTTCACTATCAGAGACAGCATTAGTTGCCTTAAGCAAGATAAAACTACGTAATATGTTAGCCAAAGGTGTTAGACGTGCTCAATATGTCCAAAGGCTTGCTGCTAAAATGGATAAGTTTATAGCAGCAATTCTTGTAGGGAATAATTTTGTTAACGTGGCAATTACTGCGATTATGACAGTAATTTTTGTTGAGTTTTTAGGACAGAAGACAGGAATAATTATTTCAACTGTTGTTACTGCTTCAGTGGTAGTGGTATTCTGTGAAGTTACTCCCAAACTTTTGGCAACTAAAAATCCTGAACGGGCTTCTTTGTTTATGGCACCGATTATGGAATTTATAATAAAGGTTTTTAACCCCGTAATTAGTTTATTTACTCGTATGAGCAATTTCCTGCTCTCTTTATTTAGGGTAGAATCACATCGCCGTCTACCTCTTATAACAGAAGAAGAACTACGTTTGTTAATTGAGATAGGTAAAGAAGAAGGAGTGCTTACTGAGGAAGAACGCAAGATGCTCGTGCGTATCTTTGAGTTTGGCGATATTAAAGTAAAAGATGTAATGGTACCACTTGAGAAAATTGTTTCGGTAAGTATTTCTGCAACACCTGAACAGGTTTTAGATACCTTTGCCGAAGAAGGTCATGCCAGAATACCTGTTTATAGTGGTTCAAAGGATAATATTATAGGCATTATCTATGCCCGTGATCTGTTATATATCTTGCGGGACGGAGGGCTATTTGTGGTAGCAGATTTAATCCAAAAACCATATTATGTGTCTGCGTATATGTCAGTAAATGAGCTTTTACGTCGTTTCCAGGCGCAGAAAATACAAATTGCTATTGTAGTAAACGAGAAGCAAAAGGCTATAGGACTGGTTACACTTGAAGACCTTATTGAAGAGATAGTTGGAGAGATAGAGGAGATAGCTACCAGTCGAACTAACCATAAATAATCATTGACCTGGGTTTACCTTAAGATATAATAGATAAAAAACTACAGACAAGGTAGTAAAAAAAAGGAGGATTCATAATGGCAGAGAAAGCTTATTGTGTAAAGTGTAAATCCACTAAAGAGATGGCTGATGAGAAACAAGTAACAATGAAAAATGGTCGTCAGGCAGTAAAAGGCAAGTGTCCTGCTTGTGGCACAGGTATGTATAAAATACTAGGGTGCAAGAAAAAATAAATATTCCTTTAACTAAAAAAACACAGATTTCAAAGGCTAGGTATCCTACTACTGATGATAAAGAATTGGCAATAAGAATCGCCCACTGTGCGCAGGAGAAAAAGGGAGAAAAGATTGTGATTCTTGACCTGCGTAAGATAGGGGGTTTCTGTGATTTCTTTGTTATCGTAAGTGCCAATTCTACACGTCAGATTAATGCAATAGCTGAGGCCATACAAGAGAAACTTATAACTGAACATCGCAAACCACTTGTTCCGCCTCAACCTAATGATGAATCAGGTTGGGTGGTTCTTGATTACGCTTCAGTAGTTGTGCATATCTTTACCAAACAGATGCGTCAATTTTATGCCCTTGAGCATCTTTGGTCTGATGCTCGCAGAATAAGGATACCTAAGTCTTTATCTTCTTCCAAATCATAATTAGAATAAAATCTATTTAGAAAAAGATGCAAGACCTTCGGTTGCCTGTCAGAGAAATCTTATGGGATACCCTCAAAAGTTTGGGTTTATCTTCTTTGTGTAGTAAGGAGGATATCGAATTAGAGTTTGCCCCACCTGAAGGATTTGGGGATATCTCAACCAGTTTATGTCTTCGTATTGCTAAAAAGGCAAGAAAAAATCCTAAAACCTTTGCTGTTGAATTTAGACAAATATTGGCAAGAAAAATTTCTGATTCAGATTTAAAAGATATTATTGCCGATATTAAAGCAGAAGGGCCAGGATTCCTTAATTTTTACTTATCTCAGAAATATCTTTACCAGTTTCTTATTACAGCGTTAGAAAAAAAAGATTTTTTTGTAAGAAAAGATATAGGTAAAGGTAAACGTGTTCTTTTTGAGTTTGTCAGTGCTAATCCTACAGGACCTCTTTCTGTTGCCCATGCCCGTCAGGCAGCTGTAGGTGATACTTTGGCGAATATATTTTCATTTCTTGGCTATGAGGTTACCAGGGAATATTATTTGAATGATGAAGGTAATCAGATTACCATTTTGGGTAATTCGTTAAAGGCACGTATTGAGCAACTGGAAGGTAAAACAGTAGAATTTCCTGAAAAATATTATCAGGGTGAATATCTTATTGAACTTGCCCGAAAGATTAAAAAAGAAAAATTGGTTGTTTCTCATTATGATGAATTTGCTGCAAGTTCTATATTGGAAGTAATTAAAAAAGAGTTAATTGACTTTAGAGTGAAGTTTGATTCTTGGTATAGTCAGAAGGCATTACGTTTAAGTGGAAAGATTGAAGAGGTATTAAACTGGCTAAAAGAAAAAGAATTAGTTTATGAGCAAGATGGTGCTTGGTGGTTTAAATCTACGGGGTTTGGTGATGACAAAGACCGTGTGGTTATAAAAAGCGACGGCTCCTACACTTATCTTGCTCCTGATATTGCTTATCATAGAGATAAATATCAGCGAGGCTTTAGTAGATTAATTAATTTCTGGGGACCTGACCATCATGGTTATATTGGACGATTGAAAGCGGCAGTGGCTGCTTTAGGGTATGAACCACAGACATTAGATATTGTTATCGTGCAATTAGCTACTATTTCTAGAGATGGAAAAGAAATTGAGATGTCTACCCGTAAAGGGCAATATATTACATTAAGGGAAGTTTTAGAGGAAGTAGGTGTTGATGCATCAAGGTTTTTCTTTCTGATGCGTAGAACTTCCAGCCATCTTAATTTTGATTTAGAGATTGCTAAGAAACAAACCCCAGAGAATCCTGTATATTATATTCAATATGCGCATGCAAGAATCGCCAGTATTTTACGTCAGGTAAAGGATTTTCAGAAACCAACTGTGCAACAATTGCAGCTACTTAAAGAAAAAGAAGAGATATCCTTAATTAAAAAAATGTGGCAGTTTCCTTATATCTTGGAGGTTTGTCACGATACAATTGACCCTTATCTTATCACTGTTTATTTACAAGAGCTTGCCGAGACGTTTCATAAATTTTACGACCGACATCGTGTTTTGTTAGAAGATAGAAATCTTAGTTATGCCCGTATTGCTTTAATTTCGGTTACAAGGCATGTTTTAGCTTTAGGACTTTCTTTGACAGGAGTAGAGGCTCCCGAAAAAATGTAGTTTGCTATCCTATGCGTTCTTTAATTTCTGTTGCCCAACCACACCCGAAACTGCAAAGAGAATTATCTAAAACCTTAGGGATCTTGCCGATTACTGCACAACTTCTTATAAATCGTGGCATAACAGATACCGCCAGCGCAGAACGTTTTTTACGAGCAGATATTTGTGATTTATATGATCCATTTTCCTTTTCAGATATGCAAAAGGCTGTGCAGTTAATTAGACAGACTATCAGTAAGCGAAAAAAAATCATGGTTGTGGGTGATTATGATGTAGATGGAGTAACCGCAACTGCCTTGTTACTTGGTGTGCTTTCTGACTTAGGTGCACAGGTTTGTTATTATATACCTCACAGAATTAAAGACGGTTATGGGTTACCTAAAAATATTACTCATATAGCAAAAGAAAAAAATGCACATTTAGTAATTACCGCTGACTGTGGTACTAATGCCCAAGAAGAAATTGAAAACTTATTAAAAAGTGGAATTGATGTTATTGTTACCGACCATCACGAGCAAAATAAAGAGAAATTAGCTTCTCCTACTGTCTTGCTGAATCCCAAAGTAGCCAGTTGTAATTACACTTTTCGCCAGCTTGCAGGAGTAGGTGTAGTTTTTAAACTTTGCCATGCTTTGATAGATAAGGATGTCTTTTCTTATTTAGATTTAGTAGCTTTAGGAACTATTGCGGATATGGTTCCACTTATTTCAGAGAATCGCATAATCGCTAAAGAAGGCCTTTATGTATTAGAACGCACTCAGAGAGAAGGGATAAAGGCATTACTTGCCTGTTGTGGAATAACTAATAAACGTATAACCTCTGATGCAATAAATTTTATTTTGGGACCTCGTATTAATGCCAGTGGGCGTATAGACAAAGCAGACATTGCTTTAGAACTGCTTATGACTGAGCAACCAGAAGATGCACAGAGATTGGCGCAACAATTAAACCAATATAATCGTCAACGACAAAAATTAGAAAATCAGATACTAGAAGAGGCACATGCATTAATAGAGCAACAAGTTAATTTCAGTCAGGATAAAGTTATAGTGATAGCCAAAGAGGGATGGCATATTGGTTTATTAGGTATTGTTGCATCAAAAATAGCTGACCATTTTTATCGACCAGCTATTCTTATTTCACTTGAGAATGGTTCTGGTAGAGGTTCGGGGCGTTCCATAAAGAAATTTCATCTTTATGAAGGTTTGCATTATTGTAGTAAGCTGTTAAAGAACTTTGGGGGACACAGCCACGCTGTAGGAATGTTGATTCATCAGTCAGATATCGAAGAATTTCGCCAAAAAATTAATGAATTTGCGAAAAATACTTTAGAAGCAGAGGACTTAATACCAACTTTAGAAGTAGATATGCAGTTAGAATTAAGTCAACTTAATCCGGAACTTGTTGACCAGATAGAACATCTACAGCCATTTGGTGAAGGAAACCTTGCCCCTTTATTTTTAACAAAAGGATTAAAAATAAAGAGCCTGCCCCGTCTTTATAAACGGGACACAGTAAAATTCTGGGTTACAGATGGTATTACCACCTACTCTGCAGTCGGTTTTGGAATGGCCAATCTTTATGATAGGATTGTTGAAGCAGAGTCCGTGGATTTAGTGTATAGACCACTTTTAGACAATTGGCAGGGAGTTAAATCTGTAGTGTTAGGGGTAGAAGAAATATTCTTTCATTAAGAATCGAATTATACACCTTAAGGTAAGAAAAAAAGGTTATATTGCCTTTTGTACTAAACCTTTTTTAAGACATTTAGTACACACATAAGCCTTTGTTGTTTTTCCATTAAGGATAATACGTAGCTTTTGTAGGTTTGGTAGGAATTTGCGTTTCGTAGAACGGACGATTTTGGAACCGGTTCCACCTTTTTTCTTTAAAAGACCTTTCCTAACTACTTTTTTACCAGGAAGAGGACCTTTACCACAAATAGCACATATACGAAACATAATAATTGCTCCTTTTTTGCTTTAGTATATTTAAGATTAATTATATAGGGAAGTATACATTAAATTGCTTTTTTGTCAAGAAATTTGAAAAAAATGTTGTCAAAGCTAAGTTTATTAGTATAATAATATTTTCTACGGGAAAATATTTGCAAATTTTTCAAAAAATGTTATACTTTATAAATTAACGTTCTTTTGATAGGCTGTCAAGGGAACAGACTATCTTATCTTATTAACAATACATAAAATATGTCTCTTTAGAAAGGTGAGCCCTGTTCTGTATCAAGGGTCTCAAAATACCTTAAAAGAGACCAAAGAAGGGAGAGGAAAAGTGCCTTCAGAATTAGTAAGACAATTACTAGAAGCAGGGGTGCATTTTGGGCACAAGACAAGTCGGTGGAATCCTAAGATGCAGCCTTATATTTTTGGTGAGCGTAGTGGCATTTACATTATTGATTTAGAACGAACAGAAGAGTGTCTGGCTAGGGCACGGGATTTTGTCATTGAGATAACCGCCAAAGGAGAACACATTCTTTTTGTAGGGACTAAAAAACAGGCTCAAGAAGTTATTATGCAAGAAGCCCAGCGTTGCTCTATGTTTTATGTAACTGAACGTTGGCCAGGAGGATTATTGACTAATTTTGTTACGGTAAGAAAAAGTATTCAACGTCTTAAACAGCTTGAAACAGAAAAGGCAGATGGTGTTTTCGACCAGCTGACAAAAAAAGAAGCTGCTTTGCGTCAGAAAGAGTTATCTCGACTGAAAAAAAATTTCTCTGGGATTGTGGCAATGGAGCGTATGCCAAAAGCTGCTTTTATAGTAGATACCAAAAAAGAAGAAACAGCTGTGAGGGAATGTCGTAAATTAGGAATAGCAGTAATTGGTCTTATTGACACTAATTCTGATCCAGATTTGGTTGATTATCCTATACCTGGAAATGACGATGCTGCTAAAGCTATTCGTATTATTACCAGTTACATTGCTGATGCCGCCATAGAAGGAAGGAAACGGTTTGTTTCTTATTTATCCCAGGAAGGTGTATCATTAGAGAAGGCAGAAGTTACCATACCCGGTGCAACTGAGCTACTTCCTGAAGAAGAAGAAGGGATAAAAGAAATAGAGGAGTTTGTTGAAATAAAAGAAAAGGACGAAGGCAAAGTCGTTCCCCGTAAGTCACATTCAACGTCTTCAGGTGGGGGCGAGCGTGCCAGAGGAAAGAGAAAGGGCTAAATAGCTATGACTATATCAGTTGAAATAATCAAAGAATTAAGAAACTTAACAGCTGCAAGTATTGCTGATTGTAAAAAGGCATTAGAGGATGCAGGTGGTAATTTGGAAAAAGCACAAGAGATTTTACGCAAGCGTGGATTAGAAAAAGCAGCTTCTAAACAAAACCGTAGTGCTAAAGAAGGTCGTGTAGAAGCATATATTCACCATGGAAACAAAATAGGGGTTTTAGTGGAATTAAACTGTGAGACGGATTTTGTAGCAAAGAACGAGGCATTTGCTCAATTTGCTAAAGATATTGCAATGCAGATAGCTGCTTTAGCACCTCAATATGTCAGCCGCGAGGATGTGCCTGAAGAAATTTTAGCCAAACAACTGGATAAAGAGCAATTTGTAAAGAGTTTCTGCCTCTTAGAGCAGACTTTTATTAAAGACCCTTCTTTAACGATTAAGGATTACTTAGGCAGTTTAATAGCAAAATTTAATGAGAAAATTGTGATAAAACAATTTAGTCGTTATCAAATTGGTTAATAATGGCTACACCTATTTACAAAAGGGTAGTACTTAAGATTAGTGGCGAGGCATTGCAGGGGAAAAAATCGCATGGTATTGATATAGATTTTTTAAATTTGCTTGCTGCCCAGATAAAAGAGATTCACACCATGGGTGTAGAGATTGCTTTAGTTTTAGGAGGAGGAAACATCTTTCGTGGGCAAGAAAACACCGCTAAACGTGGGCTAGATATGGATAGGGCAGTAGCAGATTATATGGGAATGCTTGCTACGGTTATCAATGGTTTAGCTCTCCAAAATGTTTTAGAGAAGTCAGGGTTAGCCACACGCGTATTAAGTGCAATTGAGATGCAGAAAATTGCTGAACCATATATTCGTCGTCGTGCAATTCGCCATTTAGAAAAAGGAAGAATAGTTATTTTTGTTGCGGGTACGGGTAATCCTTATTTTACAACAGACACAGCAGCCGCCTTACGCGCCATAGAGATAGGAGCAGAAGTAATTTTAAAAGCTACCCAGGTTGATGGTGTTTATTCCGCTGACCCCAAAAAATTTAAAAGTGCCCGTAAATATTCTTCTGTTAAATACTTGGATGTGCTCAAAAAAAGGTTGGCGGTAATGGATGCAACCGCAGTAAGTCTATGTATGGATAATAAATTACCCATTGTAGTTTTTAATCTGCATAAAGAAGGTAACATTAAACGTGTTATATTAGGAGAACCTATCGGAACACTAGTTCATTAGAATAAATTTCTGGGAGGTTTGTATGAAAGTCAAAGAACTTATTCATCAGACCGAGGAGAAACTAAAGAAAACAATAGAGTTTGTAAACCGTAATTTTGCAGAGGTGCGCACAGGGAGAGCTCATCCGGCATTGGTAGAGGGACTTCACATAGATTATTATGGGACACCTACTATGCTTAAACAAATTGCTCAAATCTCAGTGCCTGATGCACATATGCTACAAATTTCTCCTTGGGATCCCAGCGCTATTCCCGAGATAGAAAAAGCTATTTTAAAGTCTAATTTAGGGTTGACACCTTCTACTGACGGAAAAGTGATACGTTTGACTGTTCCGGCGCTTTCTAAAGAGCGCAGACAAGAATTAGTAAAACTGGTTCATAAGATGGCAGAAGATGGTCGGATTTCTATTCGGACAATACGCCATGAAGCAAAAGAACAGTTAGAAAAATGGCAAAAAGATAAAGTTATTACCGAAGATGATAAGTTTCGCTCTTTAGATGAGATTCAAAAATTAGTAGATAAGTATTCTGCTAAGATAGAAGAAATATTGAAGGTTAAAGAAAAAGAAGTTTTAGAATTTTAGAAAAAATTTGGGCCTCTAGCTCATCAGGTAGAGCACCACCCTTTTAAGGTGGGTGTGCCGCGTTCGAGTCGCGGGAGGCTCATTTGATTATTAAGATGACCAGAGACGAGATTATTTATCTGGTTTACCATTAAATTAGTAGTGGTAATGAGAGATAAGATATTTCTAATCTAAGGTGAGCGGACGTGGCGGAACTGGCAGACGCGACAGCCTTAGGAGCTGTTGGGGAGACCTGTGGGGGTTCAAATCCCTCCGTCCGCAGGAGTTCCCACAGCAGACAAATTAACTCAGGAAACAATTTGTTCGAAAGAGGTTTATAAAAAATTTTTTAGCCAGGGACAAAAAGACAGTTTTAATAAAAGGTTAAGGTTAGTACTTGCGGGAGTAGCTCAGTTGGTAGAGCGCTACCTTGCCAAGGTAGTTGTCGCGGGTTCGAACCCCGTCTCCCGCTTTAACTTATAATATTAAATTTCCATCTTGTTTTAATTTTGTAGAAATCTAAGAAAATAGACAGCTGCTTGCTGTTTGCAACTTAGATTTTGAGAAAGGAGTTTTTTATGAGAATAATGGATTTTCTCTCTAAACAAGCAATCACCGCTGATTTGAAGGCTTCACGAAAAGAAGACGCTATTCGGGAGTTAGTTGATCTTCTAATTAATGCTGGTGAGATAGATAAAGCAAACCGCGCAAAAGTTATAGCAGCAATTATGGAGCGCGAATCTTTAGGTTCTACTGCTATAGGTCAAGGTATTGCTATTCCTCATGCCAAAACTGATTGTGTCTCTAAATTGGTTGCAGCTTTAGCATTATCTAAAAAAGGTGTAGACTTTGATTCACTTGATGGAGAACCAGTTTATATCTTCTTTCTTCTCTTAGCTGCTCAAGATTCTGCAGGCCCGCATCTTAAAGCATTAGCGCGCATCTCCCGTCTTTTTAAAGATAAATTCTTCCGTGATAACTTAAGAAATGCCACTAATGAGAAACAAATTTTAGATATCATCGCGCAAGAAGATGAGAAGGTGTAATTTTGATGCGTGCTTATGATAAATAAAATCAGGCGTATTTTTTTATGGTTATACCCAGGTATTGGCATAAAGCGCTGGATAGGACTTATTGCCTTTGGGATTGTTCTACTTTTACTAGGATTTAGGGGACTGCCTCCCAGTAATTTTTTTGTTATAAAATTACTAGATGCAATTATCTTAGTCTCGGGGCTGGGTTTATTAATTTTAGGCATTAAACGTTTAATCGGAGCAATGATTAATGTCTTTGTTCCTCCCAGCCGACAAGATGAGTTAGTAGATATTCTCTATGTTCGTAAGCAGCTGGCTCGAGGTCCAAAAATAGTAGCTATCGGCGGTGGCACGGGTTTGAGTATGCTTTTAACTGGTCTTAAAGAGTATAGTTCAAACATCTCAGCCATTGTGACTGTTGCTGACGACGGCGGTTCTTCTGGTAGAATACGCAAACAATTTGATATTTTACCACCAGGAGATATCCGAAACTGTTTAGTTGCGCTTGCGGATGCTTCTAGTATGATGCGACAATTATTTCAGTTTCGTTTTGAAGAAGGTTCAGAGTTAGCAGGGCATAGTTTTGGTAATTTGTTTATCACGGTAATGACACGCTTAACCGGTGATTTTGAAAAAGCTGTGCAAGAGACAAGTCGTGTGCTTGCCTTGCGAGGGCAGGTTTTACCTTCAACTTTAGAAAAAGTTGTTTTGGTAGCCAAGTTTAAAGACGGCAGTATTGTGGAAGGAGAAAACAACATACCTAAACAACGTAAGGCTATTGAAAAGGTATTTTTAAAACCAGCTGATGTTTCTGCATCTAAAGAAGCACTCAGAGCAATTAAAGATGCGGATGTTATTGTGTTGGGTCCGGGTTCATTATTTACCAGTATTTTACCCAATCTTTTGGTCCATCAGATAACACAAGCAATAGTTAATTCTTCAGCAGTTAAAGTTTACGTTTGCAACGTGATGACTCAACCTGGGGAGACAGATGGTTTTAACGCAGCCATGCATATTAAATACTTAATTTCTCATAGCCATCCTCGGATATTAGACTATTGCATTGTGAATACCGCTAAAATCCCAGAGCATATTCTTAAACGTTATGCCAGTGAAGGAGCTTATCCTGTTGCCTATAGCCGTAAGTCTATTCAAGCAATGGGTTATCGGGTTATAGAAGATGACACAATAACTTTAGAAGATCAGATGGTAAGACATGATACCTTAAAACTTGCTAAGTTAATTTTAGGGCTTTTAGAAGAATAATATTTTTTGGATATGGCAGTGGTGAGAAAAAAAGTAATTGTCAAAAACAAACAGGGTTTACATGCGCGTCCTGCAGCAGTCTTTGTGCAGGTCGCTAATAAATTTGAGTCTCATATTACTGTTAGTCGTGAAAAGGAAAGGGTAAACGGTAAGTCCATTATGGGCATTTTGATGCTAGGTGCCGAAGAAGGTAGTGAAATTATTATTGAAGCGGATGGGCGTGACGCAGAACAAGCAGTGGCAGAACTTGAACGCATTGTTGCTAAAGAGGAACTGAAATGATTAAACTTAAGGGAATAGCAGCAGCTCCCGGTATTGCCATAGCTAAGGCATATAAGATTGGTAAAGATGAGATAGAGGTATTACCTCAGCCTATTAAACCAGAAGAGATTCCCATCCAAATTCAGCTTTTTGAAGAGGCCCTCATTGCTACTCGTAGAGAAATTCTTGAGTTGCAAAAACGTATTGCTACTGAAATGGGAAAAGAAGAAGCGCAGATATTTGATGCGCACTTATTAGTGCTTGAAGACCGTATGTTAATTGAAGAGGTTATTTCGCGCTTAAAAAAGGAACAAGTAGCTGTGCCCTATATTGTTTCAGAGGTATTGAAGAAATACATTGAAGTATTTTCTAAGATTGAAGACGAATATCTACGTGAACGAATTGCAGATCTTAATGATGTAGGACGTAGGCTTTTACGAAATCTATTAGGTAAAGAGCAACGCAGTTTAAAAGATATCCAGGAACGGGTAGCAGTGGTAGCACACGATTTGTCTCCTTCCGATACTGCTGCTATGCATAAGCAACATGTGTGTGCTTTTGTTACAGACATAGGAGGGAAAACCTCCCATACTGCTATTATGGCGAAGTCTTTAGAGATTCCTGCAGTCGTAGGTGTAGTTGAGGCAACTCAGAAGATTAAGTCCTCAGATTTACTTATTGTTGACGGCAGTATGGGTGTAGTTATTGTTAATCCCGATGAAGAAACACTCAAGTTATATGAAGAAGAGGCAAAGAAACTCAAAGGTATTGCTGAACGGTTTTTAGTAGTAAAAGACCTTCCTGCTCAAACACTGGATGGTCGCAAAGTAGAAATCTATGCCAACATAGAACTTCCTGAAGAGATACCTTCTATTAAATTACATGGGGCAGCAGGGATAGGACTTTACCGCACAGAATATTTCTATATGAATCGAAAAGATGCACCTAGCGAAGAAGAGCAATTCCGCGCATATAAACATGTTGCGGAAGAGATGAATCCTGCCCCGGTGACTATTCGCACTTTAGATTTGGGGGGAGATAAATTCCTTTCACAGTTTGAGATGCCTAAGGAGATAGAGCCATTTTTAGGTTGGCGGGCAATACGTTTCTGTCTAGCTAGGCCAGATATCTTTAAGGTGCAGTTAAGGGCAATATTACGTGCCTCTTATTTTGGTAATTTACGTCTTATGTATCCGATGATTTCTGGAATTGAGGAGTTACGTCAGGCGAACCAGATTCTGAAAGAATGTAAAGAAGAATTGCGTCGTGACCGAATACCGTTTAACGATAATTTAGAAGTAGGGGTAATGATTGAGGTGCCTTCAGCAGTAATGACCGCAGATGTCTTGGCACAAGAAGCAGATTTTTTCTCAATAGGAACTAATGACCTTATTCAATATTCGTTAGCAGTGGATAGGACTAATGAAAAAGTCGCCTATTTATATGAACCAGCTCATCCGGCAGTGTTGCGGATGATTAAGACAGTTATTGAAGCAGCACATTCACACAACATCTGGGTGGCTATGTGCGGTGAGATGGCCTCTGATGAGCTTTTTACCCTTATGCTTTTGGGTATGGAACTAGATGAGTTTAGTGTTTCTTCCTTATCTATTCCACAGATAAAATATATAATTCGCAGTGTGAATTTCAGCGAGGCAAAAGAAATAGCTAGGTATGTCTTGACTCTTCCCACTGCGTATGCAGTAGAGGAGTTCTTGCAGAAAAAGTTAAAAATGATTCTAAAAACAGAATAATGAAGGCACTTATTCTAGCAGCTGGTTACGCCACAAGATTGTATCCTTATACAAAGGATTTTCCTAAACCACTTTTACCTTTAAATGGTAAACCATTAATTCAGTATTTAATAGAGAAATTGCAAGTATTAGACAACCTAGATGAAATTATTATAGTTACAAACAATTGTTTTTTTAGTAAGTTTCAGCACTGGAAAAATAATTCTTCTACCTGTAAAAAACTAAAGATAATAAATGATTTGACCACTTCTCCTAAACAGCGCCGTGGTGCTGTTGGTGATATGCATTTTGTGTTACAACGTGTTGGTTATGACCAAGATTATTTAATTCTTGGCGGTGATAATTTCTTTGAAGAACCTTTGTATGATTTTGTCTTTCAGGCTGCGAAAAGGAAAAGCTCTGTTACAGTGGGTGTTTTAGATATAGGTTCAAAAACAAAAGCACGAAACTATGGCGTAGTAAAATTAGCAGATAATAATCGTGTTATTGTCTTTCAAGAGAAGCCCAGGCGTCCTTTAACTAGTTTAGTTGCGATGTGTCTTTATTATTTCCCTTCAGCTACAACTAGATTATTAGATGAATATATTAAAGTTATGCCAAAACATACTGATAATGCGGGAGCATACCTTGAATGGTTAACTACAAAAGGTAAGGTTTATGCCTTTATATTTAAGAAAAGATGGTTTGATATCGGGTCAATAAAAATGTACAAAAGCCTTAGACGAATACTTGAACAGGGAGGGGTTGGTGAAAAATAACTTCTTTTTTACCTCGGAATCAGTGGGTGAAGGTCATCCTGATAAAGTTTGTGACCAAATTTCTGATGGTGTGCTTGATGAGGTCCTTAAACAAGATCCAAAGGGAAGGGTGGCTTGTGAGACGTATGTGACCATGGGGCTTCTGATTATTGGGGGTGAGATTACTACCCACGCCTATGTAGATATTCACAAATTGGCACGGGATATTATTCGTGATATAGGTTACACCCATCCCAAATACGGTTTTGATTATCATACCTGTGCAATTGTAAATACCATTCATTCCCAGTCACCTGATATAGCCATGGGTGTAGATACAGGAGGTGCAGGGGATCAAGGAATTATGTTTGGTTATGCTTGTCGGGAAACTGAAGAGCTTATGCCTCTTGCAATTATGCTTGCACATAGGTTAGTAAGAAGAATGGCAGAGGTGCGTAAGAAAAGTATCCTCAAATACCTTGGACCAGATTGTAAGTCCCAGGTTACTATTGAATATCAGGCAGGTAAACCTAAGCGGATTGATTCAGTAGTACTTGCCTGTCAGCATACTGAAGATGTGTTAGATACTACCGGAGAACACATTACTCAACAGGCAAGAGAAGAGATGATTAAAGTTATTGCTGAGCCTGTTTTAAAGGGTTTGATTGATAAAAAAACCAAGTACTATGTAAACCAGACAGGTAAATTCGTAGTTGGAGGTCCTCAATCAGATACAGGGATGACTGGAAGAAAGATTATTGTGGATACCTATGGTGGCAGTGTTCCTCACGGTGGAGGTGCATTTTCTGGAAAGGATCCTACCAAAGTAGATCGCTCAGCTGCTTATATGTGTCGTTACATTGCTAAGAATTTGGTAGCTGCAGGTGTCGCTGATCAGCTTTTGGTGCAGCTATCATATGTTATTGGTTATCCCGAGCCTCTTTCTATATTTGTAAATACCTTTGGAACAGGAAAAATTTCAGATGATAAGATAATCAAACTTATTCGGGAAAATTTTGAATTAACTCCCAGAGGGATTATCAAGTCATTAGACCTTCTTCGTCCAATATACCGTAAGACTGCCTGTTTTGGACATTTTGGTAGGACAGAACCAGAATTTACTTGGGAGCTAACGGATAAAGTAGCTACACTAAAAAAACAAGCTGCACGGATGTAGTTTTTCGAAAAGTAGTTAAACTATAAAATAAAGTAAAATTACAAAAAGGAGAATTAATGAAATACGATATTAAAGACCTAAATCTAGCCAAAAAAGGGGCTTTAAGAATAGAATGGGCGCGAAATAATATGCCTGTTTTAAGGATGGTGTATGGTCGTTTTAAAAAAGAGCGTCCTTTAAAAGGAGTGAATATTGCTGCCTGCCTTCATGTGACCACAGAGACAGCAGTTTTAATGGAAGTCTTAAAAGCAGGTGGAGCAAATGTGGTTCTTTGCGCTTCTAATCCTCTTTCTACTCAAGATGATGTTGCCGCTTCTCTGGTACATAATTTAGGTATACCTGTTTTTGCAATCAAGGGAGAAGATACAAAAACTTACTATAAACATATAGAAGCTGTTCTTTCTTTTCATCCTCGTATTACTATGGATGACGGTGCTGATCTTGTGTCGATGATTCATCAACACCCGGAAAAGTTTCTGGCAAAAGATGTTTTGGGTGGAACTGAAGAAACTACCACAGGTGTCATAAGATTGAAGGCACTTGCGCAACAGAAGAGATTACTTTATCCAATTATTGCAGTCAATGATGCCTTAACTAAACATATGTTCGATAATCGCTATGGAACAGGCCAGTCAACCATAGATGGGATTATCAGGGCTACTAACAAACTCCTTGCTGGTTCAGTAGTGGTGGTTTGTGGTTATGGTTGGTGTGGTAAAGGTGTAGCCAAACGTGCCCAAGGTATGGGGGCAAATGTTATTGTAGTTGAGACGTCACCATTATCGGCATTGGAAGCAGTTATGGACGGCTTTCAAGTTATGCCTATAAAAGAGGCAGCAAGGCGAGGTGATATATTTATCACCGTTACAGGCAATCTTAATGTTATCCGTAAAGAGCACTTTTTGTTGATGAAAGATGGTGCCATTGTTTGTAATGCTGGACATTTTAATGCTGAGATAGAGATACCGGCATTAGAGAGATTAAGCCGTTCTAAAAAAACAATTAGGGATTTCACAGATGAATACACTTTAGTTAATGGTAGAAGGATATATCTTTTAGGTGAAGGACGCCTTATTAACTTAGCAGCAGCAGAGGGGCATCCTGCCCAAGTGATGGATATGTCTTTTTCTAATCAAGCTTTGTCTGTGGAGTATATTCTTGAAAATCATAATAAACTAAAACAGGCAGTTTATAAGGTCCCTGACCCAATTGATAGCGAAATAGCTCGACTTAAATTAGCATCAATGGGTGTGCGTATTGACAAATTGACCAAAGAGCAAAAGAAATATTTAGCTAGTTGGCAGATGGGCACTTAGTTTTTAAAAAGAATATTTTTCTAACCTTAAGTAACCTCTAAAAGGAACCTACAAAATGAAAAAAATAACATTTTTGGTGGTCGGAGTTTTATTGGTGATAGTATTTTCTTGTTTCTGTCAGGCTGCTGAAATAATAGCAGATTCAAGAATTGTTAAGGTAATTGTGTATCCAGACTGTGCACGAGTAAGTAGATTAGCTCAGGTAAAGCTTAATGCGGGCGATAATAGTATAGTTTTTGATTCTATTGTTCCTGTAATTGATGAGAATTCTTTAAGAGTCTCTTTACTTGATACTGAGGCAGTGTGGTTAAAAGGTGTGCGACAGAAAATAGATTATCTTGTTCAGCCAGCCCCAGAAAAAGTGCAGAAATTGCGTCAACAAATACGTTCCTTAGAAGACCAACAGCGAAAAGAACAGGATTTTCGCCGGTTACTTAACGATGAGAAAAATTTCCTTGACTCATTACGCTTTTTTGTTCAAGCACAACTACCGCGGGATTTAATTACTAAAGTCCCTACTACTGCAGAGTTAGATGGGATATATAAATTTTTAGACAGTCGACTCAAAGAATACTACCAAGCAATGATGGATTCTGACTTACGAACACGTCTGTTAAATGAGCAACTAGACGTTTTACGCAGAGAACTCAGTGATATTGAAAATCCCACTCAGAGGCTTAAACGTTCAATCGTAGTTGAGGTAGAAGCAAAAAAGGCACAAACTGCAAAAGTAATTGTCTCTTATTTGGTAAAGGGTGCTAGTTGGCAACCACTTTATGATGCTCGGGCAGACTTTGATAAACAGCAGCTTGAGTTTATCTGTTATGCTATTTTGCGGCAGACTACAGGTGAGCCTTGGTCGGAAGTGCAATTATCTATTTCTACAGCTGTTCCTTCAAGAGGCGGGGTTATGCCTGATATTTCTAGTTGGATTATTCGTCCCAGACCACCTGTTGAAAAGTCCAAGTCAATAGCTTTAATGGGAGTAAGTAGATCTGCGCAATATGCAGAGTTCGAAACAGATAAAATAGATAGATTAGATACGGAAAATACTTTGGTACAAGAAACAGCTGTGTTAGATAAAACCACAAGTTTAGAGTATAATTTGCCCCAACCCGTTAATGTCCCTTGTGACGGGCAAGAGATTACTTTACCTATAATAAGCAGGCTACTTAAAGCTAAATTTGACTATTCGTCTTTTCCTGCTAAAGATAATTTAGCGTATGTTAGAGCTACGCTTACTAATATAGAGGATATGCATATATTGCCTGCTAAAGTTAATATTTTTATATCTGATATGTTTGTTGGTTCATCTAAGGTAGATGCTATTGCCCCAAAAGAAGAATTTAATTTATATTTAGGCGCTGATGAACAAGTAAAGATACAGCGGCAGTTGATAGAGAAGAGAATAGAACAGACCATTTTAGGTGCATTACCTTCTCCAAACAAGAAAACCGAGTTTAAATTTAAAATTACTGTTCAGAATTTAAAAAAGCAAAAGGTTACACTTAAGATATTTGAAGCACTACCTGTCTCTGAGGATGACCGTATCAAGGTAAAAATAACTTATATGAGTCAAAAACCTACACAAGAGAATTGGCAGGATAAGAAAGGCGTTTGTCTTTGGGAGATGGAACTTGCACCTCAAGAGAAAAAAGAAATCACCTACTCTTTTAATATAGAACATCCGCGTGATATGCAGATAGAAGGTTTGTAAATTGGAAAAATAAAAATAAGAAGAAAAAGATATGTCGTTTCGTAGAATTGGTATATTAACTTCTGGTGGCGATGCCCCTGGAATGAACGCAGCTATTCGTTCAGCTACCCGTTATGCACTTTCCTGTAACCTGGAAGTAATAGGTATATTTCGCGGTTTCTTGGGTTTAATTAATGAAGAGATGAAGGTCTTTGACCATCGTTCAGTGTCAAATATTATCTCACACGGTGGAACGATACTTAAAACTGCGCGCTGTCCAGAATTCCTAGAAGAAGACACTCAAAGACGTGCAGTAGGGATTATCAAAAAATACGGTATCGACGGACTTGTGCTTATCGGTGGAAATGGCACTTATCAAGCAGGTATTGCGCTTTCTCGTAAATGGGGTATACCATGTATTGGCGTGCCTGGCACAATTGATAATGACATAAACGGAACAGATGAGACCATTGGTGCCGATACAGCAGTGAACACTGCTCTTGAAGCAATCGATAAAATCCGGGATACGGTAACTTCTATGGAACGTATTTTCGTAGTAGAGGTAATGGGAAGGGACTCAGGTTTTATAGCGTTACAAGTGGGTTTGGCAAGCGGTGCTGAAGAAGTAATTATCCCTGAACGTAATTATGATATACACCGTATGTGTCATGATATTGTTGAAGGAAATTTACGTGGTAAAATTAGTTGGATTATTATTGTTGCAGAGGGAGCAGGTAGTGCAGAAAAGATAGCTGCACAGATTACAGAAATTACTAGTTTAGAAACTAGGGTGGCGGTTCTTGGACATGTGCAGCGCGGAGGCAGTCCTACTGCAAAGGATCGCAATTTAGCTACACGACTAGGTGCCTATGCCGTTGAGTTGCTTATACAGGGAGCGACTGCCAAGGCAGTAGGAGTCCAATCCAATCAGCTTACTGCAGTTGATTTAGAATTTGCTGTTTCAAAGAAGAATGTAGACTGCGATGTGTTTTTACAACTTATCAAAAAGTTAACTTAATAATAAGAAGGTAATTTTTAAACTAAGTAAAATATTTATAAAAAGTTTAAAAAATTTAAGTAAATAAAGGAGGAAAAACAGATGGGAAGGAAACCGTTAGATATGGATAAGCTGGTAATGAATTTGGTAATCAGTGACGATATGAAAGTAAAAAAACAGATTGCAAAAAAAATTGTAGACATTGCTTATAAAAAGGGTATATATCCTTCTAGTATTCATGAGTTGTATATGGCACGAGGAAGAGGAGAATGGCACGGTTTTACCGTTCCAGCCATAAACCTACGTGCATTGACTTACGATTTAGCCAGAGCTATTTTCCGTGTAGCTAAAAGAAATGACGCGGCTGCCTTTATCTTTGAAATTGCCAAGTCCGAAATGGGATATACTGCTCAGCCACCAGTAGAATATTCTGCGGTAGTATTAGCTGCTGCGGTAAAAGAAGGATACAGCGGACCTGTTTTTATTCAAGGTGACCATTTTCAAGTAAATGCTAAAAAGTATGCCGAAGACCCTAATAAAGAAGTAGAATCTTTAAAAGCTTTAATTTCCGATGCTATTGAAAATCATTTTTATAATATAGATATTGATTCTTCTACGCTAGTAGATTTAACTCAACCCAATCTTAAAAAACAACAGTTTCACAATTATTTAGTTTGTGCACGACTTACCCACTATATTCGTCAGATTCAACCTAGAGGTATAATGATCTCTGTTGGTGGAGAGATAGGAGAAGTGGGGCATAAAAATTCCACACCCGAGGATTTAAGAGCTTTTATGGAAGGTTTTCAGGGAACACTACGGAAAGGTTTGGTAGGTATATCAAAGATTAGTATTCAGACAGGTACTTCTCACGGGGGAGTAGTTTTGCCTGATGGTAGCATTGCTCAGGTGAAACTTGATTTTGAAGCGTTACGTTCCATTTCGGAAATTGCTCGGAAAGAATATGGTATGGCAGGAGCAGTTCAGCATGGAGCTTCTACTTTGCCTGCAGAGGCATTTCATAAGTTCCCTGAAACTGAAACTGCAGAAGTGCATTTAGCCACGGAGTTTCAAAATATGATTTATGACTCTAAATACTTCCCGGCACAATTAAAGGCAAAGATGTATGATTGGCTTAAAGTCAACGCTGCCAATGAGCGTAAAGAAGGACAAACTGATGAACAATTTTTCTATAGCAGTCGTAAAAAAGCGCTCGGTCCATTTAAAAAGGAGCTTATGTCTCTTCCTGTAGAAGTGCGTGATGCAATCGCAGGTGAAATTGAGAAAAAATTTGAGTTCCTCTTCAAACAACTTAATGCCATAAATAATAAGCCATTAGTGGATAAGTTTGTTAAGCTAAAGAGAGTAATTGTGCGTAAACGAAAGCCTTCTAAAGAAGTTGTTCACGATGGAGAGGGTGCTGATTAAAGATTATTAAGTTGATGAAAGGAGTGCGCATGAGATCAGATGCGATAAAAAAAGGTTTAGAGCGAGTCCCTCACCGTGCATTGTTACATGCAACGGGTTTGTCACGTAAGGATTTAGATAGACCGTTTATCGGCGTAGCAACTTCTTTTACTGACCTTATACCTGGACATATTGGTATGCGTGATTTAGAACGTTTTATTGAACGCGGGATCTGTTACGCTGGAGGTGTTCCGTTTTTCTTCGGTATACCAGGTATTTGTGACGGGATTGCTATGGGGCATTTAGGTATGTGTTATCCCTTAGCTTCTCGTGAATTGATAGCAGATTCTATTGAGACAATTTGTAATGCACACCAGTTGGATGGCCTAGTTTGTTTAACTAATTGCGATAAGATTACACCAGGGATGATAATGGGCGCATTACGTATAAATATTCCTACTATTATTGTGACTGCCGGTCCAATGATGTCGGGTAGATATCGTAAGCGAAAACTTGCATTTGTGCATGATACCTTTGAGGCATTAGCCCGGGCAAAAAAAGGTGAAATCTCAGAAGCAGAACTGGCCTGTTTGGAGATAGAGGCATGTCCTGGTGCTGGTTCTTGTCAGGGATTGTATACTGCAAATACAATGGCTTGCATTACTGAGTCCTTGGGATTATCTTTGCCAGGGTGTGCAACTGCGTTAGCAGTTTCTGCGAAAAAACGGCGTATTGCTCAGGCAAGTGGTGAGCGAATAGTAGAGCTGGTAAGAAAAAATATTACCCCACGTAGTATAGTTACTGAAGAGGCAATTGAGAATGCTATTACTGTTGATATGGCATTAGGTGGTTCAACAAATACTGTGCTGCATTTAATGGCTATTGCCCATGAGGCAGGGGTGAAACTTTCTTTAAAAAAATTTGATGAAATTTCTCGTCATGTTCACCATATTGCCCTTATTGAGCCAGCAGGAACAAATCAGATGGAGGATGTTGAGTATGCAGGTGGAATCCCTGCTGTTCTTAAACGGTTAAAAGGCTATCTTAATAATTGTATGACTCTAAGTGGAAAGAAGATTTTAGAGATTGCAAATGAGGCAGAAATTTATGATGAGGAAGTAATTCGTCCGTTGACCCGTCCTTACCATTGGGAAGGAGGAATAGCTGTTTTATTTGGGAATTTAGCTCCTCATGGTGCAGTGGTAAAACAGTCTGCAGTCAACCCTAAGATGATGCGTTTTACAGGGAAAGCCCGCGTATTTAATCGGGAAGAAGAGGCAATGGCGGCTATAATGGCAGGTAAAATTGACAAAGGTCAGGTAATTGTAATTCGTTATGAAGGACCCGCAGGTGGTCCGGGTATGCGGGAGATGCTTGCACCTACTTCTGCTATTGTGGGGATGGGATTAGCAGATTCAGTTGCGCTTATTACTGATGGGCGTTTTTCTGGAGGAACCAGTGGTCCTTGTATCGGACATGTATCTCCAGAGGCGGCAGCTAAAGGACCAATTGCAATTCTTAAAGATGGTGATACAATAAATATTGATATACCTGAACGGAAGTTAGAGGTGGCGTTAAGTCCAACCGAAATAAAGAGACGTTTTAAAAAGTGGAAGCCAACCGCTCCCAAAGTTACTACTGGTTATCTTGCTCGTTATGCACGACTTGTGTCTTCCGCAGATAAAGGCGCAATACTTAGTTAATTTGTTAATCTGATTGATTTTGAGGAATGTAAAGTAATTTAAACAATCAAATAATTATGACTGGAGCAGAAATACTAATAGAATGTTTAAAACGTGAAGGGGTAGAGGTAATGTTCGGTTATCCGGGCGGACAAATTCTTCCTACTTTTGATAAACTTTATGACTGTTCCATCCGCTTTATACTGACCAGACATGAACAGGCAGCTGCGCATGCTGCTGAAGGTTATGCGCGTGCAACGGGTAAAGTAGGTGTCTGTATTGCCACTTCTGGCCCAGGAGCAACGAATTTGGTAACAGGTATTGCCAATGCCTTTATGGACTCAAGTCCGCTGGTGGCAATTACTGGTCAAGTGCCTACTACGCTTATTGGAAATGATGCCTTTCAGGAGGCAGATGTAACTGGTATTACCCGTCCCATTACAAAACACAATTATCTGGTAAAAGATACACGAGATTTAGCACGTATTGTTAGGGAGGCTTTTTATATTGCTTCAAGTGGAAGACCAGGGCCAGTATTGATTGATCTTCCTTCAGATGTGCAGAAGAAGGAAGCAGAGTTTATTTGGCCCGAAAAAGTTGAATTACGAGGTTATCATCCCACGCTTTATGGCCATCCAGGGCAGATTAAAAAAGCATTGAAGCTTATTGAAAGTGCAAAACGCCCAATAATATATGCAGGTGGTGGGGTAATTTCTGCAGGTGCAAGTTTTCTGTTAACAGATTTTGCCAGACAATTACAGATACCTGTAACAGTTACCTTAATGGGTTTGGGGTGTTTTCCTGGGACAGATGAGTTGTTTTTGGGAATGCTTGGAATGCATGGGACAGCTTACGCTAATCATGCGATTATGGAGTCAGACTTGATTATTGCCATAGGAGCGCGTTTTGATGATCGTGTAACTGGGAAGGTAGATGCCTTTGCCCCAAATGCAAAAAAGATACATATAGACATAGACCCTTCTTCCATTAGTAAAAATGTAAAGGTAGATGTTCCCATTGTAGGCGATGTGAAAAATGTTTTGGGGCAGCTGTTAGAAGGAGTAGATAAAAAGCCAGACACAAAGGATTGGTTGAAGCATATAGAGTATCTAAAGAAAAAATATCCATTAAAATACCAGTGGAAGAATAAACTAAGCCCTCAATATATAATAGAGCAACTTTATGAAATAACCGGTGGAGATGCAATTATTACTACAGAGGTAGGACAGAATCAGATGTGGGCTGCTCAGTGGTTTCGTTATACTCAGCCTCGCACCTTTATTTCTTCAGGTGGTTTGGGAACAATGGGATTTGGTTTTCCGGCAGCTATTGGTGCAAAAGTAGGAAGACCCGATAAACTTGTTTTTGATATTGCTGGAGATGGTTCAATCCAGATGAACATACAAGAAATTGCTACCTGTGTCTGCAATAAGATACCGGTGAAAGTGCTTATTTTAAATAACGGCTATTTGGGGATGGTTCGTCAGTGGCAGGAGTTGTTTTATAAACGTCGTTACTCTTATACTTGTTTGTATAACCCTGATTTTGTGCGCCTTGTAGAGAGTTATGGAGGTATGGGCATACGCGTAACTGCTAAAGAGGAAGTTCGTCCAGCAATTGAGCAGGCAATCAAAGCAGATACTGTTGTGTTCATAGATTTTCATATTGAATCTGAGGAGAATGTTTTCCCAATGGTTCCTGCAGGAGAGGCGCTCAATCGTATGATTGAAGGGTTAGCTTAAATTTTATAGGAAGAAAATTATCAGTAGTTATTTTACAAAGATGCGACACACATTATCTTTAGTAGTAGAAAACAAGTTTGGTGTACTTGCGCGTATTGCTGGTCTTTTCTCGGCAAGAGGTTATAATATTGCTTCATTAGCAGTTAGCGAGACGCTAGACCCAACTATTTCCTATATGACAATTGTTGTTGAAGCAAAGGACGAGGCAGTTTTAGAACAGATAAAGAAACAGTTGAATAAGCTAATTGATGTTATTACAGTAACGGATTTCACAAAGAAAGAACACATTGATCGTGAGATGATTATTGCTAAGGTTGTTTGCTCTACGAGAGATAAACCAAAGTTAGAACGAACCCTTGAGCGGTTTGTTGGTAAGATTATTCAATGTAAAAACGATATAGCCATTATTGAAGCAGTTGGAGATCAAGAACAAATAAAGAAGTTGCTTGAGGCTTTAAGTACTTTTGGTATAAAAGAATTGGTTAGAACAGGCCGTCTAGCAATAGCATACTAAAAACAATAGATATAGCTTACGCAAGACCACTGAAAAAGGAGGTAAAATGGCAAAAATTTATTACGATAAAGATGCAAATCTTGATTTATTAAAAGATAAAACCGTAGCAATTATTGGTTATGGTATTCAGGGACGGGGGCAGTCATTATGTTTACGTGATTCAGGAGTGCACGTTGTTGTTTCTGAAATTGAAAATTCTCCTAATTTTGAGAAGGCAAAACAGGATGGTTTTGTGCCACTGAGCGCTTCTGAGGCAGCACAGACAGCTGACATTATTCAAATACTAACCCAAGACCATGTGCAAGCAAAGGTTTATCAGGAGGCAATTAAGCCCAATCTTAGAAAAGGAAAGGCACTCTGTTTCTCTCATGGTTTTAATATCCGTTACAAACAGATAAAACCGCCGAGAAATGTGGATGTGTTTATGGTTGCACCTAAAGGTCCAGGTGCTTTAGTGCGTAAGATGTATGAAGAGGATAAAGGTGTTCCCTGTTTAGTAGCAGTTTTTCAGGATGCAACCGGCGAAGCACTTCAACTTGCACTTGCGTATGCCAAGGCATTGAAGGCAACAAAAGCAGGTGTTATTCAGACCACCTTTGCTGAAGAGACTGAGACTGACCTTTTTGGTGAACAGGCAGTGCTTTGCGGTGGAGTAAGTGAGCTTATCAAAGCAGGTTTTGATACCTTAGTAGAGGCCGGCTATCAACCAGAAATTGCTTACTTTGAAGTTTTACATGAATTAAAACTGATTACTGACTTAATTCAGGAAAAAGGAATATCTGGAATGCGACGCAGTGTTTCTAATACTGCTTGTTATGGAGACCTTACCCGTGGTCCACGGATTATTACCCAGCGAACGCGTAAAGAGATGAAAAAAATACTTAAAGAAATTCGTTCAGGAAAGTTTGCTCGTGAGTGGATAAAAGAAAATGAGGCAGGAAGACCCAATTTTAATAGACTGCTGGCAGAGGCAGACAATCATCTAATTGAGCAAGTAGGAAAACAATTACGACAGATGATGCCTTGGATGGTAAAGTAATGGAAAAAATTATCATTTTTGATACAACACTTCGTGATGGAGAACAAGCCCCAGGTGCATCTTTAAATACCAAAGAGAAATTAGAGATTGCCCACGAGTTAGCGGATATGGGCGTAGATGTTATTGAAGCAGGTTTTCCTGTTTCTTCACCAGGCGATTTTGCAGCGGTAAAAGAGATTGCTAAAACTGTAAAAGGGTCAATTATCTGTGGGCTTGCCAGAGCGGTTAAACAAGATATAGATGCAGCTTATGAGGCAACTCGTCCAGCAAAACGTAGACGTATTCATGTGTTTTTAGCCACCTCTAAAATTCATATGCAGTATAAATTAAAGAAGGCAGAGGATGAGATATTGCGTCTTGCTTATGAATGGACAAAATACGCCAAAAAACTTTGTGAAGACATAGAGTTTTCACCTGAAGATGCCTCTCGCACAGAACCCAAATTTCTTTTCAAAGTGATAGAAGCGGTCATTGATGCAGGTGCAACTACTGTGAATATACCTGACACTGTAGGTTACGCTTATCCACAGGAATATGGGGAGCTGATTAAGTCAATAAAAGAAAATGTTCCCAACATTGATAAAGCAGTTATATCCCTTCACTGTCATAATGATTTGGGACTTGCGGTAGCCAATTCATTAGCAGGAATCAAAAATGGTGCACGGCAGGTAGAATGCACTATTAACGGAATCGGTGAACGGGCTGGTAATTGTTCAATGGAAGAGTTGGTTATGGCAGTAAAGACACGCAGAGATATCTTCGCGGAAGTAGATACTGCTATTAAAACAAATCATATTTGGAAAGTATCTCGTCTTGTTTCAAAACTTACAGGTTTTGTTATTGCACCCAACAAAGCTATTGTAGGAGCAAATGCCTTTCGTCATGAATCAGGGATTCATCAGGATGGTATACTTAAAGAACGTTCTACCTATGAAATAATTCGTCCTGAGATGGTGGGTTTTGTAGGCAGTGGTATTGTTCTAGGCAAACACTCCGGTAGGCACGCCCTAAGTCAACGGCTTGCTGAATTAGGATATGGTAATTTGACTGCGGAACAGCTTGATAAGGTTAATCAACGTTTTAAAGAGTTAGCAGATAAGAAGAAGACGCTTTACGATGATGACTTGATTGCATTAGTAGAGGACGAAACAAAGCCAGTGAAAGCCATCTGGATTTTAGATAGTTTCAAGGTAAATTCTGGCACAGATATAAAGCCACATGCTGAGGTCTGTTTGAAGTATAAAGGAAAAGTCAGTTGTGGAAACTCTGTTGGCGATGGTCCAATTGACGCCTGTTTTAAGGCAATTGATAAAATTACGAAAATAAGAGCAGAATTGCAGGATTTTCGCATAGAAGCAGTTACACGTGGCAAAGATGCTCTTGGTGAAGTAAGTTTAAAATTAAAGGCAAAAGGTAAGGTAGTAACCAGCCACGCCTCTTCTACAGACATTATTGAATCTTCGGTTAGGGCTTATATTTCAGCACTTAACAAAATAGAATCTCTTTAATTAAAAATCCTTTAGAGAAAAACTACTTTCTCTTTAGATTATCTTAAATTTTATATCTTATTAAATGAAAGTTCTTTACGGACTGATTGGTTGGCCATTAGGACATAGTTTATCCCCAGCTATTCACAATGCTGCTTTTTTAGCTTTAGGAATACAAGCAGAATACCGGTTATTTCCACTCAAACCCGAAGAAGTCGATTCTTTTTTAAATAGTCTTGACCAACAAGGTATAAGTGGTTTAAATGTAACCATCCCTTATAAAGAAAAGGCACTTTCTTATGTAACATTAGATAAGGATTCGGCTTTTCTTAAAATAGTAGGAGCAATCAACACTATGGTTAAGCGAAATGGGCGATGGTATGGATATAATACAGATATAGATGGTTTTAAAAGGCATATAAAAGAACATATTAGTTTAAAAGGTAAATATGTAACAATAATTGGAGCAGGTGGGGCAGCCAGGGCAGTAAGTTATGTATTGGCAGAAGAGTCAGTTGCTCAGATTAGGGTATTTGATATAGAACAAAAAAAGGCTAAGGCAATATCAGAGATGATACAACAGCTTTTTCCGAGAATAGACATTTTTGTAGCTTCAAGCTTAAAGGAGCTTAACATACCTGAAAGCGATATCCTTATTAATGCTACACCATTGGGGCTTAAAGAGAATGACCCCTTGCCTGTGCCAGAAGAATACTTAAGTAAACGACTCTTCGTGTATGACTTAATTTATAATCCCCCTTTAACAAAATTGCTTTATTTAGCACAACAGAAGGGCGCACAGACTCTAAACGGAGCAGGTATGCTTATTTATCAAGGTATGCGTTCTTTTGAGCTTTGGACAGGCAAGAGACCACCGCAGGATGTTATGGAAAAGGCGTTTTACGAAGCTAATCAAAAGAAAAAATTATAATTTTGGCATTTTCTAATTTTGTATGCCATACTTATATTAGGGAAAATTCGTAGAGTTTAATAGATAAGGAGGGTCTAATGTCCAAGATGTATAATAAGACATGGTTTAAAGTTAGTATCTGCTTTTTTATTTTGTGTATAAATGTCTTTGCTACCGATGAAGAAAATAAAACTAATATGCCGGCTACTTCAATTCCTGTTTTAGAACAATTTATCAGTAATAAGGCAGATACACTCGAAGGACACTATTATCATGAAATTGTTACTTTAGAAACTGCGAAAAAATGTTCTGGCGCTGCTTCCTGTGCTGAAGGTCTAAAGGAAACAGTAAGTTTTAAAACTAAAGATGGCTTTATGTTTGATCCTGAGCAAGAAAGAGGATATGTAAAATTTAACGGTTTCGACAAAATGGTATTAAATATTCCTGAACGTAGCAGAATAGATACAAAGATACTTATCTTCTGGACACTCAGAGTTGAGGCAGCTAAAGAACAGCAACCTCTTGATATTACTAAGTTTTGTTCTTCTTGGTGTGGGCAGTCGCAACAAAAGATAAAAGGTGGGCAAGTTTACGCTCGTCTATTTGTTGATGGAAAACCTAAAGGAGAATACGGTGCTTTAACTATGCCTGATTTTGGTGAGATTAGTTTTGAAAAGCAGCCACCTGCACCGCCTCGGGTGCTTGATCCCACTATAAGTGGAAGTGTATTGCTTGTCCCAGCAGATTTTGGTGGAAGATTCCCAGAAACGCTTACCTTAGAATTACGCTGGTTTAATGATACCTCGATGAAGGTAATTTCAGCAAAAGAAGAAGCACAGATAGTGGTAAAAATGATTCCTGGAGAGCAACCTGAGGCTTAATCAGCTTAAAGTATCTTAAAGATAGATTTTGTTATTATAGACCGGGAAAGTAATTTTCCCGGTTTTAATTTATATACTTTCTGATTTTTCTTTAAAAACCAAAACTTGACACGATCATTTCTCCGTCATAAGAAGAAAAGGATTTGTGAATACAATACTCATAACAAATCTTCTTGAGTATATCAATAAAGCGTGATACAATTTCAAAAAACAAAAGAAAACCATGTTAGAATATTTTGAGAAAGTATTTATTTTTATCATAGGGGCAGTGGTGGGCAGTTTTCTTAATGTCTGTATTTATCGTTTGCCTCGACAGGAATCAATAATTTCCCCTGCTTCTCATTGCCCTCAATGCCAAAAATCTATTGTTTGGTATGATAATATACCTATTTTAAGTTATTTTTTCCTTTGGGGTCGTTGTCGCTATTGTAAGGTAAAGATATCATTCCGTTATGTTCTGGTAGAATCTATTACCGCAATAAGTTTCGTTTTATTTTACCAGCACTTTGGTTTTAGTTTTAATTTGGTATATTATTTAATTCTTATCTGTTGTTTGATAGTTGCTACTTTTGTTGATTTGGCTCACCGTATAATCCCAGATGAGGTATCCATAGGGGGGATGCTTTTTGCATTAGTGGTTAATATCTTAAGAGGAATTTCTATCAATCCACTACATTTTAGTTTCTACCCCGGATTTATGTCACTTTTGGGTATTTTAGTAGGTGGAGGGATATTATTTAGTGTTGGATGGATTTTTGACCTTGTTTATTTTAAGATACTAAAACGCCCTCCTATTCAAGGAGAGACAGAGTCTATGGGCGGAGGTGATATAAAGCTTCTTGCTATGATTGGTGCTTTTTTAGGGTGGAAGGCGGCATTATTGACATTTTTTATAGCGCCATTTCTGGGCATTTTTGTAGCAATAGGTAACTTGCTTGTAAGAAAAGACCACCTTATTCCTTATGGCCCTTTCTTGTCTTTAGCAGCAGTTATTACTATTTTCTGGCAACAGTCAATTCTTAATATCTTTTTTTTACCACGCTTATTTTAAGATAAAACGAATAAGCCAGTGCACGTTACAATGAATCAGGCAGAATTTTATATTTCTAAGCGTACAGGGAAAGCAATCACAGAATATAAAATGATTGCCAACGGTGATAGAATTGCTGTAGCTGTTTCTGGTGGAAAAGATAGCATGGCTTTGCTTAAGGTTTTGTTAGACCGAAAGACTTTTGTCCCTATAAAATACCATTTGCTTGCTTTACATATTGATTTAGGTTATCCTAAATCTGTTGCCCATCAACTTGAAAAATATTTTAAGCAGATAGATGTTGATTATCGTATAGTCAAGGCACAGGAGTTAAAAAACACAGAAAAAGGCAAAATTAATTGTTTTTGGTGTTCTTGGAACAGGAGAAAACATCTTTTCCAGTCTGCTGATAAACTGGGTTTCAATGTTGTTGCTTTGGGGCATCATAAAGATGATATTGCCCAGACTATTCTTTTAAATCTTTTTTTTCAAGGTGAAATTTCTGCAATGAAGCCTGTTCAAAAGCTATTTAATGGCAAGATAAAAATAATCCGACCTTTTTTATATGTTGAAGAAAAAATGATAAAACGGTTTGTTAAAGAGAACAAGCTGCCTGTTTTTGAATGTGTTTGCCCTCAAGCCAGTTTGTCTCGTCGGAGGACAGTAGCTGGGATTATTCAGAGTCTTGAAAGAATTTGTCCAGAAGTAAAAACTAATATTTTAAACAGTTTAAAACGGATAAATAAGGATTATCTTCTCTAAATAATTTAGTGGTATAATAAAAAATCAGGTGTAGAATAAGATAAGTTATGATAGTCCTTACAATTTCAATCATTCTTATTGGATTCTGTATATCAGTTATTTTCCTTATTTTTAAAATTTTTTCTCTAACTAGTGGGCGACTTGAGGCAATGAATCAATCTTTACAGAAGCTATCGGATTCGATATTACTAAATATGGGTAATGCTACTAATATCTTTGGTAATGTTCAGAAAACACTAGGGGCTTTAGAAGAATCAAATCGGCAGATTATGCAGATAAGTCAGGATATCGCAAAACTACAAGAGCTTTTACGTGCCCCCAAACTGCGTGGTCAAATTGGGGAAACTCTACTTGAGCGCCTCCTTGCCCAAGTGTTGCCTCAGAATTTCTATCATTTGCAACATCGTTTTTCAAACGGGGAAGTAGTCGATGCGGTGATTGTTATTGGAGAGAGACTTGTTCCAGTAGATGCCAAGTTCAGCTTAGAAAATTTTTTAAAGTTTACCGAGGCTACTGATGAACTACAGAGACAGCAGTTTCGAAAAAAGTTTATTCAAGATATTAAAAACCGAATAGGGGAGATTTCTTCAAAGTATATCTTGCCTGCAGAAAATACCTATGATTTTGCTCTAATGTATATCCCCGCAGAAAATGTCTATTATGAAGTTATCATTAAAGAAGAAATTTTTTCTTATAGTTTGCAACACCATGTAATCCCTGTTTCTGCAAATACTTTTTATGCTTACCTGCAAGTTATCTGTCTTGGGTTAAGGGGTCTTAAAATAGAAGAGAATGCAAAGGAGATTCTTAAGAACTTAAATACGTTATCTATGGAGTTAAAGAAGTTTAAAGAAGACTTTGACCTCGTTGGCAGACACATCCAATCTGCTTGGACAAAATTTCAGGAAAGTTCTCATCGTTTTGAACGAGTCTCTGATAGATTACTGTTAATGCAGCAGACAAAACAGTTAGAAAACACAACGGTTAAAAATGAACAATTATAACAGACACCGAGCAATTGCTGTGCTTCTTTCATTTATTTTTGCTGGTTTAGGCCAACTCTATAATGGCCATATTATTAAAGGGCTAATTATTATTGGTTTTTCAGTGATTGGTCTTATCGTTATTGTCGTATCGGCAGTCTTTATTGCCTATTGTCTAATTATGCAAGCATTAACCAGCCTTTGGTTTTTATTATCCTTGTCTTTGTTTCTTCTATCTATCTTGTTTATTGGAGTTATTGGAATTTATAGTATCTTAGATGCCTACAAGGGTGCAGAGCAGTGAAACTGGTGGCTGTAAAAGTTATTCCAAAGTCAAGCAGAGTAAGAATTGAATCAGCTGGAAAAAGCTTAAAAATTTATCTAACCCGTCCAGCAGAAAACAACCAAGCAAATAACCAACTGCTAGAAGTTTTGGCAGACTACTTACATCTTAAACGTTATCAGATAAAAATTGTCCAAGGTAGAAACAGCAGGAATAAGGTTATTCAGATAGAAGATGGTATCAAATGTTAAAGTTAGAGGCTGAACTAAAAAATGATTATTGTTTTACGTGGGATTCTTCTTGTTTGTGCGTTTTTTCTTTACGTTCCAATGGCTCAATGTCTTTTCCAGGTAATGATAAACAGCAGGTAATTCAGGCAAGGAGACAATTTTTACAAAGATGTGGTATAGAGCTAGAAGAATTAGTCTGTGCTAACCAGATTCATGGTTGTCAGATAGTAAGAATTGATACCCCTGATAAGGGTAAAGGTGCTTTTGACAAAGCTACGGCTATTGATTCTACAGATGCCTTGATTACTAATCAGCGACGCATTGCTATTGGAGTTTTGACTGCAGATTGTTTGCCAATTACTCTTTATGACCCAGATACAAAAAGTATTGGGATTATTCATGCTGGGTGGCGTAGCACTCTTCAAAGGATTACTTCTTTGACCATTGAGAGAATGCAACAAGAATTTAAATCCAATCCCAAAAATCTTAGGGTATTTTTAGGCCCAGCGCTACGGTGCTGTTGTTACCAAGTAAAAGAAGAATTTCTTGAGATTTTTCCAGAGCAGACATCTATTAAAAACGGTAAGTTATGGTTTGATTTAGTAGCTGCAAATGTTAGTCAGTTGGTTTCACTTGGTGTGGAAAATGAACATATTGTTGACTGTCGTTTATGTACTTCTTGCAGAAAAGATTTGTTTTTTTCGTATCGTAAAGAAGGGTCAACCTCCAGCAGATTTATGTCAGTTGTGATGCTATTATGATACCTCTGCGTGACGAAAATCCTACAAGGACTTTTCCTTTTGTAACTTTAGGTTTAATAGTTGCCAATGCCATCGTATTCTATTATGAGTTGTCCTTGGCAGGTCAGTTAGAAAAGATTATACATCTCTATGGGCTTATTCCTTATGAAGTAGTGCATTTTAATAATTTGCGTTCGCTGGTTACCTCAATGTTTTTTCACGGAAGTTTAATGCATATTATTGGTAATATGTTATATCTTTGGATATTCGGCAATAATATTGAGGATCGGCTAGGTCACATAAATTTTATATTTTTTTATTTGCTCTGTGGGCTAACTGCTGCTATAGGGCATATTATTGTTTCACCTTTTTCTAAAATCCCTACTATAGGAGCAAGTGGAGCTGTTTCAGGTGTGTTGGGGGCATATCTAGTTTTGTATCCACGAGCGAAGGTCTTGACGCTTGTGCCTTTCTTTTACTATTGGCGGCTGGTGAAAATTGAGGCAAAGTGGTTTTTACTTATTTGGATTTTTTTCCAAATTATAAATGGGTCTATGCAGTTTGCTATGGAGACAGCTGCGGGAGTATCAGAGGGGGGAGTTGCCTGGTTCGCACATATTGCAGGTTTTTTCGGAGGAATTTTTCTTTTAAAGCTGTTCGATAATAGAAAATATCGGTATGTTTAAACAAAATAATAAACCAGATAGTGATTTGTTCTTCTCTGTAGCTAAGATTTTAGCTAAAGGAGAAGTTGTATGTTTAACAGGAGCAGGTATATCCTGCGAATCTGGTATACCTGCTTTTAGAGGACAGAATGGCTTATGGCAAAAATATGACCCGCAAAAGTTCGGTAACTTTGAAGGATTAGTAAGTCTATTTCGCCAGAGCTCAAAAAAAATGGTGGAGTTTGTCAAAGATTTTTATTCTGTTTTGTTGAATGCTAAACCCAATGCGGGCCATCTTGCTTTAACCATTTTAGAGAAAGAAGGATTACTGGAAGCAGTAGTTACTCAAAATATTGATAATCTTCATCAAGAAGCAGGTACGCGTTCAGTAATTGAATTACACGGAAATGCCTTTCGTATTCGTTGCCAGGGTTGTAAAAAAACTGTTGTCTTAGAGAAACAGCGTATAGCTGAGATGATGAAACTTTTTGAGCAAAAGCAAAATTCAAGAATAGCTATTCTGCGGATAATGAGTCGTTACTGCCCCCGATGCGAAAACTGTAGAGCAAGATTTCGGATTGATATTGTTTTATTCGGTGAATCTTTACCCCAGGATGCTTTATCTAAGGCATACCAGTTAATTGATAGAACAAAAACTTTTTTAATTGTTGGCAGCTCTTTAGTGGTTTACCCTGCAGCTTGGTTGCCGCAATATGCTAAAGAGAGAGGATTAACCCTTATTGAAATAAACCAACAGCCGTCGGCACTTTCGCATTTGTGTGATTTTTACTTAAATGGTCAAGCAGCAGAAATATTACCTGAGTTGGTAAGGAGAATAACATAAAAAAGGAGGCAGTTATGGCAAAAATAATAATAATCTACTACTCTCAGACTGGTAATACAAAGAAAATGGCACAGACAATTGCTGAAGGTATCAAAAAAGAGAATTTAGAAGTAGAGGTAAAAGAAGTAGATGAAGTTAAAGCACAACAACTTTTGGATTACGACGCAATCATAGTAGGTTCTCCTACCTATTACGGAACAATGGCTTATCAGATAAAAAAGCTTTTTGACGAATCAGTTCGTTTTCACGGAAAATTAGATGGCAAGGTAGGCGGTGCCTTTGCTTCAAGTGCAAATATTGGTGGTGGAAATGAGACTACGATTTTAGATATCTTGAATGCCATGCTTATTCATGGTATGATAATTCAGGGTGATTATCAGGGTGACCATTATGGCCCAGTAGCTATCGGGGCCCCAGATGCAAGGGTATTAAAAGAATGTCAACGTTATGGTGTTCGTATAGCTAATCTGGTGAAAAGACTATTTTAAAGGCCATGAAAATTGTGGTTTTTATAACTGTACCAAAACGTGCGCAGGCACAGCAGATTGCTCAGCATATTGTAGAGAAAAAACTTGCTGCTTGTGTTAATATTATTGACAAAATAGACTCGTTTTTTTGGTGGCAAGGGAAAATAGATAAAGCTAAAGAGCTTCTTTTGGTGATTAAAACCAAGAAAGAAAAATTGAATTCGCTTATAAAGACGGTTCGGTTGTTACATAGTTATTCTGTACCTGAAATCATTGCGCTTCCTATAATCGCTGGTAATAAAGATTACTTAAATTGGCTAGATGAATCTCTCCGGTAACTGGCCAGATTTTATTATAGCTTTTTTGGGAGGAGTAGGTTTAAGTTTTACTCCCTGTGTATATCCGTTAATTCCTATTACCATTAGCTATATCGGGATTAATGCACAAGGTTCGCATCTTAGAGGATTGCTCTATAGTTTTATTTATGTATCAGGTATAGCTTCAATGTATGCTGTTCTTGGTCTTATGGCAGTTCAAAGTGGAAAGATGTTTGGGACAATTAGTAGACATCCAGTTACACAGGTAATAGTAGGAATAGTCTTTATTCTATTTGGATTAACGATGATGAGAGTAGTACAAATGAAGCTTCCTTCTGTTGTTAAAAGTAACCAAATAAAAATAAAAGGACCATTAACCATATTTTTCTTTGGTGCTGTTTCAGGGTTGGTTGCCTCACCTTGTGTGGCACCTGCTTTGTGGGCAATTCTTTTATATGTAGCTACTACTCATAAAGTTGCATATGGTGCCAGTTTATTAATAGTCTTTGGTTATGGTATGGGAATATTGCTAATTTTAGCAGGAACATTAGGCACGAAAGTTTTACACCTGCCTAAAGCTGGGAAGTGGATGGTGTATGTTGAGTATATATGCGCTGCGGTTTTAATAGGTTTTGGATTGATTTTCATAGTTTCTGCAATAAGGAGAATATTTGTATGAAAAATAATTTAGTTTCTCCATTGCTTATTTTCTTCTGTTTATTATTAATAAGCCCTTTGGGCGCTTCTGAGAGCTATTATTCAAAAGAATTTACCTTAAAAAATTTAGAAGGTGAGGTTGTCAATTTTTCTAGTTTTAAAGATGCCAAAGCATCTGTTCTTTTTTTCTGGACAAGTTGGTGCCCTTTCTGCTTGAAAGAACTAAAACGTCTTAATGAAGAGTTTGCAGAATATGAGAAGCAAGGGATTATTATCTTACCGATTAATGTTGGAGAGTCCAGTCAAAGGGTACAGCGACTGAAGCAGAATTATGCTTTGGGTTTCCCACTTTATTTAGATGAGCAGGCAACTGTTGCTGACCTTTATGATGTATTGGGTGTTCCTATGTATATTTTAATTGATAAAGATGCTCAGATACGTTACCGCTCTACTAGGTTTCCACAGGAAGAATTAAAGCAGTTGATTAACGATGTAACTAAAAATTAAGCAATGGAAAAAAATTTTTCTGCATTAACAACTGATTTTTACGAATTAACAATGGCGCAGTGTTATTGGCGCTATAAACCTAACGCAGTAGCTACATTTGAACTATTTGTTCGGCAATTACCCCGTCAAAGGTCATTCCTTATTTTTAGCGGGTTGGAAGAGGTTATTGATTTCTTGACAAATTTGCAATTTAAACCCGAGGAAATAGCGTATTTACGTCAAAAAGGAATTTTTGAAGATGGCTTCTTAGACTATCTTGCCAAAATGCGATTTAGTGGTGATGTTTGGGCGATGCCTGAGGGCACAGTGTTTTTTGCTGGCGAACCAGTATTACGCGTTAGTGCTCCGATTATAGAGGCACAATTAATAGAAAGTTTCTTACTCTCAACCATTAATTTGCAAACTATGGTTGCCTCTAAGGCCGCCAGAGTTGTTCTTGCAGCAGAAGGACGACCTGTATATGATTTCTCTCTTAGGCGAACTCACGGTCCTACTGCAGGTTTTTACGTAGCAAGGGCAGCTTATCTAGGGGGTTGTCAGGGAACCTCTAATGTTTTAGCAGCAAAAGAGCTTGGGATTCCTGTTATAGGAACTATGGCACACTCCTTTGTGATGGCTTTTGCAGATGAACTAGAAAGTTTTAAGGTATATACCCAGTTATTTCCAAAGAATTCTGTTCTTTTGGTAGATACCTATGATGCCAAGCAGGGTATAAAAAATGCCCTAAAGATTGCACTATTGATGCAGAAAAATGGTCAAAGGCTAAATGGTATTCGTTTAGATAGCGGAGATATTATTTCTCTGTCAAAATATGCACGAACACTCTTTAATAAACACGGACTTCCAGAACTACGTATTGTCGCCAGTGGCAATCTTGATGAATATGCAATACAAAAATTATTAAAAAAAGGTGCCTGTGTTGATAGTTTTGGTGTTGGTACACACCTTGGGACAAGTTTTGATGCCCCTGCCTTGGATGCAATCTATAAATTAGTTGAGGTCTCACAAGAAAATGGTGAGTTCCTTCCTACTATGAAACTAAGTTCAGCAAAAGTTACTTTACCCGGTAGAAAACAGATTTTCCGTTTATTTGATAAAAAAGGTATAATAAAAAAAGATGTACTTGCCCTTGAGTCTGAAAGACAGAAAGGTACTGTGCTTTTACGTAAAGTTATTGAACGTGGCCATTGTATTTATTCATTACCACCCTTAACAGAGATTTGCCAATACGCCAAGGCACAAATAGCCAGTTTACCTAGTGAGCTAAAAGAAATAACAAAAACCTATCCTACTAACTTTGTGGTAGAACCAACTGATAAATTAGAAAAATTAGCTAAAAAAACCGCAAGGGATCTAGCAAGGGGAATAAAATGAAACGAATTGTTTTTGTTGATGTGGATACCCAGTTTGATTTTATGAACCCATCAGGTGCCCTTTACGTAAAAGGGGCAGAAAAAATAATTAGTCATCTTAAAAAATTAACCGCTGTAGCAGACTCTCTTGAAATACCCATAGTTTCTTCAGTGGATACTCACAGAAAGAATGACCCAGAATTTAAATTGTTTCCCAGACATTGTGTAAAGGCAACTGCAGGTCAGAAAAAAATATCCGCTACCATAGCAAAACGAACTAAACAGATTATAATTGCTAAAACTACTTTTGATATGTTCTCCAATCCTAAAGCAGATAAGGTTTTAAAGCCATTTGATGTTGCTTATGTTTATGGTGTAGCATTAGATTTTTGTGTTAAAGCAGCTTGTTTAGGATTATTAAAACGGAGGAAACAGACCTATTTAGTAATAAATGCAACAAAGGCAGTTTCAGAAGAAGGCAAGGAGAAGACTTTGGCTATGTTACGCAAAAAAGGTATAAAGTTTATCTCCACTAACCAGCTTATTAACAGATTACTCAAATGCAGGAAAAAGCCAGCGAATTAATTAGGAAATGGAAGGCACGCAATATTGAAGGTATACTCTGCAAAAACAGAGACGATGTCCATCGTATTCTATTAGATATTATTCCTGAGGAAGCAACCGTTGGTTTTAGTGGTTCAAAGACACTAGATGAGTTGGAGATAATTGAGATGTTAGAGACAAGAGGCAATAAAGTATTCAATCAGTACGACCCTTCTTTAAGTCGTGAGGAAAGTATGCGGATGCGCAGACTTGGTGCGCAGGCAGATTTTTTTCTTACCAGCGCCAACGCCATTGCTGAGACAGGAGAATTAGTTTTTTTAAGTGCCTTCGGTCACCGTATTGCTGGCATTGCAGATGCGCCGCATACTATTGTAATATGTGGATTGAATAAAATTGTCCCTACTCTTGAAAAGGCCATAGAGCGTGCACGTAATTATGTTACCCCGCTAAATTGTAAACGACTTAAATGGGATACACCTTGTTTTCATACGGGTGCTTGTGATAACTATAAGTGTATTGCTCCACAATACAAGAGGATGTGTTGTCAGTTATTGGTGGTAGAAGCGGAAGTAACAGAGGGAAGATTAACTGTATTAATGGTAGCAGAAGACTTAGGTTTTTAAAGGAGTTAGTATGTTTGAGCAATTAAAAAATATTATGGAAATGCAAAAAAAAATTAAGACAGTTAAAGAGACGTTAGAGAACACTATCATTACTGTACAAAGCAAAGATAGTCTTGTATCTCTGACTATGAATGGTGCTCAGAAACTTACGGGAATACGGATTAATAGGCCATTAACAGAAATTACTGTGGAAAGTTTAGAGCGGGAACTTCGCGATGCTTTGGAACGAGCAATTAATCAAACTCAGCAGTTGGCGGCACAAAAGGTAAAAGAAATAACTGGGATTAACTTACCAACAAGTTTTTGAAAATAATATGTCATCAAGAAAAAATTTTTATGACCTAGTTGAAGAAATTTACGAAGAAGATCCGCGTTATAGACCGGATAGCTATGAATTTGTATTAGCAGCATTAGAGTATACACAACACAAATTTAAGATAGCCGGCCATGTAAGTGCAAAGATACTTCTAGAAGGAATAAGAGAGCTTGCTTTGAAAGAGTACGGTCCAATGGCAAAGACAGTATTAAAACACTGGGGTATTTCAAGTAGCCTTGATTTTGGGAACATTGTATTCAATATGGTTAAGAAAAAAATTCTTTCTAAAAACGAGGAAGATACTTTAGAGGATTTCAAAGAAGCCTTTAATTTCGAACAGGCCTTTCAGTATAGAATAAAAGAAGTGACTATTTAAAAGTTTAGCACCGCCATATAGTTTTCGATAAAGTAGTTTAGTAAGAAATCAATATTAATTATTTTTAAATTATGCAGTTTCAAGGGTGTGCTACAGGTATAGGAAGTCTTCCTTTTACTGATGCTACCAGGGCAGTAAATTTTGTATTACGTTATGTGCCCAAGGTGCCTTTTTGGCCGCAGCTTCCTAAACGGGATATAAGAGAAGGCATGGTTACTCAGTTTACAGAAGGCATGCCTTGTGTGCGTGTTACTGCCGACGGAATATTTTTTGATGAACGTGATAGAGAGCGAGAATTAGAGATATTTTATAGTCGGATTATTGCTGGCCAAATCCAGAAGTTTGCTATTAGTGCTGACTATGCCCAAGGTATATACGCACTTTACAAGGCCCTGGAAGAGCAAGGCACAGAGGGGATTTTAGGTATAAAATGCCAAATTACCGGCCCATTTACAGTGGCAGCAAGTATTAATAATTCTGAAGGAACAGCCATTTTGCATGATGAGGTATTTAAAGAAGTGATAGTAAAATCTTTGGTAATGAAAGCACAGTGGCAGATTAAGTACTTTAGTAAATTTAATAAGCCGATAATTGTATTTGTTGACGAGCCATATCTTACTTCCTTCGGCTCAGCTTTCACTCCCCTTAATAGAGAACAGGTTGTTACTACCTTGGCAGAATTGGCTAAAGATATTATTTCTGAGTCAGTAACTGTGGGGGTTCATTGTTGTGGTAATACCGATTGGTCATTATTTACGGAAATAGAAAGTATAGGACTAATTAGTTTTGATGCTTATGGGTTTTGGGATAAGTTGGTTTTATACGCTGAAAATATAAATTCTTTCTTAAGAAGAGGTGGCATTCTGTGTTGGGGTATTGTTCCGACAACGTCATTTAGTGAGGGTTTGTCTGTAGAATCATTATATCCGCATTTAGAGGAAGCTTTAAATGCTTTGGTTAAGAAAGGTATCAGTAGGCAAATGTTGTTTGACCAACTGATGGTTAGCCCTAGCTGTGGTTGTGGAGGTTTGTCCGAGACTGAGGCAGAAAGAGTTTTTACTGTTCTGCAAAAGATAACTTCGAAATTATCTTCTTCTCCTTAATTTGCCACTATCACTCTATAAAAAAATAAATATTGATTGACAACACAAAAGTTGAGTATTAAAATAGGTCTGTTTTTTCTTAGTAACTTACCAGAAGAGCAAGGAGTTATTGATGAAAGAAATCAGAATACATGCCCGGGCAGGACAAGGGGCAATTACCACTGCTTCTATTCTAGGTTACGCATATTTTTCTAAAGGTAAATTTGCCTATGCCTTTCCCCATTTTGGAGCTGCCCGTATGGGTGCACCGATGAATGCCTTTGTCCGAGTTGATGATAAACCAGTGCGTCTACGTAGCCAGATTTATGAACCAGATTACATTATTATTGTGGATTCTACTTTATTAAGGGGTTTTAATTGTTTTGCGGGTTTAAAGGAAAATGGTATAGCTATTGTGAACAAACGAGAAGGCATTGACATTCCAAAGGTTAAAGCAAAGCAAAAGGTAATTATTGTCCCCGCAAACGATATTGCTGCAAAGAATATAGGCAGACCCTTAGGAAATACTGCTCTCTTAGGTGCATTTTCTGCAGCAACAGGCGAGTTAGATGTTGAGGCATTGGTTGAAGCGGTTAAGCAACGTTTTAGTGGAAAGGCCTTAGAGGGAAACATCGCTTCCATTAAGGAAGGTTATGAGTTTGTGAAAAACTTAATGCGATAAGAATTTTGTAAAAAGGGAAAACAATATGTTTGGTCCACTTGTTTCAAAACCAGGTTCAAGTCGTAAGAACAAGACAGGTTCTTGGAGGATAGAATCTAAACCTAATTTTCTGAAGAAAAACTGTTTGGGGTGTAAGCTTTGTGTTTTAGTTTGTCCAGAAAATTGTGTTAAAGAGACTGCCAAAAATGTTTTTGAAGTTGATTTGTCTTATTGTAAAGGTTGTGGTATGTGTGCGATGATATGTCCCAAGAAAGAAATTGAAATGGTTAAAGAAGATAAATCTAAGTAGATATAAGTAGCAAAAAAGAGGAAAAGATGAAAGAATTTCTAGAAGGTTCAATGACAGTTGCAAAGTCAGTAGCGCTTTGTCGCCCAGGAGTAATCTCTGCCTATCCTATTACTCCTCAGACACATATTGTTGAAGAATTAGCTCAGATGATAGCCGATGGGCATCTTAAAGCAGAGTTTGTTAATGTAGAGTCAGAACATTCGGCTGCTTCGGTAGTTTTAGGAGCTGAGGCTACAGGTGTTCGTTCTTATACTGCTACCAGTTCCCAAGGATTACTTTTAATGGGGGAGGTAATCTTCAATATTGCGGGTTTACGTCTACCATTAGTTCTTACTGATGCAAATCGGGCAGTGTCTGCTCCGATTAATATTTGGAATGACCATCAAGACACTATTTCGTTACGCGATTCAGGTTGGGTCCAACTTTATGTAGAAAATAACCAAGAGGCAATGGATTTTCATATTTTGGCATATCGCTTGGCAGAGGATAAATCCATTATGCTTCCAGTAATGGTATGTATGGACGGTTTTATTTTGACCCATGGGATAGAAATAGTTGATGTCCCAAGTCAAGAGCAGGTAGATAAATTTTTACCTGCATTTAAGCCCCTTTATAAATTGGATGTAGATAATCCACTTACACTTGGCCCTTTGGCTGACCCTGACTATTATATGGAAACACGTTATGCTATTCATCAGACACACAAAAAAGTTTTAAAGCTTTTACCAAAATTAACAATGGAGTTTGCCAAGATATTTGGGAGAAGCTATGATGGGTTAGTTGAAGGATATCAATTAAAAGGTGCAGAAAAAGTTATTGTAGCAATGGGGTCTGTTTGCGGGACAATAAAAGATGTAATAGATCAGATGCGGCAAAAAGGTAAAAAAGTTGGATTATTAAAAATAACCTGTTTTCGTCCTTTTCCTGCTCAGGCAGTTTATGAAGCATTGAAAAATGTTCCCAAGGTAGCAGTAATAGACCGTTCTCTTTCTTTAGGTTCCTTTGCTCCGCTTGCGTCGGAGATTCGAGCTCTTTTCTTTAACAAAACCAAAAGACCAAAAACAATTTCAAGCTTTATACTTGGTTTAGGTGGTCGTGATATTACTATGGATTCCATAAAACAGATTTTTAGTATAATAAGTAAACGCGAAGTAGATAATGAATTTATTGACCTAAAACCAGAACTTATAAAGGAGAACTATGAATAATTCAGTTTACAGCCCTGGCCATACTGCCTGTGCGGGTTGCGGCCAGTCCTTAGCAGTAAGGCTTGTTCTAGAGGCTACAGGAAAAAACACTATTGTAGTCAATAACACCGGATGTCTTGAAGTTTTTTCTACCAAATATCCTGAATCTGCTTTTGAGGTGCCCTTTATTCATTCACTGTTTGAAAACGCCGCAGCAGTTGCTTCAGGAGTAGAGGCAGCACTAAAATATTTAGGGAAGAAGGAACAAATAAATGTAATAGCTCAAGCCGGTGACGGTGGAACAGCAGATATCGGTCTGCAGGCACTTTCAGGTATGATGGAAAGGGGCCATGATGTGCTTTATGTATGCTATGATAACGAAGCTTATATGAATACAGGTATTCAACGTAGTGGTTTAACGCCTTTACTTGCGCATACTACCACCAGTCCTAAAGGAAGTCAGTCTTGGGGAAATCTTCGTCCTAAAAAACCTATGCCTGAGATAGCCCGTGCTCATGGCATTCCTTATGTTGCGGTAGCTAGTATAGGTTTTCCTCAAGATATTCAGCGAAAGGTAAAAAAAGCCTGTTCAATAAAAGGACCAAAATATATTCAGATTCATGTGCCTTGTCCTTTAGGTTGGCAGTATAGTCCTCAGCAGACAATAGAGATAGGTAAACTTGCTGTTGAGACCGGTTTGTATCCTCTTATAGAATATGAATACGGGAAACTGACCGCTGTTCGAAAAATTTCTCCTAAACCTGTAGAAGAGTATTTAAAAACACAGGGAAGGTTTAAACACATTCTAGATAAGCCTGAGCAGATAAAACAGATTCAGGAAATTGCGGATACAAATATTGCTTTTTATGGGTTACGTATAGAAGAACAACCCGCAGCTTCTGCTGCCTAAAAGTTAAGAAGGAGTGGTATTATGGCAAAGGTAACCGTAGATAGCTCAACCTGTGTAGGTTGTGGTTTGTGTGAACAGGAATGCCCAGAGGTCTTTAAAGTAGAGGGGGATGGTATAGCACATGTAAAACAACAGAGTTGTTCAGTGCATGATGTGAAAAAAGTTGCACAGCAGTGCCCTGTCCAAGCAATAAAAGTAAGTTAACTTTTTGAGGAACAGATTAAAGAAAAGGCCGGATTTAAATATCCGGCCAAATTTATTTGTCTTTCATTTATTTTTTACTTCAGCTTTTTTCATTAGGTCTTTTATGAAGTTATCAAAATATTCTTGTTTTCTTTCCGTAAGAACTTTTTGGCGTAATTGTTCTTTCTCTTGGGTAAATTTTTGCTGATCAAAGACAGGCCTTTCTTTTACCATAATCAAGTAAAATCCAGACGGCATCTCAATAACTTGGCTTATCTGATTATCTTTTAAGCTTGAGGCCTCGTTAAAGAAGGCGTTAGATAAACCTACGCCCTCAATATAGCTGTTATATCCGAATAAAGATGTGTTTTGTGTCTTCAGTCCAAATTCTTTGGCCACATTTATAAAATCTTCTCTGTTAGAGACATTCTTTTCTTTTAATTTGGCAGCACAAGCCTCAATTTTTTCTTTGGCAAGCTGGCGGCTTTTTTCTTTAATAAATTTTGTTTTTACTTCTTCCCTGGCTGTTTCAAAATTAGCAAGGCCAGGAGGGTATCTATCTTTAATTCTAACCAGATAAAACTTTTTATCCACCTCAACAACGGGTAAAACTGTTTTTGGATTAGATTGTTTAATCATATCTGACAGTTCTTTTGATAAACCAATAGAGGGTATAATATTACTTTCGTTTAGACTAAAGGGCTCAGTAGTCATAGCAGTCAGATTATAATCCTGACAGATTTTTTCAAATGTCTGCTTGTTTGATAATCTTTGTGTAAGGTCAGGAATCTGGTCTTTATTTTCTAACTTTACATATTCAAGGACAAATCTTTCCTTAGTTTGAAATTCCCCAGCGTGTTCTTCAAAATATTGACGTAACTGTTCCTCTGTCGGCTCAAGTGAATTAATAAAGGATTCGGGTATTGCTGCAATGTAAGTAACACTAAACTGTTGGTTTTCTTTTTGATAGATTTCTTTAAGATCTTCATCAGAAACCAAGACACTTTTAGTTACTTCTTCAAAGAGTTTACGTATAGCTAAGTTCTGACGGGTAATTTCCTCATAATTTCTAGCAGAAATACCTAAGCCATAGCGAATAATTTGTTCATAAAGTTCTTTATCAAAAACTCCTTTTCTGTAAAAAGAAGGATCCTTTTGAATCTGGTCAATTACTTCTTTATCTGAAACACGTATCTTTCTTTTTTTAATTTCGTTTAGCATCACCAATCTTTGACGCACAAGTTCATCACGAGGGAAAAACTTTTGTAATTGATAGAAGGCCTCGCCTAAAGAAACCTTAAGTTGAATATCTATTGCCTTAGCCGCAGCTACATAATCTTCTTCTTTGATTGGTTTGCCGAAAAGCCATCCATAAGCATTTTCAGTTTGTCGACTTAAGGAACGAAATGATGAGTAGATACCAAAGAATAAAAAACCTGGCAAAATAAGAGCAGCCATTATAATTATCAATCTTTTTTTTCGTTTCTGCCAATCTTTACCGTGGATTTTTTTAAGCATTGCTACCTCCCAGAGCTAATTGCTAAAAAGTAAATATTCTTATATGAAGAAGATATAATTATTATATTAAGCTATTTCGGCTTGTAAAGGAAAAAGGTTACTAAGTATAAAATTGTCCTTTACAAGTAGTTAGTCTCTGGTTATAATAACAATTCGTGTTTTAAGTCTTGGATTAAAAAGGGGCAGAATCTATGGTAGAAAAAAAATTAAGACTGGGTTTACCAAAAGGAAGTCTGCAGGAAGCAACTTTTCGGATGTTTCAGAAAGCTGGGTTTAAGGTTTTACTTTCTTCTGAACGGTCTTATTTTCCTTCCATTGATGACCCACAGATAGAGGCAGTGCTCTTACGTGCTCAAGAAATGGCTCGTTATGTTCAAGATGGAGCATTGGACTGTGGTATTACTGGGAATGATTGGATATTGGAAAATCGTGCAAAGGTAATCAGAATTTGTGATTTGGTCTATGCAAAACAGAGTATGAATAAAGTTCGTTGGGTTTTGGCTGTTCCCCAGGATAGCCCGTATAGATCACCAAAAGATCTGGCAGGAAAACGCATTGCTACCGAATTAGTTAATGTTACCAAGGACTACTTTGCTAAACTAAAGGTGAAGGTAGAAGTTGAATTTTCTTGGGGGGCAACAGAGGTTAAGGTTAATGCAGGATTAGTAGATGCAATAGTAGATTTAACTGAGACAGGGTCAAGTCTTCGAGCGAATAAATTAGTAGAGATTGCAACTCTTTGTGAATCTACAACACAATTTATTGCTAACCCAGTGTCTTATCGTGATAAGAACAAAAGAGCTAAGATGGAACAGATTGCTTTGTTATTACAAGGGGCTATTGCTGCTGAAGGAAAAGTTGGTTTGAAGATGAATGTGCAGAAAAAAGATGTAGAGAAAATAATTAAAATTCTTCCGGCTTTAAGAAAACCAACCATCTCAAACCTTACTACTGAAGGTTGGGTAGCCGTAGAGACGATTATTGATGAGCATCTGGTAAGAAATTTAATTCCTGCTTTAAAAAAGGCAGGTGCAGAAGGTATTATTGAGTATCCTCTAAACAAACTAATTTACTAACGGAGGCACAGATGCCTTGTGGAAGGAAACGAAAAAGAAGGAAGATAAGGACGCACAAAAGAAAAAAGATGCGTCGCCTTCGTCGCCACCTCAAGAAACGTGATTGGGGTTAAGATTTAAAATTAAGAAAGCTTATATTGAGTAACTCATTTTTATTAAAGAAAGAGGCGGGTGATTTTTCTGTCTTTAACTTGTTGTGTCTAGTAAGACTAAACCGCCAAAATAAAAAGGGATATTTTTTTCCACAGGACTTTTAACCATAAATGATTAAATTATAAGAAAATAATCCTTCCGAACAAATGTCTGTTAATATATCTAGTTATACTAGGCTATTTACTATTACCTTAGGGATTTGTTTGTTGGCAACTACCTGTATACAGGCAAGAGATATAAAACTTAAGGATGCTCTGACACATTTTATTCTGGGTGGTATTTATGAAAGAAACCAACAAATAGAAGCAGCAATCTCAGAATATAAAAAGGCGCTTAAGCTCGATAGTGATAATGTTACTATTCGTTTAGCATTGGCCAGTGCCTACTTAAAGAAAAATCAAGTATCTCAAGCAATTGAAGAACTTAAGACTGCTATCAAAATAGCCCCTGATGCTGTTGAACCACATGCAGTTTTGGCACTATTATATTTCTTTCAAAATAATGTTGCAGAGGCAGGTAAAGAGTACGAGTCTGCTTTGCAAAACGCAGTTAAATTGGACCCTACCAACGTAACAATTTATAAGAGTTTGGGACTCTTGTACCTACAGCAAAAGAATTTTCCAGCTGCTGAGAAAACTTTTAAGACCGTTACTGAAATAGCACCACAGGATTATGAGGCATTTTTTTATTTGGCTTATATTGTGGATGAACAAAAAAACCGTGCATTAGCAATAGAATATCTAAAGAAAGTCATAGAATTAAAGCCCGATTATCATCCAGCTTTAAATTATCTTGGTTATGTCTATGTTGAAGAAAATCAAAATCTAGTGGAAGCAGAAATTCTTATTAAAAAAGCTCTTTCTTTAGATGCTAATAATGGTGCATATATTGATAGTTTAGGCTGGCTTTATTTTAAACAAGGCAAATTAACTGAGGCAATCAGAGAATTAGAAAGAGCTGCACAGCTTCTTGAGGACCCAGTTATTTTCGAACATTTAGCAGAGGCCTATTTAAAGATTGAGGATTTTAATAAGGCAAAAGAGAAATTGGAAAAGGCATTAAGTCTAGCTCCAGATAAAGGTTCAATTAAAGAAAAGCTTGAGTTGCTTAATCAGAAAGTAAAATAATATGGAGATAGATGACAAGCAAATTAAAGAATTAGAAAAAAAGGCACGCCAGATTAGAAAGCAGATTATTGAGATGATTTGTAGGGCATGCTCGGGACACCCTGGAGGAAGCCTTTCTGCTACGGATATAGTAGTTGCTCTTTACTATGTAGTTTTGCGCCATCGGCCTAACGAACCTCAATGGCCTGACCGTGACCGTTTTCACTTATCCAAGGGGCATTGTTGTCCTTTGTGGTATGCCGTGCTTGCAGATAGAGGATTTTTCCCTAAAGGAGAGTTAACAAATCTTCGTAAATTAGGGTCAATTCTTCAGGGGCATCCTGACCGTCGCACACCAGGGGTAGAGGTAGCTTCTGGTTCATTGGGACAAGGTTTATCTGTTGCTTTAGGTATGAGTCTTGCTGGCAAGATTGATAAAAAAGATTATCGAGTATATTGTTTAATGGGTGACGGTGAAATTCAAGAAGGAAATATTTGGGAGGCAGCTATGGCTGCCAGCCATTATAAGTGCGACAATCTCTGTGCAATCGTAGATTATAATGGTTTTCAGATAGACGGCAGAACTAATGAGATAATGAATCTTGAGCCTCTTGTTGCCAAATGGCAGGCATTTGGTTGGTATACTATAGAAATCGATGGGCATAATATGCGTCAAATTCTTGAGGCATTTGATGCAGCAAAAAATTATAAAGGTAAACCCACTGTAATCATTGCACGAACAACTAAAGGGAAAGGGGTTTCTTTTATGGAGAATGTTTGTAATTTTCACGGTTGTGCACCTACTAATGAAGAGGCAGCAAAAGCTTATAAAGAGTTAGAACAAGATACAGAGTGCGCATAAGTATGGCAGAATTTATACATCAACGTGACATATACGGTAAAACATTAGTAGAACTGGGTAAAATAATACCAGAATTAGTGGTATTAGATGCAGATTTATCTACTTCAACGAAAACCGCTATGTTTGCCAAAGAGTTTCCCACTCGGTTTTTTAACTTTGGGGTAGCAGAACAAAATATGATGGCTACTGCGGCAGGTCTTGCCTCATGTGGTAAGATTGTCTTTGCCTCCAGTTTTGCAATGTTTGCCACGGGTCGGGCTTGGGAGCAGATTAGAAACACCATTGCCTATAATAATTTTAATGTAAAGATTGTTGCCAGCCATGCAGGTATTACTGTAGGACCCGATGGTTCTAGCCACCAGGCCTTAGAAGATATTTGTCTTATGCGGGCAATTCCCTATATGAATATTATTATTCCTTGTGACGGTCCGCAGACAAAAGATGCTGTTGAGACCGCTGCTAAAACTAGTGGCCCATTCTATATCCGTCTTGCACGTTGTAAAGTTCCCACTGTAGAAAATAAACCTAAGTTTATTTTTGGTAAGGCACAAATCTTGCGTGAAGGTAAACACGCCGCTATTATTGCTTGTGGTATTATGGTCTATGAGGCTTTACAGGCAGCAGATAACTTGGCTAAAAAGGGCATAAAAGTAAGAGTAATAAATATGCACACTATTTCTCCTTTAGATAAAGAAGCTATTATTACTTCTGCAAAGCAGTGTTCTGGAATTGTAGTCTGTGAAGAACATTCCAACGTAGGCGGTCTTGCTTCTGCGGTTCAAGAAGTAGTTACAGAAAGTTATCCTGTGAGAATAAGGCAGGTTAATATAAAAAATAAGTTTGGCCAATCAGGTGAACCCGATGAGCTTTTACGTGAATACAATTTGACCTCCGCTGATATAGAAAACGCAGTATCGTCTTTTCTTACATAACGTGTTTGACACAAGAATACTTACTCTTGATTCATTTGCTAAGTTAAACCTCTCTTTGTCTGTGCTAAGAAAACGTCCGGACGGATACCATTGCCTTAACAGTCTCTTTGAAAGAATCAGTTTAGTAGATAAGATAACTCTTATCTCTCGAGAAGATAGTTTTGTCACTGTTAAGGTTAACAACACTGAGGTTCCCACCGATAAGACTAATCTTGCTTATCAGAGTGCTTTATTTCTTAAACAACTTTACAAAATAGATAAAGGAATAGATATATGTATAGAAAAAAATATTCCCGTAGCCAGTGGTATGGGTGGTGGTTCAAGTAATGCAGCGACGGTTCTAATTGGATTAAACAAAATGTGGAGGCTTAATTTAACCTTACAACAGTTGATTAAGATAGGTTCTCATATTGGTGCAGATGTGCCTTTTTTTATCTACGGTTGTCGCTTTGCTTGGGTGAAAGGAAAGGGACAGATAGTAATACCTTTAGCAGAATTAAACAGAATAAGACTTTGGCATGTAATACTAGTAATAGCAAAAAAGAAGTCAACTGCTGAAATTTATGCGGCGTGGGATAAATTTCCTAGTTTAAGGTTGACAAAAAAAAGAACTAATGCTAAACTTATTTGTTTAGCGTTAAAAAATAAAAACATCTCGGCTTTAACTAAAGAAATATCTAATAGTTTAGAACCAGTTGCTGAAATTTTATATCCACAATTAAAAGAAGCGAAAAGTAAATTGCTTGCAGCGGGTGCGAAGACGGTTCTGATGAGTGGTAGTGGCTTGGCGGTATATGGGATATTTACTTTACGAAAGGAGGCTGAGAGAGTTTTTAACCGTTTGCATAATAGTTTCAGGAATAAAGTATTTTTTGCTTACAGCATCTAATGATTATAAGAAGGAGGGCAACTATGGAGATTACTGAGGTAAGAGTTTTTCTTAAGGATTCACCTGACAAGAAACTAAAGGCTTATGCCACGATAACTCTTGACAATGCTTTTGTAGTAAGAAATATCAAAGTGATTCAGGGGTCAAGTGGTCTTTTTATTGCCATGCCTTCGCGTAAGGTAAAATATCCTTGTCCAAAGTGCGGTTTTAAAAACGAGGCACGAGCTAAGTTCTGCAACCAATGTGGCATGCAATTACCTGCAAACAGTAAGCAGCAGGCGCAAAGTAACGAAAATACCGCTCAGATGGAACACAAGGATATTGCCCATCCAATTACGCAAGAATTCCGCCAGTTGTTACAAAAGAAGGTTCTGGCAGCCTATGAAGAGGAAGTAAAAAAGGGACCGAAAGCAGCAAAAGCAACTGGAGACGAGTAAAAAGAAGATTTTGGGACGTCGTCCAATTGGTAGGACACGAGAATTTGGGTCTCGCTATTCTGGTTCGAGTCCAGACGTCCCAGTTGAAATCGTAAATTTAATTTAATATGAAAAATTCTATAGCAGCGATTATATTGGCAGCAGGTAAGGGGGAGCGAATGAAGTCAGACAAACCAAAGGTTCTGCATGAAGTTGCCTGCCGTCCAATGTTAGGTTACGTGCTTGACCTTGTTAAACAACTGCGGATTAAAAGATACGTTGTTGTAGTTGGGTATCAATATCAGCAGGTAAAGGCATTTTTACCTGCCTCCGCCAGTGTAGCAATTCAACGCAACATCCTTGGAACCGCTGATGCGGTAAAGCAGGCTTTGCCACTTCTTTCAGGTTTTAGAGGAACAGTGATTGTGCTTTATGGTGATAATCCTTTATTAAAACCTGATACCGTTAAAAAGTTAATAGCGCATCATACTGAGACAAAGGCTGCGGCAACCCTGCTTACTGCCCAGATGGATAAGCCAGATGGGTATGGTAGAATTTTGCGTGATTCTTATGATGTTATCTGTGGTATTGTCGAGGATAAGGATGCGGATGAATACCAAAAGACAATAAAAGAAATCAATACGGGGATATTGTGTTTTGAGAGAGAAAAATTAGCACGCTATATAAAAAGAATTAAACCTAACAATGCAAAAAAAGAGTATTATCTTACTGATATTATAGAAATGCTATATAAAGATGAATATGTAGTTGAATCAATAAAAGCTGATGACCCGAAAGAAGTAATGGGAGTAAATTCTCGTGTTGAACTTGCCTATGCTAACAAAATAATGCAACAGCGTATTCAAGAAAATTTAATGAAAAACGGTGTTACTATTGTTGATCCTGACTCTACCTTTATAAGCTGGGATGCAAAGATAGGGACAGACACCGTAATTTATCCCTTTACAGTTATTGAAAAGGATGTTAAAATTGGTAGCCATTGTTCAGTGGGACCTTTTGCTCGGTTAAGACCTGGAACAAGGCTTGATGATTTTGTAACAGTGGGTAATTTTATTGAAATCTCCCGCACTAAAATTGCTTCAGGTAGTAGAGCAAAACACTTTGGTTTTTTAGGAGACGCACGTCTGGGGCATTCCGTAAATATTGGAGCAGGAACAGTAACTGCTAATTACGATGGAAAACATAAAAACACAACGATTATTAAGGATAAAGCCTTTATTGGTTCAGATACAGTATTGGTAGCACCAGTGGTGGTGGGTAAGCAAGCCAGAACCGGAGCAGGAAGTGTGGTTACCAGAAATAAAAATGTAGATGACTTTACAACGGTTGTGGGAGTGCCTGCAAAACCAATAAAGACGAAGATGAGGTAGTTATGGATAAACTAAAGATTTTTACAGGTAACTCTAATCCTAAGTTAGCTAAGGCTATCTGTGATTATCTTAATATTCCTTTAGGCGACGCTTTAGTTAGCCAATTCAGTGAAGGGGAGACGCGTGTTAAGATTAATGAGAATGTTCGTGGCAAAGATGTTTTTGTCATACAGTCAACCTGTACACCTCCTAATGATATGTTAATGGAACTTTTGATTATGATTGACGCCTTAAAACGTGCCTCTGCCAGTCGTATTACTGCGGTGATACCTTATTTTGGTTATGCCAGACAAGACCGCAAAGACCAACCTCGGGTTCCTATTACAGCAAAACTTGTGGCAAATCTTTTAACAGTAGCTGGTGCAAGTCGTATTCTTACGATGGATTTACATGCTGGACAAATTCAGGGTTTTTTTGATATACCTGTAGACCATCTTTTTGCTATAAATGTTTTTATAGATTATCTTAAAAAATTTGCTACAAAGAATATGGTTGTAGTTTCACCTGACGTCGGTTCAATTAAAATGGCTCGTGCTTATGCTAAGAAATTGGGTGCAGCTTTAGCAGTAATTGATAAGCGTAGGGATTCTCCAGATAAGACAGAGGTAATGCATATCCTTGGTAAGGTAACGGGAAAAGATGCTGTAATTGTAGATGATTTGATTGCTACGGGTAGCTCTTTGATTGAAGCGGTGCAGGCACTTAAAAGGGCTAAGTGTCGTTCGATAAGGGCAACCATCTCTCACGGAGTGCTTTCTGGTCCTGCTGTGCAACGTATTGATGAATGTAAAGATTTAAAAGAATTAGTTATTACTGATAGTATACCTTTACCGCCTAAAAAACAGCACCCAAGAATTAAAGTTTTATCTATTGCATCCTTAATGGGTGAAGCAATTAAACGTATTCATAATGAGGAATCTATTAGTTGTCTTTTTGATGACCACAGAAATTAGGTTCTTAAAGGAACCCATATAAAACACATTTGTATTTCAAGAAAGGAAACAAGCGAAATGGAAAACCTCATACTAGAAGCTCAACCAAGGCAAGAGATTGGACGAAGTGAAGTCAAGGCAATGAAGAAGTTAGGATTTATTCCTGCAGTGGTGTATTCTAATGGTACAGAGTCTTTACCCATAAAGGTATCAAGACATGAGTTCTTGACTTTGTATCACCATCATAGGTTGGAGAACGCTATTATTAACTTACATATTAAAGATGATAAGAAAAAATCGCGTTCCTGTATGATTAAAGAGATACAATACGACCCTGTTCATGGCGACATCCTTCATATTGATTTCCATGAGATATCTTTGACTAAGACATTAAAAGTTAATGTCCCTGTTGTAACAGTTGGTGAAGCCGTTGGAGTTAAGCAAGAAGGTGGATCTTTAGAAGTAGTAATGTGGCAGATAGAAGTAGAGTGTTTACCCACAGATATACCCAAACATATTGAGGTTGATATATCCCATCTTAAAATTGGTGAAGCCGTACATGTTAAAGAAATAATCTGTCCTCCAAAAGTTAAGATTTTATCTGACCCTGAAGCAGTGGTTGTAGCTGTTTCTGCTCCAATGAAAGAAGAAATAACTGCTCCTGCTGAAGGTGAGGAATTAAAAGAACCAGAGGTAATTAAGGAGAAGAAAGAAGAGGTAAAGGAAACTTCTACGCCCGAAAGCAAATAAACGAAAAGGGTTATGTTAATTAATGAAACTGGTAGTTGGCTTAGGAAATCCTGGCAGGCGTTATCTTTCTACCAGGCATAATATTGGTGCTACGGTTATTCGGGCTTATGTTAAAGAACAGCAGATTAATTTTAAATATGTTTTTTGGCAGAAAGCATTTATTGCAACGATAAAAAAAGATGAAGGAATTGGAGGGATTATAGCTTTACCTTTAGTTTATATGAATTTATCGGGGACAGTAGTGTCAAGATTAGTCAAGAAAAATCGTATTAATGGCCGTGATCTTTTAATAGTTCACGATGATATGGATTTTCCCTTAGGGAGAATTCAAGTTAAGCTCGGTGGTTCTTCTGCAGGGCATAATGGTATAGAGTCAATAATAAACTACTTAGGAACTGAGGAATTTTGTCGCTTGCGCATAGGAATTGGAAGACCGACACCAAAAACTGAACCTGCAGATTATGTACTTTCACCTTTTACTACTCAAGAGCAACAAAGATTGGGTGAGGTTATTGAGCATGCTTGTTTTGCAATAGATTTTTGGTTAAAAGAAGGGATAGATAAAACGATGGCGATGATCAACAAAAGAAGAGAGGGAAACAATGAATAAGTATGAAGCAATGATTATTTTAGACGCAGGACTTTCAGATAATGAGCGTAGCCAACTTATTAATTTTATTCAAGAAACTATTACTAAAAACGAAGGCAAAGTAATCGATTCTAATTTATGGTCTGAAAGAAGGCAACTTGCTTATCCTATAAAGAAAAAACAAGAAGGTGTATATTACCTTATTCATTTTAATGTTAATCCGCATGCGGTTGCCAGAATAAGAAATACGTTGAAACTTAATGAAAGTATTTTGCGATTTTTGATTCTTAATCTTACCACCAAGGCATAGGAGGTAGTATGGCAAATCTTAATAAGGTATTTTTGATTGGTAATTTAACTCGCGACCCTGAGCTTAGATATACTCCACAAGGAACTGCTGTTGCTAACTTAGGACTGGCAGTCAGCCATCGCTTTAGAGATAAAGCAGGCGAAGTAAAAGAGGAAGTTTGTTTTTTAAATGTTGTGGCCTGGAATAAATTGGCAGAAAGCTGTAATCAATTTCTTACAAAGGGTAGTCCAGTTTTTGTAGAAGGTAGATTACAAATGCGTAGTTGGGATGATCCTCAGGGTAAAAAAAGAACAGTTATAGAAGTAAGGGCTGAAAGAGTTCAGTTCTTAGGTCCCAAAGCCCAGAATACTAATGTAGCCGAGGAAGAGACAAATGCTGCTGAGCAGACTAGCGAGGCGGCATGGTTAGATGAAACGCAAGGAGAGATAAATGACACAAACTAAAAAAGGTTCAAGTGGAAAAAAAACCGAACGGAAGCGAACAAATATAGGACAAACACGAAAAAAGAGTTGTCGTTTTTGTGTAGATAATGTATCACAAATCGACTATAAAGAGATTAAGGTTTTGGAGTCATTCATTAAAGAACGCGGTAGAATTGTTTCTTCTCGTTCTTCGAGTAATTGCGCTAAACATCAAAGGCAGTTAGCTGTGGCAATCAAGCGAGCGCGTTATCTTGCTTTATTGCCTTATGTTCGTTTATAGTAGGAGAGAAAAGATATGGAAGTAATTTTAATCAAAAACGTTGAGGGCCTTGGACAAGAAAACGCTGTTGTGAAGGTAAAAGATGGATATGCCAGGAACTATCTTTTTCCACGTAAGTTGGCTTTGCCTGCTAATGAGCAAAATCTTAGAAAGCTTGAACAAATAAAACAGATGCGCCAACGGCAAGCTGAGCAGGCAAAGATAGCTGCAGAGAAGCTGCGTAATAAACTTTCTTCTTTGTCTTTGACTATACCTGTGTTGGTTCATGAAAAAGACAAACTTTACGGGTCAGTAGGCCCGCAAGAAATACGCCAAGCATTAAAAGAAGAGGGTATAGATATTGAAGAAAGTGCTATAATAATTAATGAACCTATTAAGACTTTAGGGATTTATCAAGTTCCTTTAAAATTACATCCAGAAGTGGAAGGGCAGCTTAAGATTTGGGTAGTCAAGAAATAATCTTATTTTTAACAAATACTTTTTAGGTTCGCAAATTATTTTTTAAATAATCTTTTATTACTACTTCCACTTTATTGACTTGTTATATGGCAAATCTGACCAAAGAAGCCTTTCCAAAAGATATTATCCCGCCTCAGAATATAGAAGCAGAAATGGCTGTACTAGGTTCTTTGTTACTTGATGAGAACGCCATTGGTTTTGCTATTGAATCAATAACTAAAGATTCTTTTTATAAGAATGCCCATCGCATTATCTTTGAAGTAATATTATCTTTATATAACCAAAACAAAGCAGTTGACCTTATTACTGTCACTGATGAGTTGAAGCGTTTAGGAGTTCTCGAAGAGGTAGGAGGGGTTAGCTATCTTACTGAGCTAGTCAATACTGTTCCTTCTGCGGCAAACATTGCTCACTATGTCGCTATTGTTAAAGAGAAAAGTATTTTGCGTTCTTTGATTACAAATGCGCAAAAAATTATTCAGTTTTGTCATGAGAATGAAGGTCCAGTAGATGAATTAGTAGATCGGGCAGAAAGGCTTATTTTCGAAGTTAGTGATATACGTTCACAATCTACTTGTTTACCAATTAAAGAGATAATAAAAGAGTCTATAGAGGCAATAGATCGTCTTTACCAGAATAAATCCCATGTAACAGGTATTCCTACCGGATTTATTGATTTTGATCGGATGACCGCAGGTTTACAACCTTCAGATTTAATTGTTATCGCAGGTCGTCCCTCAATGGGAAAAAGTGCTTTGGCGTTGGGCATTGCTGAGTATGCAGGTGTAATTGCCAAAGTACCTCTTGCTATTTTTTCTCTTGAAATGTCTAAGGAACAGCTTGTCCAGCGTCTTTTATGTTCTCACGCCAAAGTAGATGCAAATAAAGTGCGAACTGGGTATTTAGCTACTTCTGACTGGCCACGTTTGACAGCTGCTGCAGGCAAACTCTCTGAGGCACCAATTTTTATTGATGATACCCCCGCCATTTCAGTATTAGAATTACGTGCAAAGGCACGAAGACTAAAAGCAAATTGTAATATAAAATTGCTTATAGTAGACTATTTACAATTGATGCGTGGAAGTGGTTCAGCTGAAAGCAGACAACAAGAAATTTCTGATATTTCTCGGGCATTGAAGGCATTAGCAAGGGAACTTGACGTTGCGGTGATTGCTATTAGCCAACTTTCCCGTGCAGTAGAATCACGGGTGGACCATCGTCCGCAACTTTCAGATTTACGCGAATCAGGAGCAATTGAGCAAGATGCTGATTTAGTGGTATTAATTTTACGCGAAGAGTACTACAACCCTACTCCTGAGAATGAAGGAAAGGCAGAAATAATTATTGCCAAGCAACGTAATGGCCCAGTAGGTTCTTTTAATTTAACTTTCTTAAAAGAATTTACTAGATTTGAGAATATGGCACAAATTGAAGGATAGATAAGATTTCACAAAACATACACAGAGAAAAAATTCTAACTGGGTTAAGTAAAAATATTGTTTCTAGTGAATAAATAGCAAATGAGATCTAACGGAAAGAGTTTTACTTTTTTAGAAATTCTGACAACTATCGTTATTCTAGGAATTATCAGCTTTCTTGCATTGATTCCCTTGGCCCAATGGGTAGAGAATTCTAAAGCAAAGACCTGTGAAGCCAATCTACGTTTAATAAAACATGCGTTGGATCTGTATATGCTTGACCATGATTATGGCCCACAGTCGCTTAGTCACTTACCGAAGAGATATTTTTCATACGCTTGTTCTCAACTGAATAATAAACGCCGTATAATCAAATTAAGTGGTTTATCCGAATATATAACTTCTTGTTCAATAGCTTTTGCTGAACCGTTTATTTATACATTAGCTGAGTTTGATTTAAACTTGATATCTTGTCCCAAAGATAATACCCCACCTACAAAAACAGGTGGTCAGACTTCTTACGCCCTTTATAAGGGTTTAATAGATATGGGGATAAAAAGATACCAACAGCTAAATTCAACGGTTGTTCTAATTGGTGATAGTGATGAGTTTAGTTTTAATGGCGAGATTAGTGAACTTAAGTGTCGACATATAGATTATTTAAAAAGAAAAAGATTCGGTTTAGGTATCCGTAAAGACAATACAATTGTGCGTAATGAAATAAGTTTGACTAAAGAGTAGTAGAGGATTTAGGTATCTAATTAGACAAGGCAGGGCTAACAGCATCAGAAAGAAAATAAAAAGTTTTTCAATTGAAAGAAAATAGAGATTTCTTTGTTCTTAAAGTTGTTGCGTTTTTCACTGTTATTCTGATAACCACACTTGTTTTATTATGGCCGTGTAGGTTATTTTTCTTTTTGGATGACCTCCCTTTACGTTATATCCATTCCAATTCATTTTTTCAGAAAATCCTTACTCAGCGCATGCCTAAGCTTAAAATATATGCTGTTGGTATTGATGATGAAAGTATTAGTAAGATAGAATCTATCTATCCTTTTCGCCGTTCTATTTATGCAAAATTACTAAAGACCTTAAATGAAGAAAAAGTAAAAGTGGTTGCATTTGATTTGGTATTCAGAGGAAAATCCCAAGACCCTACAGAGGATACAACTTTTGCACAGGCCATAAAACAAATAACTGATACCAAGGTTATTTTAGCTTTTATGTTTAATTATTATGGCAGTGATTCTTTTATTTTACCAGAGCCTGAGTTCCAAAATAACCCTAACTGTGTTCTAGGTTTAGTAGATGTGCCTACAGATAAAGATGGGGTAAGCAGGCGTCTTTTTGCTTATGTAAATACTAATACTAATACTAATACTAATATTTTCCCTAATTCCGCTTATTCATTGTCGTTACAGCTTGCTGCAACTACATTAGGGGTAAGTGCTGAAAAGCTGGTAAAGTTTATTCCGCTTGTTCCATATCGCGCTGGAAAAATTATGGCTTCTTCTTTTTTTATAAATTACTTAGTGAAACCGACCATTATGCAAACAGCTGATTTACCCCCTTTTTCGTCACCAACTGTAGTGAAACGAATTAGATTTTACGATCTCTATGCCAATTTAGAAAAACTCAAAAAATTATTAGGAGAAGATTTTTTAAAAGATAGTATAGTGTTTATCTATCCTGACGCAGAAGTTTTACACGATACAGTTATTACACCACTAGGGAAATGGCCAGGTGGATATCTTCATTTGAATGGTTTTCTAAACATTATTTCACAAAAATTTTTAGTAAAAAGTAAGCTTCTTACACTTTTAGGTGCTTTAGTCTGTTGTGGTTTGGTTCTTTATTTAAGTCCCATAGGTGGATTAGGAATACAACTTATTATAACTTGTGGGGTATTAATTCTTGGTTTCTGGTATTCCATAATTTTCAGATTTATGGGAATTGAATTATCTTTTGCCATCATTGCGTTATCTATATTGACCTTTTCTCTGTTTATACTTCTTTATAAATATCTACGTTACTTAGTTGCTCTTGCTGAGATAAAACATAAAGTTTCTCAAGATCCTGTGCGCGGTCTTTACACTCTGAGGTATTTTTGTTACTATTTTGATTTTGTAGCTCAACGTTTTTATTTTGGCAGAAAACTTTACTGCATTTTTATTCTATTTGAATCATTAAAAGATGAATTACAAGATATGCCTTTAGCAAGTATACGTCGAATTTGGCAAATGATTCGTCAGACATTGCAGATAAAAGGTAGTTTCTGGGCAGTATATTCTTCTGAGGCGGTGGTAGGAGCAATACCTGCTAGCAAACAAGAATTTAGTCATATGCTTGAAGTTTTATCTGCTTCTTTGCGTATGTTGTTTGAAGAAAAGGCCCTTAAGGTAAAAGTAAAAATTTGTTATTTACTTTGGCATAGAGAATACAGAATACGTCAAGTTCTAGCGATATTATTTGATAGAATAAATAGTCAGACTACTCCAATTTCTACTGTTGATGAAGAAAGCTTAAATATTTTACAAAAAAGGTTTATCAGCGAAACACAACTTGAGCAACAGTTCTTAGAATTATTAGATGCAGATTTGGAGGAAAAAAACAGACAACTTCTTAATGTAATTGAAGAGCTTAAAAAAGAGCAAATTCGCAATCAGGAAATTTTTTTTGAGGTTATTTTGTCCTTGGTTAATGCCCTAGAGGCACGTGACCCTTATACTCAGGGACATTCTACCAGAGTAATGCACTATGCTTTATCATTAGCTGACCGTTTAGGATGGAGCAAACAAGAAAAGGAGAAGCTTAGAAAAGCAGCCCTCTTACATGACTTGGGAAAGATTGGTATTCCGGATAGTATACTGCACAAGAAAGAGCGTCTTACTGATGAAGAATATGATTTTATCAAGAAACATGAAATTATTGCTATAAGAATCTTAGAACCATTAAAGGGAATGGCGGATATTTTACCTTGGATTCTTTATCACCATGAGCGTTGGGATGGCAAGGGTTATCCTCATGGTTTAGGTGGCGATGCAATACCACAAGCAGCCCAGATTTTAGCATTAGCAGATGTTTACGATGCTTTGACTACGGGCCGTGACTATAAAAAGGCCTTGTCTGTTGAGGAGGCCTTAGCTGAAATAGAAAGAGCAAAAGGAATACAGTTTAACCCTGCTTTAGCGGATACTTTTATTCAGATGATACGGCAAAATATAATTTCATATACGAAAGGATTAAACACACAAAGTCAAACCTGAAAAGTTTGTCTAACTGACCTGGGAACTGGAAAAACTCTTTGCTTTTTAGTTTTACTATGGTATACTAATTTCAATTTAGCAAGGATCTAAAAATGTATAATTTTATTGTTCAATTAAAACAGAGAAGTATAGTGGTAGGGATAACTTTCCTGATAATAGCTACCTCTTTTGCTGTATGGGCACAGGATAATTCCACCTTACAGCCCCAGGGAAAGACAATCACCGCTATTGAAGTTCAGGGAAATACCTCTATAAGCACAACCACTATCCTTTCAAAGTTGCGAATTCGGGTAGGTAGTGTTTACCAAGATACCATCGTCAGTGACGACTTAAAGAGGTTGTATCTATTGGGGTATTTTAGCGATATCAAAATTTCAACTGAACCTTACAAAGACGGAGTAAAGGTAATTATTAAAGTTGAGGAACGGCCTATTATTGATAAAATAAAGGTCATTGGCGCAAAAAAAAGATTAGCAATCTCAAGTAAGACAATTCAAAACACTATAAAATCTAAAGAGGGTCAACCTTTAGATGAGGCATTAATAGCCAGTGACGTCCAAGCCTTAAAGGAATTATACGCCAAAAAAGGGTTTAGAGACGTAGAGGTAGAAAGTTCTTATACTATTGCCCCAGATACACGTAAAGCTGTTTTAGAATTTAATATCACTGAAGGCAGACGCCAGAGAATTCAGGCAATTTATATAGAAGGAAACTTACACTTTTCTGACCGAAGAATCTTAAAAATAATGAAAACCAAACGTGCGTGGATGTTTAACGCAGGAATTTTGAAGGAAGATGTTTTAGAAGAGGATATTGAGCGCATCAAGACTTTTTACAATAATAATGGTTATATTGATGCCACCGCCAAGTATGAGATTGAAACAGATCCTTCAGGTAGATTTCTTTATATAACTATTAAAATAGAGGAAGGTAAGTTATACAGAGTAGGTAGTTTTATGGTACAGGGTAACAAAGACATCTCGGAGTCAGAGATACTTTCTAAAGTGAAAGATTCAAGTCCTGGTTCTATATTTAGCTATGAGGCACTTAAGTCAGACATCTCTAACATTCAAGGATTATATTTTGACCGTGGTTACATTATGGCACAGGTGCAGGAGACCACTGCCCTTAATCGCGATACAGGAAGAGTAGATGTTATTATAAATATTACTGAAAATAATGTTATCTATGTAAATCAAATTAAAATACAGGGCAATGTTAAGACAAAAGACATTGTTATCCGCAGAGAGCTACGTATTAGACCGGGTGAGCGTTTTGATGGGGATAAGTTAAGAAGGAGCAAAGAGCGCCTACAGAATCTAGGCTACTTCGAGGAAATTCGGTATGATACTGAAGATACCAATAAAGAAGATTATAAAGACTTGGTAGTAGAGGTAAAAGAAACAAAGACTGGGCAACTTTCTTTTGGTGGAGGATACTCTAGTGTAGAGAAGTTTGTGGGGTTTATTGAACTTGAACAGAAGAATTTTGATTGGAAAAACTGGCCATACTTTACTGGTGCAGGTCAAAATCTAAAACTACGTGCATCAATAGGTTCTTTATCAGATAGTATGATACTAAGTTTTACTGAGCCATGGTTGTTTGATTATCCGCTTTCTTTTGGATTTGATATTTATCAGACCCAACATGACCGAGAGACAGATGTAGGTTATGGTTATGATGAGAAGGTAACCGGTGGAGCACTGCGTCTGGGAAAAGAGATAGGAGAATATTGGAAGATAAACACAGTTTATCGTTATGACCGTATTCGTATTGCAGATGTAACAGAAACTGCCTCAAATGATTTATTGGCTGAAGTTGGCACAAACAATGTCTCAAGTTTTACAACTGAGGTGACTATGGACACCCGAGACAATATCTTTGTGCCTTTGCGTGGCAACGTATTTGGTAATGCCTTAACGGTTGCAGGCGGACCTTTTGGAGGGGATAAGGATTTCTGGAAATATTCTGGTACATTAGAGCACTATATGCCACTTCCACATGATTCAGTGATAGAACTACGTGGAAGAATTGGGTATGCACGGCCATTTAGTTCAACAGAAAAAATTCCTATTTTTGACCGCTTTTTCTGTGGTGGTATTTATAGTGTTCGGGGTTATCATGAACGTTCTATAGGACCAATTGATGCACTTTCTAAAGACCCCATTGGTGGAGAGTCATTAGTAGTGTTAAACGCCGAGTTAGTAGTTCCTCTTGTAAAATATATCCGGATGGGAGTTTTTTATGATATAGGAAATGTCTGGGCAAAGGCAAGTGATATTGGACAAGGTGGTTATAAGTCAGGAACAGGTATAGGATTTCGTATTAAAACCCCTATAGGTCCGCTTCTTTTGTACTATGGTATCCCCTTAGATCCTGAGTCAGGAGAGACAGAGAAAGATAATGGTATGTTCCACTTTAGTATGGGCTACAGTCTCTTCTAGACAACCACTTTAGAAAATCCCTTATAAGTTTATAAAACATCAGAAAAGACAAAAAAACTGGTTTTGAAAGTAAAACGGGATAACCGCTACTACTAGACAATAAAAGGAGGAAGAGATGAAACAAAAAGTTGTTTTGCTTTTGCTTGCAAGCTTGGGTGTTGTTTTTTTAGGTAATGTTTGTTTTGCACAGCAGCTTAAGGTTGCCTATGTGGATTTGACTAAAATTTTTAGTGAATATTACAAGACACAGGAATATGACAAGATACTGGGAGATAAACAAAATGCTTACGAGCAAGAGCGTGATAAGATGGTCAGTGAAATAAAGCAGTTTCAAGATAAAATGAATCTCTTAAGCGACAAAGAAAAAGATGCCAAAAAAGCAGAGCTAGAAAATAAGATAAAGAACCTTCAGGAATTTGACCGTTCTAAACAAGGTGATTTGCGAAAAGAGCAAGATGAGAAGATGAAGGAGTTATTAAAGGATATCAATGAAGCAATTAAGCAATATTGTCAGCAACAAGGTTATACTTTAGTCTTTAACGACCGTGTACTTGTCTATCAAGATAAGAGTTTAGACATTACTGATAAGATTATTGAGATAATCAACAAAAATAAACCGACACAGGTTTCTACACCAAAGAAAAAATAAGCCAATTTATGGAAAGGACATTATCAGATATAGCTCAGCTTATTGGTGGAGAAGTTATAGGTAATGGTTCTGTTATTATTCGTTCTTTTGCAGGGATAGAAGATGCTCAAGAGGGAGATATAACTTTTCTGGCTAATCCCAAGTATGCTGGTTTCTTATCCCAGACACGTGCCTCTGCAATTATAGTGGATAGAACAGTTGAACTTAAGTCAAAGCCAGGGATACGCGTGGATAATCCTTCTTTGGCTTTTGTAAAAGTAGTAGAGGCATTTTCTGGTTCGCAGAAAAAACACTTTCAGGGAATTCACCCAAAGGCAGTAATTGACCCATCAGTAAAACTGGGTAAAAATGTTAGCATCGGTGCCTGTGCAGTTATTGAAAAAGGTACTGTTATTGGAGACAATACCGTAATTTACCCTAATGTCTACATTGCAGAAGCCTGTCAGATTGGGTCAGATACGGTTATTTATGCTAATGTCTCTATTCGTGAGCGCACTTATATAGGTAATCGCGTAATAATTCATAATGGCGCAGTAATTGGTTCAGATGGCTTTGGTTTTGTAACAGTAAATGGTAGACATCAAAAAATTCCTCAGGTTGGATATGTAGTCATAGAGGATGACGTGGAAATTGGTGCCAACACCACAGTAGATCGTGCGCGTTTTGACCGCACCATCATTGGTGCAGGCACAAAAATTGATAATCTGGTACAAATTGCCCACAATGTTAAAATAGGAAAGAACTGTATTATTGTTGCGCAAACAGGTATATCCGGAAGTACAGTTATTGGCAATAATGTGATTTTGGCTGGGCAATGTGGGGTTGTGGGGCATATCAGTATTGGTGATAATGTTATCGTTATGGCACGTTCTGGGGTATCTAAAGATATACCTAGTGGTCAAGTGGTTTGGGGTGCACCTGCACAACCAGCAGAAGAAGAGAAAAAGGTGCGGGTGCTTTATAAGAACCTACCAAAACTTTTTGATACAGTAAGAGAAATCCAAAAACAAATCCAAAAGATAAAAAAGTAGTCAGAAAATTGTAAGGACAGTAGTAAAAACTATGCAGAAACAAAGGACAATAGCAAAGCCAGCTAATCTTTCTGGCGTTGGTCTTCATTCTGGAGAAAAGGTTAATTTATCTTTTAAGCCTGCACCGATTAATTCTGGTATTATTTTTGAACGCACGGATTTAGCAGGCTGTCCTACTATTAAGGTCTCTGTAGATAATCTAAAACCCAAAGAGGGCAGTTTACGCTATAGCTGTTTAGAAAAAGATGATATTAAGATTTATACCATAGAGCATCTACTGGCTGCTTTAAACGGTCTTGGCATAGATAATTTAATTATCCAGATAGATGCGGAGGAAGTTCCTGGTTTAGATGGTTCAAGTAGACAATTCGTTGAGGTATTAGAAGAGGCAACAATTATTGAGCAGGATGCACCGCGTTTTTGGTACACATTAGCTGAGGCATTATTTGTTCAAGATAATGGTGCATCGTTGGTTGCTTTACCTTCTGATGAGCTTAAAATATCTTATACTTTAGACTACAATCATCCCTATATTGCTAAGGATTTTATGCAGATAGTAGTAACAGAAAAGACTTTCAAAGAACAATTGGCTTCTGCACGCACATTTTGTTTAGCTGAAGAGGTAGAGGTATTGCGTTCTAAGGGATTAGGCAAAGGTGCAAATTACATTAATACCCTTGTGGTTGGTGAACAAGGGATTATAAAAAACAAACTGCGTTTTGAAAATGAGTTTGTGCGCCACAAGATTATGGATTTATTAGGAGATTTATATCTTTTAGGCTCGCCATTAAAAGCCCATATTATCGCTTTGCGTAGTGGCCATTCTTTAAATTTAAAACTAGTCCAAAAAATTAAACAACACCCTGCCCGACCGGCAGTAGAGTTTGGAGAACCGCCGTTTATTGGAGAAGATGGTTCAATGGATGTTGCTCAGGTTATGCGTATTATACCGCATCGTGACCCCTTCTTGTTTGTAGACAAGATAATCAGTATGGAAAAGGGTAAGCGTATAGTAGGGGTAAAATACGTCCGGCCTGATGAGTATTTTTTCCGAGGACACTTTCCCCAGCGACCAGTAATGCCAGGGGTGCTTATTTTGGAAGCAATGGCGCAAGTAGGTGGAGTAATGATGTTATCGCAAGAAGAAAATCGCGGGAAATTAGCGTTTTTTATGATGATTAATAATGCCAAATTCCGCAGACCTGTTCTCCCCGGTGATGAACTCGTATTTGAGGTTATTGCTGGCAAGATAAAGTCGCGCACTGGAACAGTTCACGGTGTTGCCAAGGTTGCAGGTAATGTAGTTGCAGAGGCAGAACTTATGTTTGCTGTTGCAGATTAAAACTGAATTTTAAAAAAGGATACTTATGAGTCCTATACATAAACATGCTTTAGTTCACCCTAAGGCACAACTTGACGATTCGGTCCAAGTTGGCCCATTTGCAGTTATTGAAGAGAATGTTCAGATTGGTGCAGGCACAGTTATTGGGCCGCATGCGGTAATTACTGGTCACACTAAAATTGGTAAGAACTGCCGTATATTTAGTTCCGCAGTTGTTGGTAGTATACCTCAGGATTTAAAATATAAAGGAGAGAAAAGTTATCTTATAATTGGTGATAATAATATTATTCGTGAATTCTGTACAATCAATCCAGGCACAGGTGAGGCTGGTAAGACAATCATTGGTAATAATAACTTACTTATGGCATATGTGCATGTCGCACATGATTGTAAGATTGGAAATTACAATATACTAGTTAATAACGCCACCTTAGGCGGACATGTACAAGTAGAAGACCATTGTCTAATCAGTGCGTTGACTGCTGTGCATCAATTTGTTCGTGTGGGACAGTTTGCAATTATTGGCGGTTGTTCTAAAGTTGTTCAGGATATCCCACCTTTTGCTATGGCTGATGGCCACCCTGCACGTGTTTATGGATTAAATCTTGTGGGGCTGAAAAGAAACAACTTCTCCAAAACCACCATTAAAGAATTGGATAAGGCCTTTAAGATTTTGTTTCAGTCAGGACTTTCAATGAAGAATGCCATTAAGCAGATTATGGAAGAGAAGTTTACCTGTCAGGAAGTGAATTATTTAGTTTCTTTTATAAAAAACTCTTCACGCGGGGTAATAAGAGCGCGTAATATTCGTGCACAAGGTGAAGAATAGCCACTACCAAGGCCGCGCAAGTAAATAGCAGTCAGATATTTTCTAAACAAAATCTTCTATGAAAAAAATTGGTGTGATTGCCGGTAATCGCAGATTTCCAATTGTTCTTTGTGAAGAGGCAAAAAAGAAAAAGGCACAGGTTTTTGTAGCAGCAATAAAGAAAGAGACATCACCTAGCATTAAAAAATTTGCTGATCGCCTCTTATGGTTTGATTTAGGTGATTTTCAGCGTATGGTTGATTTTTTTGTTTCTTATAGTGTAAAAGAAGTAATTCTTGCCGGTCAGATTAGTCCTTGGCGTCTTTTTAGTAAAGAAGTGCAAACTAATCCACAGCTTCGGCAATTCTTAAGTAATCTTAAAGACTGGAGAGCAAACTCAATTTTTCAGGCAATTGTTAATTTTCTGGAAAGTAAGAACCTGACTGTTTTACCTTCAACAAGTTTTCTTGAAGATTATTTACCGAGTAAAGGTGTTCTTACTAAGAATCAACCCGATGAAAAGTTATGGCAGGATATAAACTTTGGTTTTGAGGTAGCTAAGAAAATTGCTACTTTGGATATAGGGCTTAGTGTAGGTGTAAAAGATAAAGCAATTGTTGCAGTAGAGGCATTAGAAGGAACAGATAATCTGATTTTACGTGCAGGAAAGATTACCCGAAAAGGAGTAATTATCGTAAAAGTAGCACGTCCACATCAGGATATGCGTTTTGATATCCCGGTTATTGGTTTAAAGACAATTCTTACTTTAAAAAAGGCAAAGGCGTCTGGACTTGCAATTGAGGCAGAAAAGACACTGATTCTGGACCTTAGTCAATGTATTTATTTATGTAATCGCTTGGGGATTTGGTTAGTAGCGGTTTAATGTTTAAAAATACTTGACAGTATCCTAAATCAGTGTATAAATAAATATTTACACAAAGGAGGGTCAGATGCCGACAAAAACAAGTTGCTGTTCACGGTCAAAATCTGTGGTTTTTAGGTTATTTGCACCTCAGGCAAAAAAGGTCGCTGTTGCAGGAAGTTTTAATAACTGGGACGTGGCAAAACTTATTGCCAAAAAAGATACCAAAGGTAACTGGTCAGTTAAGGCCAGTTTAAAACCCGGCAGATATGAGTATAAATTTTTTGTAGATGGCTGCTGGCTTAACGACCCTAATGCGCCAACAGTGGCTAATGCCTTTGGAACTCAGAATTCAGTTATTGAGGTAAAATAGTTTTTTATTAAATTTTTTTTGTTAAAATACTATTTTAAAATCCCCCATTTTTCTATAACCAATTTCTTCTAAAAGGAAAGTGGGGGTTTTCATTATGAGCTATATTTACGGTCCAATTCAGTCAAGAAGGTTAGGGCTCTCTTTAGGAATAAGTCTGACTCCCCCAAAAGTCTGTAGTTTTGATTGCATTTACTGCCAGGCAGGAAAAACCACTTTTAAGACGATTCAGCAAAAAGAGTATGTTTTAGCCAAAGAAGTGTTAGAACAATTACACAATTGGTTAAAGGAGAATCCACAACAGGCAAAGAAACTTTCTTATATTACTTTTTCAGGCACAGGGGAGCCTACGCTGAACTCAGCCATTGGTAAATTGATAGAAGAGATTAAAAAGTTGTCTTCTGTACCTATTGCCTTGATTACCAATGCTTCTCTTCTGTCTAAGGCAGAAGTCAGAAAAGAGATTATTAAGGTAGACCTTATCGTGCCTTCTCTTGATGCAGTAGAACAAGATATTTTTGAAAGGATTGACCAGCCGTATCCTTCTATTAAAATAGAAGAGGTTATCAATGGCTTAATACAGTTACGCAAAGAGTATTCAGGTAAGATTTGGCTTGAAGTAATGCTTGTTGAAGGGATAAATGATGCACCCAAACACATTTCCAAACTTGCCAAAGTAATTACCGAGATTAATCCTGATAAAATTCAGCTTAATTCGCCTGTGCGTTGTCCTGTAGGATGTAACTGCAAACCTTTAAGTAACCAGAAGCTGCTTCAAATAAAACAAATACTTGGTTCAAAAGCAGAAATTATTTAGGGTTTTGCAAGTGGCAGAGGTAAAAAAATACCGAAATATCCTTTTATTTAGATTCTTAAAAACAGTCAGAAGTAAGAAACAAAGCAAATTACAAGAATGTAAAAAATTACCTTTCTGCGCCTGTAGCTCAACTGGATAGAGCGCCAGCCTTCGGAGCTGGGCGTTGCAGGTTCGACTCCTGCCAGGCGCACTGAAGATGGTTGTATCTTGCCAAAGAAAAGATTTTACGCTAAAATAACATAAATTTATTTTTGGGCCGCTAGCTCAATTGGTAGAGCAGGACCCTCTTAAGGTCAAGGTTCTTGGTTCGATTCCAAGGCGGCTCACCATTTTTAGTGAAATATTACGAAGTTATTGACCATACAGCAGACCTTTGTGTGCGTCTGCAAGCAAAAGACCTAAAGGGTCTTTTTATTAATGCTGGGCGCGCACTATTTGAATTAAAAGCCAAGCGTTTACCTTTAGAAGGTAACCAGAAAAAAAGAAAAGTTACTTTAAGTGTTAAAGCAGACACGCCAGAAGAACTTTTAGTTGCTTGGTTAAATGAGCTATTATATCTTTCAGCAACGGAGAAAGTTATTTTTACAGATTTTAAGATTAAAAGGTTAGATAAAAAAATCTTAAGCGCCGTGGTATGGGCAGAACCAGAAGAAAATTTTGAACTTAAGCACGAGATAAAAGCAGCAACCTATCATAATCTGTGTATCCAAAAGAAAGATTCATTTTGGTATACACAGATAGTTTTTGATGTATAGGTATAAAAAATTTTCCTAAAAAAGGAGTCTGGTAGATGAATGAACAACCACCAGTTCCACCGCTGTCGTCTTCTGGTTCTGGGATAGAACGCCGACAGTTCCCACGCATCGGTATAACAACAAAAGTGCAATATTCTGTGGTTATCCCTTCTATTGAACACGGCACAACCAAGGACATTAGTCAAGGTGGGCTCTGTCTTGAGTGCAATCGGAAGTTAGCCCTTGGGACAATCCTGCGTCTTGAATTTGATTTGCCAGGAAATCCACCTGAGCATATTGAGGCACTGGGCAGGGTAATGTGGCAACGTGTTCAGGGAGAGAATGTTTTCTTGACTGGCATAAAATTTCTCACCTAAAACCTATGGCAGAATCTTGGTCAGGACAGTTAGAAAAGATTGATAATTTTCGTTTTCGTATACCCACTAATTACAAACCGGGGATGCGCGTGCCTGGTATTATTTATGCCAGTGAAAAGTTATTAAAAGATATTCTGCAGGACCGCGCACCAGAGCAAGTGGCTAATGTTGCTTTTTTACCTGGAATTGTTAGAGCATCGTTAGCGATGCCAGATATCCACTGGGGATACGGTTTCCCCATTGGTGGTGTAGCAGCCACAGATATTGAAGAAGGTGGGGTTATCTCACCCGGGGGTGTGGGTTATGATATTAACTGTGGTGTGCGCTTGGTAAAGACCGCCTTAAAAATAGAAGATATTAAAGACAAAATTCGTGAACTGACTAATCGCTTATTTTGCGATATTCCTGCGGGAGTTGGCTCTGAAGGTGATATTAAAGTCAGTGCCCAAGAAGAACGTCAGATTTTAGTTAAAGGTGCACGTTGGGCAGTAGAAAAGGGGTATGGTTGTGAGGATGATTTAGAGTGTACTGAAGAAAACGGCGCAATTGCTGGTGCTGACCCTGATACCGTATCAGAGCGTGCCTATCAGCGAGGTAAGGCGCAATCAGGCACACTTGGGTCAGGCAATCACTTCTTAGAGATACAGGTGATTGACCAATTGTATGATGCCAAACTCTGTGATGTCTTTGGGTTGGAAATAGGACAGATTTGTATTATGATTCACTCTGGTTCACGTGGTTTGGGCCATGAGATATGCACCGAATACGTCCAGCAGATGGGTGCGTGTTTGCGTAAGTATAATATTCACGTTCCAGATAGAGAACTTGCTTGTGCACCAGTGAAATCTTCTGAAGGCCAGGCGTATTTATCCGCAATGCGTTGTGCTGCAAACTTTGCTTGGGCAAACCGACAGTGTTTGATGTATCTTACCCGTCGGTGTTTTGAAAAATTCTTCGGCACTTCTTGGCAGAAATTAGGAATGGAAATGATTTATGATGTTGCTCACAATATTGCAAAGATAGAGGAATATACCATTGATGGCAAAAAAAAGAAACTCTGTGTTCATCGTAAAGGTGCCACGCGTGCCTTTGGACCTGGACATCCTGCGTTACCTCAACGTTATCAACAAACGGGCCAACCGGTGATTATTCCTGGAGATATGGGAAGAAATTCCTATTTGTTAGTAGGGACAAAACAAGCCGAAGAAGAAACCTTTGGTTCTACCTGTCATGGTGCAGGCAGGGTAAAGTCTCGTTCAGCGGCGCTACGCTCTTTAGATGCCTCTAAACTTATTAAGGATTTAGAATCAAAAGGGATTGCGGTTTTTGCCTCAGGTCGCGGCACAATTGTAGAAGAGGCGCCTCAAGCGTATAAAGATGTAAATGATGTAGTTGATGTCGTGCATAATGCGGGTATCTCTAAGCGCGTATGCCGTATGCGGCCTTTAGGAGTTATCAAAGGTTAAGAAGGAGCAAAAAGATGTTAGATATAAGGTTTATTCGTGAGAATGCAGATTTAGTAAAACAATCTTTACTTGACCGTAATTCTAAGTTGAATATTGATGAGATAATTGCTTTAGATAATGAAAAAAGAAAGTTGTTAAGAGAAGTGGAGCAATTGCGTGCAGAAAAAAACAAGGCAAATGACGAAATATCCCGTTTGTTAAAAGAAAAGAAAGACCCAAAGGATAAAATTACTTCAATGAAAGAAATCTCTGCACGTTGCGACCAGTTAGATGGTCAACTAAGGACTATTGAGGAAAAACTAAATACTGCTCTGTTATATGTTCCAAACCTGGTGCATTCTTCTGTTCCTCGTGGGACCCCAGACAAAGCACAGATTGTGCGTAGTTGGGGTAGTTTACGGCAGTTTGATTTTCCACCTCGCAACCATATTGAGATTGCCGAACATTTAGATATTGTAGATTTTACGCGCGCTGCAAAAATAAGTGGAGCAAATTTTTTACTTTTTAAAGGTTGGGGTGCAAAACTTGAACGAGCACTTTTTAATTTTATGCTGGATTTTCATACCAAACACCACGGTTATACTGAGGTTTTTCCGCCTTATCTGGTAAATCGTAAGACAATGACTGGTACAGGTCAGCTTCCCAAGATGGAAGAAGATATGTATCGGCTAAAAGATGATGATTTATTTTTAATCCCCACTGCTGAGGTGCCAGTAACAAACATTTATGCTGATGAAATTCTAGAAGAGGAGCAGTTACCTATATATTTAACTGCTTACACTGCTTGTTTTCGTCGTGAGGCAGGTTCTTACGGTAAAGACACCCGCGGTATGCTTCGTGTGCATCAGTTTGACAAAGTTGAGTTGGTTAAATTCGTCAAACCAGAGTCATCCTATGAGGAACATGAAAAGTTAGTAGCCAACGCTGAGGCAATTTTACAAGCACTGGGATTGCCGTATCGGGTAGTGCTTTTATCTAGTCAAGATATTAGTTTTGCTGCCAGCAAATGCTATGATTTAGAGGCATATGCTCCCGGTGTGGATAAGTGGTTGGAGGTTTCCAGTTGTTCTAATTTTGAAAGTTTTCAGGCACGCCGCGCAAATATCCGTTTTCGTAGAAAAGACACCAAAAAATTAGATTATGTGCATACCTTAAATGGTTCAGGAGTTGCCTTATGTAGAACAGTAATTGCTATCTTGGAGAATTACCAGCAAAAAGACGGCTCGGTAGTTATTCCAGAGGTACTAAGGAGTTATCTTGATGGCAAAGAAACAATTCCCTAAAGACGAGACTGATTTTGGTAAACTTGAATCTGGTATAACTAACGATGGGCACATTAAAGCAGCAACCGGTGAAGAGCTATCTCAGACATTTCTTGACCGTTTATCGCCAGGTGTGCGCCATATAGTCAACAGAGTTCTTAGTGTCATAAAACTGATTTTAGGTCTGTGTTTTCTTGCGCTTGTTTACACTGGTTCTTTTGGTTTCTTAAAAGAACTAAAAAATGCAGACCCACGTCTACAGCGGGATTTTTGGGCAGGGGTAATTACTTTTGTGCTTATATATCTTTTCCTCTATGAACCCATGCCAGTTTATCAGAAGGGGCAAAAGATTTTGGCTTTTTTGTTCAAGTTTTTTGCTCCGTTAGTTAAATTTGCTCCGTATGTATTGCCCATCTATACTATTTTGGCTTGTGCTTTTTATCCTTTGGTTAGTTTATTTTGGAAAGAGCCAGCTGTATTAGAATATTTTATTTACTTCACAGGTCTTTCACTGGCATTTCACTTAATAATGACTGCCAGGACCTTAAAAAACAGGCAAGATGATTTTTTGAAGGCAAACTATATTTTTGGTTTTACGCTTGTGTATGTGTTAAATCTTATTTTGGTAGCCCTACTTTTTCAGTTACTTTTAGATAGATTTTCCTTTTACCGTTTTTGGGTTAGTGCATTTGAGGAATCACAACGTATCTGGCAGGCAGTATTTCGTCAGATTTTTATTCCAAGTCCGTAGTGTATTTATAGATAGTGATGGCTTCTCATTACAAAGCCACTGTATTGGCTAAAATACTTAAAACAGAGGCGTTGACATCCTATATAGTTAAAGTGTAGATAATATTCTTTGTTTTCTCTAAAAAAACAAAAGAGATTTATTTCTGAATTTTACTAATGGTGGGGTGGCTGAGCGGTTGAAAGCGGCAGTCTTGAAAACTGTTGTGGGCGTTACGTCCACCGAGAGTTCGAATCTCTCCCCCACCGTTTTAATTTATCCTACTTTATATCAAAATAATTTTTCCAGAAGGTGAGTTTCTAATTTAATGAAAATATCGGTTTGGTAAACTTTTTTGGGCAAGAATTTCTTGGCAAAAATCCTTTGACTACATCATAGAGGCAGCCAAGCGAGTGTCAGGGATGGTGAAGGCGATACGAGACTTTGGGCAGGCTACGACAGGGGAGTTTAGGTTATTAAAGCTAGAGGAGGTAATTGATAGTTTTGCGAAGTTATATTATCCTCAGTTTAAGGCGAATGCAGTAGTATTTGAGAATAGCAGTATAATGGATGTATTATTAAGGTGGTATTAAACTCATTGACAGGTAGAGATATATATGTTAGTTTAAATTAACAGGTGTTAATTATTTTGATTTGAATGGTAAAGCGGGGATACAGTTTAGATGAGATTTTAGATACAAAGGCGAAGATACGGATACTTCGTTTTTTTATTTTAGGTGCTTCTGAGGCGAGGGTAACGGGCAGGCAAATAGCTAAAAGTATAAAGATGTCACCACCTGCGACGCATGATGCATTAAAGATTCTCTGGAGGCAGGGGATACTTAATCGGGAAATTATTGGTAAGCAACACATTTACAGTTTAAATTCGAGCAACAAGTTAGTAAAGGACATATTAAGGCCAAGTTTAAGAAAAGAAGTATTGTTTAAGTAGATAGCAGAGTGAATAAAAGATTATGACAGTACACAGATATTGTGGAGGGTGGAAGGTATTAACCTAAGGATAAAGAGATTATGAGTTCACGGAAATATGATGTTATCATTATCGGAGCAGGAATAGGAGGATTAACTTGCGGATGTTATCTTGCTAAGGCAGGGATGAAAGTACTTATTGTTGAACAACACACACAAGTCGGTGGGTATTGTACATCTTTCAACAGGCAAGGGTTTACATTCAATGTACTTACTTCTACTTTGGGCAATTTAGGAAAAAATAAAGCACTAGGATTAATCATGAGTGAATTGGGTATAGATAAAAAACTAGATTTTATCAAAGTCGACCCCTCAGATATTATTTTGACTTCGGTGTATTCTATACCGATTTACTCTGATTTTAACAAAACTATTAATAAGCTTCAAGAAAGCTTTCCTAAGGAAGCAATAAAGATCAAAGAATTCTTTGATTTTATAAGAAATTCCGATATGATAAATTTATATTTTAAATTACGAAGAAAAACGTTAAAAGAATTATTAGATTCTTACTTTTTAGATATCCAACTAAAGTCAATATTCACAATGATGTTATGTCGTCTTGGTTTGCATCCAAAAGATATTGCAGCTTTTACATCTGTAGTCCATTTCCGAGAGTTTATAATGGATATGGGCTACCATCCCAAGGGGGGAATGCAACGTCTAAGCGATGCCTTTGCAGGAAGATTCCGTGATTTCGGAGGTGAGATATTATTAAAGAGTAGAGTTGATAAAATCATTATAAAAAATAAAAAAGCAATGGGTGTAAATATTAAAGGATATTGGTCGGATAGAATCAGAATTCGTAGTATGCGCTTGTGATCCTACTATGGTTTTCAACGAACTTATAAATCGGCAATATTTGACGAATGACTTTATGGAAGAGTTCAACCGTTTGAAAACAGGTGTTTCTGGTTTTATTCTTTTTTTAGGTTTAGATAAAAAGGCATATATTGGCACTTCTCCTTTATCATATATTATCTCTTATTGTAATAAAAGCTCTATCTACGATTATGATCCCACGGATATTGGTTACTTAAATAGCAAAGAGATAAGTTGTCCCATTCACCTTGTTTTACCGTCTCGTTTCGATGATACTTTAGCTCCCTACAACAAAGAAAGTATGGCTTTGACATTATTTGTTCCATATATGAATGAGGCGTTCTGGCAGGAAAGAAAAGAAGAGATAGCAAATAAATTGATCGTCAGAGCGAGTGATGTCGTTTCGGGACTATCTAAGACTATTATTGTTAGAAATATTGTTACGCCAGTATCTCTTAAGAAATACACCTCTAATAAAAATGGCTCTACACACGGTTGGGCCCCACTAATATCGCAGGTAGGTCATTTCGTCGTAAAACAAAAAAGTTTTATAGATAAACTTTTTTTTGTTGGGCAATGGGTTACTTTGCGATCCGGTGAGTCTGGGTTGCCTGTAGCTGCTTATACAGGTAAACTTGGAGCCAAATTGATTCTTAAAGAAAGACTTAATAAATAGAATGAATTTATATTATCTTCCAACATTAATTGGTGGAATTTTTTCTTTTTGTTTGGGCTTGTTTGTCTTTTTAAAGAATAAAAATTCGATATTAAATAGAAGCTTTTTCGCCTTTACTCTTTTTGTTTCTTTGTGGTTATTTGCATATACTATTTGTTACTTAACTAAAAATGTTACTATTGCTACAATTTCCTCGAGAATAGCTTGTACTGCAGTTACAATGTTAGCCCCAACATCTTATCAGTTCACCGTTAATCTTATAGGGAAGAAGAATGAAAAGAAGTATGTTTACATTACTTACTTTACAAGTTTTATTATGACCATCTTATTTTTAACAACCAATATCTTCCTCTCTGGAGTAAATAAATATTTTTGGGGGTATTATTCTAAAGCAGGAATATTACATCCTTTATTTTTAGCGTTTTTCTTTGGAATATTTATCAGAGAATTTTTCCTTTTGTTATTTACTTTATTTAGAGACAGAGAGATATCTATAATTAGACGACAGCAGACTAAACTTACTTTATTGGCTTTTATAATGCCAATATTTGGTTCGATAGATTTTATTCCTAAATACGGAGTTGAATTTTATCCTTTTGGATTTATCTTTGTGTTAATCTTTTGTTTCATTATTACCTACTCCATTGTTAAACATCGCTTTTTGGATATTCGTCTCGCTATAACAAGAACAAGTATTTTCGTCTTTGTTTATACAACAGTATTGGGGTTGCCGATTTTTCTTGCAACCAAATTGCGGGAGGTATTAATTCGTATATTAGGTTTTTATTGGTGGGTTCTGCCTCTTGGGGTTATGGCTATTCTGGCTACTATTGGCCCATTTGTTTATGTTTTTCTTGTTCGTAAGGCCGAAGATGTGCTGTTGGCTGAGCAGCGCAGGTACCAGCGGACGTTGCGGGAGTTGTCCAAGACGATGGTGCGGATACGGGATTTAGAGCACCTGGTGAAAGCAGTGCTTCTGACGGTGGTCAACACGGTGAAGGTCTCGCAC
>JAOAET010000044.1 GCA_026416665.1 Candidatus Omnitrophota bacterium | reverse complement strand
ACAAGGTCTTTGCCGGCAAGGGGATGGTTTGCATCAATAGTAATATAATTTTCTTCAATACCAATGACAGAGACTACCATCGGGTTTTGACCTTCTTGTTCTACTAAAAGCTGTTGTCCAATAGTAGGTACCAGGCCTTCTGGTAAATTACTCTTAGGTACTCTGGTTACAAACTCTGGGTAGTGCGGCCCATATCCTTCTGAGAAAGGTATAGTTACTGTTTTCCACTCGCCTGGTTGCATCCCAATTACTGCTTTTTCAAAACCTGTAATAAGAAAATTATCTCCTATGCGGAATTCCAACGGTTGTCGGTTCAATGAATCGTCAAAGATCTGACCATCAGTTAATTTCCCTGTGTAATGAACCTTTACTGTGTCACCAATTTGTGCCTTTGCCATAGTTTCTCCTTTTTGGTTTTTATACCATAGATAAATCTATTTGTCCAGCAAAGTTTTAAAAAATAAAAGCTGTAATTGCAATTTAATGATGTCCTGTTTGGGCAAATAGAATTGTTCGCTATGATGCCTCTTAAAAAATATGTATAAGGAAAAAAGGTCTTAAGTTACGCTCTTTAAAAATAGGACATTTCTATTTTGCTAAAAAGCGGACATTTTTAATTTTCTTTTACATTTTAAAAATAAAAGCTTGACGTAGCACTTTTTTGTGATAAAATAACACAAAAAGGAGGCCATATGTGTACAAGTTGTTCAGCACATCGTAAGAAAAAAACAAAAAAGAAAAAGAAATAGTGCTTTCGTAAAAAGACATCTTTATTATTAAAACGGCAGTCCAAAAAGAGAACTGCCGTTTTTTCACTTCTATAATTAAAAATAAATTTTTCGTTGCTAAGAATAAAGATAGACCTTACAATTATATTCTATGAGTAAAACTACCCATTTTAATAAATTAAAAAAAATTTTTGCTAGACTTCACGGCAAAAACGGTTGTTCATGGGATAAAAAACAGACACATAAGACACTTATTCCGTATTTACGTGAAGAAATTAGAGAGTTAATTGAAGCGATTAACCACAAGGATACTGAGCATATAAAAGAGGAATTGGGAGATATACTTTTACACGTGATGTTTCAGGCGCAGATTGCTCAGAAAAAAGGACTTTTTGATATAGAAGACGTGATAGAAGAATTAATCGATAAACTAAAACGTAGACATCCGCATGTCTTCGGTAAAGTTAAGGTGCGTTCAACTAAGGAAATTCTGCATAACTGGAAGAAAATTAAAAAACAAGAACAAGAACGTAACAAGGTCTGCACCAAATAGATTCATTATTGTTGGGAACGGAAAAAAAGTAGTGTAAGTATAAGATTATTATCAACACTAAAAGGCAAAAATATGGCATTTGTATATCTACGAAAATTACCAACTGTTGCAGAAATTATGCAACAGCTTCCTTTAGATAAATCTTCAGCCCAGATAAAAAAAGAACGGGATAAAGCAATAATTAGTATTTTTAGTGGTCAAAGCAATAAGTTTTTAATTATTATTGGTCCGTGTTCTGCAGATAATGAGGATGCGGTGTGTGAATATGTATCACGCCTTGCAGTCTTACAAAAGCAGGTTAAAGACAAGCTTGTGCTTGTGCCGAGAGTATATACTAATAAACCGCGCACTACAGGAGAGGGATATAAAGGTATGATGCATCAGCCTAACCCGCGCCAAGAGCCCAATATAGTCGAAGGGCTAAAGGCATTGAGGAAATTGCATCTACGTATTTTGACTCAAACAGGTCTGACTGCAGCAGATGAGATGCTTTATCCGAGTAACTATCCTTATCTTGAAGACCTTTTAAGTTACGTAGCAGTAGGCGCACGTTCTGTGGAAAACCAACAGCACAGGTTAACTTGTTCAGGCTTGGATATACCTGTGGGTATGAAGAATCCCACCAGTGGTGACCTAAATGTGATGTTAAACGCAGTGTATGCTGCACAGACACCTCATGTTTTTTTATATAGAGGTTACGAAGTAAAAACTACAGGTAATCCTTATGCACATTGTATATTGCGAGGAGCAGTAAATTACTATGGGCAATATATTCCGAATTATCATTACGAAGATATGATGCGTCTTGCGGAGATGTATCACAAATACGCCCTAAAAAATCCTGCAATTATCGTGGATACTAATCATGCCAATTCAGGTAAGAAATTTGATGAGCAACCGCGTATTGCTCAAGAAGTAATGCGTAATATTAAGCATTCCCGCACATTAAAGTCTATGGTAAAGGGTCTAATGATTGAGAGTTATTTAAAGGAGGGTTCACAAGATACAAGAGGAAAGGTCTTCGGAAAGTCTATTACTGACCCCTGTTTAGGCTGGGAAGACTCACGCAGATTAGTTTTAAAATTAGCAGAATATGTTTAAACCAAAGTTATTCTATTTTTTTCCAAATACAGATATATACAAACAATATAAATGTTTATCAGGTTAAAAAGATTATGTTTGCTTTTAGGGGTAGCTGTTTTTGTTATTTATTGCGACGATCATTGTTTGGCAGAAGGCGTTTTTGTTAAGACAGATAAGGATACTTATTATCACCAAGAAATAATTGAGGTTACAGTTACTAATAAACTGCCTTATTCAATATTTTCATTTGCCGCAGACAAAAATTTTCTTTTATCTATTAGTAATGTTGAAAAACGGATTTCCCAATACAGTTGGGATGCGTTTCGTGCAAGTTGTGTTGAGTATGAATATTCTAGAATCCCTCCTGAAATACCTTCAGGTAGTTCTGTAAGTTTTAAATGGAAACCCTTAGTGTGTTTAAATAAACAGCAGAGACCTTTAGAGAAAGGTCGTTGGCGATTCACTCTCATTTATCAAATACGTAAAGACTATTCAGGCAATTGGGTATGGCGAACAACTAAATCTAATGAATTCATCATTGAATAAGGAGGTAAGAATGAAGATTCAGGTAATAAAATTAAGTAAACAACAGCTTCTTGAAAAAGGTGTTTTTAATTGGCCAATTTGGGAGAAAGAGATATCTAGTTTTGATTGGGAATATGATGAAACAGAAGAATGTTATTTTTTAGAGGGTAAGGTTACGGTAAGAACCGAAGATGGAGAAACTGTTAATTTTGGTCAAGGAGATTTTGTGCGTTTTCCCAAAGGACTAAAATGCAGATGGACAATATCGAAACCAGTTCGTAAGCACTATAATTTTGTTAAGACTTAAGGGCTCAAGGATTTTTTACTTTAGAAAACAGTTATTTTAGAAATTAAAAAAGTAGGTGATTATATCATCTAAATACTAAATAAAAAAATATTTGCTTTGTTTTAGGCAACTAATATAATAATTCGTATATGGTGATTAATAAATTTCAAGATAACATAAAATCCGAAAAAGCTGTTTCTTTGTTGGAAGTACTTATTGTCATAGCGATTATAGGAATAGTTGCAGGTATTACTCTTTTTTCTGGCTATCAGATAACTGTTGAAAAACAGCGAGGTCTTGAGGCAGTTAGTACTCTTCAGCTTATTTATAATGCCCAAAAACGCTTGTTTCTTGATAAGGGTAAATATTTTAATTGTTCGGTTTGTTCTCCTAAAGAAATCCTCGACGGGTTAGGTGTTCTTCCTAAGACAGAGTATTTCACTTATAAAATACAAAGCGTTACAGACGAAGAGGGTAATTGGAATTTTACTGCACAGGCTATTCGACGGGATGGTATATGTAAAGGTAAGACACTTACTGTTAATGAAATTTCAGCAGAGGTAATAAAGGATTGCTCAGCATGGAAGTAAAACGATTTAAGATATTAAGCTTAGTTTTTATAATACTGTCTTTTTTTATGAGCAGTTCAGAGGCAGATAATTGGATTAGCTACCTGCCTCGCCAGCAGGATATGGATACTCGATTTAAAAGTTATACTAATCTTGTGTTAGAAGAAGTAGGTGCTAATGCCACTAATCCCGAAGGAGTTTGTAAGGCGAAAGAATTTCGCCAGGCCGCAGATTGTTATAAGTGTATTCTTGAGTGGTTACCTAACTGCCATCGTTGTTGTATAGAGACAATAAACAATAAAAAGCAGATTAAATGTCAAAATACCTGTGAAAGTTTATTTAATACCGACTGCAGTTGTGAAACGTTAGTAAGTCTTCCTCCCGATAACTGTTCACAGAAAGACGGAATTTGGTATTGTAAAAGTGACAAAGAAATTCCTCAGGATGTCTGTCTAAATACTCTGATAGAAACTAAGAAAAGTTCTTTGGGATGTAATTTAGATTCACGTTTTGTATTTGAGAAACCTGTTCTTATTCAGGACGTAAATGAATGTCCCGTTACTGTAGGTGTTCCTTGCTACAAATATCTTCCCACATTTAATTACCAAAAGTGTCAAGCTAATTGCCGTTCAGCAGAAAACGAGATGAAAAATTGTCAGAATAATCTACAACAGTGCAAAAATAAAGCATGTTCTGCCAGTGATTGCATGTCTGGCAAAAAATTATGTGGTCAGAATCTCTATAACCAAATTTGTAATAGTAAAAGTTGCCAAGAAATTGTGGCTTCCTCTTTTTGCAATTGGGATATTGACCACCAAAAATGTGTTGATTTAACCAACAGCCTAGTAGATTGCTTAGCAACTACTCAAACTAATTCTGAATGTGCAAGGTGTTTTAAAGAAATAGATAGTTCATTTTACTACGAATTTATAGCTAAAAGTAGACAGTCAGTTACGCTTTTATGGGAAATAAGTTCTACTCCCTATTGGGTAAGAACAGGTTTTACAAAGCAGATTGAAGGTGAGCTTGCGCCTGCTTACTTTTTATATACTCGTCTTAAGGTATTTGATGTGGAAGATCCTAATACTCCTATTTACATGAGTCCAGTTCACCAGAAATATTTAGGCGCAGCTTTTTCCATATTCTCAGCAGCGCATCTTGAGGTGGGAAAGCTTAAAGCTGGGCATAAATACAGAGTTGGGGTTTATTATTTTTTAGCAAATACTCCAGATTATGATTTAAAAATAAAGATTAATAGTCTACGGATAACCGCTATTCGTATTCGTGAATAAGATGAACATCTATAAAATTTATGAAAATAAAACGGGTTTTACGTTACTTGAGATTATTGTGGGGACAATAGTTCTTTTAATTGGAATTACCTGTGTTAGTGCTTTGATTTTATGGGCACGTTTAGTATTGAGGGTATCAGAAAATAAAGCAAAAGCCATGAATGTTGCCTTTTCTAAGATGGAGGAGTATCTGGCTAAATCTTATTCACGCATAGGCACTCTAGATGGAAAAAGTCCTGATGCTGATCCAAATAGTATTGAAAAATATTCGTTAGGTTGGTTGAAAGAGGGTTTACTTTTTAGGGAAAAGAGCTTAGATACCGATAAAAATCCCATTTCCTGGCAAGTAAATGTTTATCAAGAATATGAAGGAGACAATGAAAAACTGCCTAATCCAAGTTCTGCTCCCCAAGAACATAAGATTATACCTATTCCCTATAAAAAAATAGAAGTAATTGCTCGGTATCAAGAAGAAAATCCTGCAAGACAAGGAACATTTTTTGAAAAAGCGGTTCGTTTACTTGCGGTTGTTCCTTATCCTGCTTTGCACGCAATGCACAAGGAAAGAAGCCAGGATAAAAACGTATTGGCTCCGTATCTTAAAAGTCCACCTACTGCCCAGAATCATCCTGAAGCAACGCTGTTTAGTATAGATTTAGGCACTGTATTGGTGTCGGAAACACAATATCCCTCTTCTATTAAGGCTTATGAAACTCCTAAGGAGTTACTTATTATTTATAATATTGGGATAAAAGTAGAAAATCTTGGTGAGCTCTTTAGTAATCCTTCTGTTAATCCTGGGGTATATACTCTTTATACTGCTTGTTATGTTGATGACAAAGGCCCTTTACCTGTGGTCACCAGAACACCTCTTCTTTCACAACCTTTGGTGAATAATGTAGTTGCCCTAACGGGCAAGGACAGTTTAACTGTGCCACAAGACGGAAAGCCACATAAACTGCAGATTAAGTGGTGGAAGGACACCGACCAAGGGAAAATCAGTTTACGCAGTGCCAATGTTATTATCTTGGCGTTTGAGGAGCAGTAAAGGTGCAAAGAGTGATAAAATATAATATAGGCTTGACGTTGGTTGAGGTTATTGTATCTTTAGCAGTCCTTTCTATTCTCATATTGACCATCTATCGCAGTTACGGGATGTTTCTTAATAATATTTCTTATTTTTTAAGAAGGGCAGACACACATATGCAAATTGATTTTGCCTTTGACCATTTTCGGTTACATGTATTAAACGCAATTCGGATTGATAAGGAGAGTCTTTTTACTGCTAATGAAGATGGGACAAAAGATGAGTTTGCGTTTGAGGGCGAAGCAGATTATAATAATATTACCCCTGATAATGATAGTGATAATGCCTGTTACAAATACTATATAAACAGCAGCGGGTTTTTTGTAGTAGAAAAAACAATAGGTTGTAATGCTTCTACAAAACCAACTTACGAGACATTGATTTCCAATTATCTTAAACCGAAAGTGACTTTTCAATATGTAAAGGATACTGAACCAAATTTTATGAAAATAACTATTGAAGCAGGTGGATTACGTTCTTCAGAGAGAATAACCAAAACCGAAGGCATACGCCTTTTATTTGTGGATGTAGTGCAATGATTTATATTATTTCTCTAGTTATGGTTTTTGTATCTTTAATTGGTGGTGCAGTGCTGATGGCTGCTGGCCCAAATGTAAAGGCAATTGTGGATAAGGATTTTAAAAGAAAAGTAGATATAGTTGCCAATATTGCAGCTTTAGAGTATGCCAACGTTGCTTTACGGGCAAATACTGTCATTACTGATAAAGAAAAGAAAGACGCGGGGAGAAGGTCACAAAATAGTGAAAAAAAATTTGATCTGGGGTGGGTTATAAAAAAAGATAACAGCGATATTCTCAACCAGACCGCAACTATGTATTTCTATCGTGACCAGCAAAATGTCACCATGATAGATGCGGAGATAAAAAAGTCAAAATCAAAGCAAGTAATGGAGTTGTTTTAGCCAATGAAGTCAGTTATCGTATTACTGATAGTTATTTGTATTTGTTTGATGATTATTACTTGGAGAATCTTTCAACTTGATTCATTTTCTACTGCGCTTAAAGAAGATACTCAGCTTTTGGTAAGTTCCACTCACGCTCTTATTGCACAGAATAGCCGTTTAGAGCAAGAACTAATTAACCTACGTAAAGAAATTCAGGCAGTTAAAGAATCCTTCCCAAAACGATAACATACCGGTCATGCAGCAGCCTCAAAATATCCCTATTCGTTTTTTAAAAGGGATTGGACCAAAACGAGCTAAAGCCTTTGCACAACGTGGGGTTTATACTGTTGAGGACTTATTATATTATTTCCCACGTCGTTACGAAGACCGAACCAAATTTATTCCCATTGCCTTTATCAATGAAACAACTGAACAGACAGTAAGAGGAAAAATTATAAATATTAATGTAAGACGTTCTTTTCGTCGCAAAAATTTCAGTATTACTGAGGCTTTAGTTGATGACAAAACTGGTAGACTTACCTGTATCTGGTTTAATCAGCCTTATTTAAAACAATATTTAAAGCAAGACAATGAAGTTATCCTCTATGGCAAAACAGAGCTCTACGCTGGAAAATTACAGATGACCAATCCCGAATTTGAGATTGTTTCTGAAGATACAGAGGATATGAGTTTACATAGCGGACGGATTGTTCCCATTTATCCTAGTATAGAAGGATTAGGCCAGCGTGCTTTAAGAAAGTTGATGTTTGAAACTCTAAATAATTATGTACCTGCTTTACAGGATGTTTTGCCTTATGATATCCGAGCGCGTTATAATCTTTTGAATCTTGCCCAGAGTTTAATAAATATACATTTCCCCAAGGATGAACATCTTAAACAAGAGGCATACCGGCGACTTGCCTTTGAAGAATTTTTTATTTTTCAGTTGCCACTTGCGATACGTAAGACACAAAGCAGGCAAATACAAGGTATTGTTCATAAACCAGATGATAAGCTTATTTCTAAATTTATAGATTCCTTGCCATTTAAACTTACCCCAAGCCAGATAAAGGTGATTGAAGAGATAAAACACGATATGGCTTCCACTTATCCAATGCATCGGCTATTACAAGGGGATGTGGGTTCAGGGAAGACTATTGTGGCAACAATAGCTGCACTTTTTGCTATCAGCAGTGGCTCACAGGTTGCCTTTATGGTACCTACGGAAATACTTGCAAGACAACATTACGATAAAATAACCGGACTTTTTAAAGGATTAAACCTTACTGATGGAAAATCATTAAATGTAGCTTTACTTAGCAGCAGTAGCAGTTTAAAAAATAAAATTATTGAGGATATCTTAGCCAACAATATCCATCTGGTTATTGGAACTCACGCCCTTCTTGAAGAAGAGGTGCGTTTTCATCGCTTAGGTTTAGTAATTATTGACGAACAACACCGTTTTGGAGTAGGTCAACGTGCTTTGTTACCAGCAAAAGGCACCAACCCCGATGTTTTAATAATGACAGCTACGCCTATTCCAAGGACTTTAGCTATTACTATTTATGGAGATTTGGATGTCTCGGTAATTTCAGAATTACCTTTAGGTAGAAAAGCCATTGAGACTGTCTGGATTACCAGCCAAAAGCGCTTATGGTTATATGATTTTATACGCCAAGTGGTGCAAAAAGGTAGACAAGTCTATGTAGTTTATCCGGCTATAGAAGAATCTTATTCTATAGATATCTTAAGTGCAGAAAAAATGTATGAAGAATTTCGTACAAAAGTTTTTCCACAGTATTCAATAGGTCTAATTCACGGAAAACTCAGACAAAAAGAGCAAGAAAAAATAATGCAAGATTTTAAACAAGGAAAGCTACAAATACTTGTTGCTACCACGGTCTTAGAAGTAGGAATTGATGTACCTAATGCTGCTTTAATGGTAATTGAACAAGCAGAGAGGTTTGGGCTTGCTCAATTACACCAGTTACGCGGAAGAGTTGGTAGAGGACCTTGGCAATCCTGGTGTATTTTGGTCTCTGATGCTACCACCCCAGAGGCCAAGGCACGTTTAGAGGCACTGGTAAAATACAAAGATGGTTTTCGTATTGCCGAAGAGGATTTAAAAATCCGAGGACCTGGAGAGTATTTTGGCCATCGGCAACATGGTTTAAGCGGGCTACGCATAGGAAATCCTTTGACTCAACTGCATCTGTTAAAAGATGCACGTAGACAGGCTTGGGAACTTATTCAGAAAGATCCAAAGCTTCTGTTACGACAGAATGTTCTACTGCGCAATAAGCTTCTTCAGAGATTTCCTGAATACGAAAACTTAGTGATGGTAGGTTAGTAGATGCGCATTATAAGCGGGTATCTTAAAGGTAGATTTATAAAGACACCTATAGAAATTCGACCTACAGAGGATAAGGTTCGTAAGGCCTTATTTGATATACTTTATAATGTAGAAGGACTCAGTATTTTGGAACTTTTTGCTGGCTCTGGAGCAGTAGGAATTGAGGCACTGTCGCGGGGTGCTAAGGAGGTGGTTTTTGTTGAGCAGGACAAAAAGGTAATTAAGGTGTTAAACACCAATCTTAACACATTAGGTCTTAATGAGAAATCTGAAGTTTTGGCTATGTCTGCAGAAAAGGCTATTTATTTTTTGAACAAACATAAGCGTATTTTTGATATCATTTTTCTTGACCCACCTTACTATGGCAGGTGGTCAGAAAAAACCTTGCAAGCCATCTCAGAATGTGCTATACTTCAACCTTTAAGTTATGTGGTTGTTCAACATTTTAAAAAAGACACGGTTCCTTTAAAAGTAAATATGTTACAATTTAAACGGCAAGAACGTTACGGAGATACAGTTCTATCATTCTACCAAAAAAAATGAGTAGAAAAGCTATATATCCAGGAACCTTTGACCCCATAACTTATGGGCATTTAGATTTAATTAATAGAGCACATAGGATTTTTCCTCATCTTATTGTAGCGGTGGCTCATAATCTACCTAAGAACCCTTTATTCAGTGTTGAAGAGCGACTGGCAATGGTGCGTAAAGCCATAGGAAACATAAAAGGCATAGAGGTGGAAGATTTCAATGAATTAGTAGTAGATTTTGCTCGTCGTAAAAAATGTTTTGTCTTAATTAGGGGCTTGAGGATGATTTCTGATTTTGAATATGAATTTCAGATGGCGCTTACTAATCGCAAACTCTGTGCGCAGATAGAGACAATTTTTCTTATGCCGCATGAGTCGTATAGCTATGTTTCTTCTACTTTGCTAAAAGAAGCAGCCCAACTTGGCGCAGATTTATCAAAGTTTGTGCCTAAATTTGTAGAGGATGCTTTAAAGAAAAAATTACAAGAAAAGTATAAAAAATGAGAATTGTTGTAAATCAGATTCCTCAGGAAGGTCTTAATTTATTTGAGGATATTCAAGCCGAAGAACTGGATTTAGGAACAGATATGTTAAGTTTTGAAAAACCCATAAAGGTATCTGCCAGTGTTTCTAGAATTACCAACACTCTAAGTGCCCAATTAGATATATCTGGATATATGATTTGTACCTGTAGTCGTTGTCTTATTGAATTTGAACGCCCTTTTTATAAACACATTCGTCTTACTTATCAGTTAGAAACCTTGACACAGGTAATTGATTTGAACGATGATATACGGCAAGAAATTATTTTAGATTGTCCTCAAAATCCTATTTGTAATGAATTCTGTAAAGGGCTGTGTTTTAAGTGTGGCAAAAATTTAAACGATGGTCCTTGTGAATGTTCCTATAATAAAAGAGCTTAAAACAGAAGGAGAGTAAAATATGCCGCTTCCCAAAAAAAGACATTCTAAAGCGCGGGGGAGAAAACGTCGAACACACTGGAAAATTCCCGCAGTTGGGTTGGTTGCTTGTCCTCAGTGTAAGGCACTTAAGAAACCACATCAAGTATGCTCTGTATGCGGTTCTTATTCTGGGCGACAAGTTTTAACTATTGAAGAAAAAAAAGAAAAGAAAAAAGAGATATAAAAGATGAGGATTGCTGTTGATGCTATGGGTGGCGATTTTGCGCCACAGGTAGTAATTGAAGGAGTAGTTACTGCAATTAAAGAATATGCAGTAGATGTTATTCTAGTTGGCAATCGGCCTACCATTGAAAATTTGCTTAAGCAATATAAATATGACCATTCTAAGATTAGCTTACAACATGCCTCCGAGAAAATTGAAATGGACGATTCTCCCGCCACAAGCGTGCGCCGTAAACGCGACTCCTCTATGGTAGTTGGTATTCGTCTGGTTAAAGAAGGAAAAGCCGATGCCTTTTTCAGTGCAGGGAATACTGGTGCAGAGGTTTGTGCGGCTACTTTGATGTGGGGTCTTTTGCCCGGGATTGAAAGACCAGGGATTGCTACCATTATGCCTAGTCTAAAAGGCAATTTCTTAATCATTGATGTGGGGGCAAATATTGACCCTAAACCAATTCATCTTCTTCAATATGCAGTTATGGGTAGTGTCTATTCTTCTTTTATATTAAGTAAACCTAATCCTACGGTAGGATTATTAAATGTAGGTGAAGAAGAAACCAAAGGAACAGATTTTTTAAAAGAGACACATGAATTACTAAGAAAGAGCCATTTGAATTTTATTGGTAATGTCGAAGGAAAACACTTATTTAATGGTGACTGTGATGTAATAGTTTGCGATGGTTTTGTAGGTAATGTAACACTGAAGGTTTCTGAAGCCTTAGCTGAAGCTTTACAGAAGTTTCTCAAGCGCCATCTTAAAGCACATCCTTGGAGTGCTTTAATTGCTACTCTTTTAAGACCAAGTTTCCGCCGTTTCAAGAAAGAAATTGATTATTCAGAGTACGGTGGAGCGCCTCTTTTAGGGGTTAACGGTGTTGCGATAATTGGTCATGGTCGTTCTAATGCCAATGCTATAAAGAATGCTATTCGCGTTGCTAAAAAAGAGGTAGAAGGTGCTTTTAATGAGAAACTAATTGAAGCGATTAAGAAAGAAGGCATATTTATCCCTAATAAGGTGGATTAATCTATGAAAAGGATAGGAATTCTAGGTTTAGGTAAATATTTGCCAGAGAAGGTATTGACCAATGCTGAATTAGAAAAGATGGTGGATACCTCAGATGAATGGATTTTGACACGAACAGGAATTAAAGAGCGCCGCATTGCCGGGCAAGGTCAGGCAGCAAGTGACTTGGCTACGAAGGCAGCACGCCAGGCATTAAAAGAAGCAGGGCTTAAACCTACGGAAGTAGATATGATTATCGTAGCCACCATAACTGGTGATATGCAGTTTCCTGCTACTGCCTGTTTTGTACAGGCAAATTTGGGAGCAAAAAATGCATTTTGTTTTGATATCTCTGCTGCCTGTGCGGGGTTTATTTATGGGTTAGTTACTGCACAGCAGTTTATTACGCAAGGAGAATGTAATTATGCTTTAGTTATTGGTTCAGAAGTTCTTTCTACTGTGACAGACTGGCAAGACCGTTCAACTTGTGTTCTTTTTGGAGATGGTGCTGGTGCAGTGGTGCTTGGTGAGGTAAAATCAGGAGGAATCTTAAGTTCCTATCTTGGTTGTGATGGCACAAAAACTGGCTTACTTAATTTGCCTGGTGGTGGTTCACGTAATCCTACCAGTCAGAAAACTGTTGAACAACGTATGCATTATATTAAGATGCAGGGCAATGAGTTATTTAAAATAGCAGTAATGAGTATGGCTGAAGCAGCACAAATAGCTTTAAAGCGTGCTGGGCTTAAGTGTGCAGATGTGCAATGGATTATTCCTCATCAGGCAAACTTGCGTATAATTGACGCGGTGGCCAAACGTTTAGGTTTTGTCAATGCAAAAGTGTATGTGAATATTGAGCGTTACGGGAATATGTCGAGTGCCTCTACAGCTATTGCTTTAGTAGAGGCGGTTCAAGAAGGTTTGGTTAAGAAAGGAGACATAGTTTTATTAGATGCCTTTGGTGCGGGTTTGGTTTGGGGCGCAGTAATTATGGAGTGGTAAGATGAAGAAAGTAGCATTTTTATTTGCAGGGCAAGGAAGTCAGTTTGTAGGAATGGGTAAGGATTTTTATGATACTTTTGCCGAAAGTAGACTTATTTTTAATCAGGCTTCTGATGCCTTAGGTTTTAATATCGCCCAAATTTGTTTTGAAGGTCCATTTGAAGCACTAAAGCCAACAAATATCTCTCAGCCTGCTATTGTAACTGTTTCCATTGCAGCTTTTGAGGTATTTAGACGGCGGTTTAGTTTGAACCCGTTGTTTTGTGCAGGGTTAAGTCTTGGGGAATATAGTGCTTTAGTGGCAACTGGCGCATTGAAGTTTCGCGATTGTGTCTTATTGGTTAAAAAGCGTGGTGAGATTATGGAGCAAGAAGCGCAAGTTGTTCCTGGTCGTATGGCTGCAATTTTGGATTTAGATTTGGAGAAAATACGCAGTATTTGTCAGCAGACAGGTGCAGAGATAGCTAATCTGAATTGTCCTGGACAGGTAGTTATCTCAGGAAAGGCTTTAGCTGTAAATGACGCAGGTAATTTAGCACTTAAATATGGAGCAAAAAAAGTGGTATATCTAGAAGTAAGTGGAGGTTTTCATTCTTCTTTAATGCGTAATGCAGCGCTTAAACTTCAGAAGGTTTTGGAACAAACACCATTAGAAGATGCGAAAGTTCCAATAATAAGTAATGTGACCGCTTCTCCACAACAGTCTGCAGATGAAATTCGAAGTAACCTTATTAAACAGGTTTATTCTTCGGTAAGATGGGAAGAGTCAATGCGTTTTTTATTAGCAGAAGGCATTAATACTTTTATAGAGTTTGGCCCGGGTAGGGTATTAAAGGGTCTTATGCGTAAAATTGACCCAAATGCTGAGGTAATCAGTCTAGATAAAGCAGAACAGATTACTCAGTTAAATTTATAAGGAGGAAATAATATGCGTCTTCAGAATAGAGTTGCTTTAATAACCGGTGCAGGAAGAGGCATCGGAAGAGAGATTGCTTTGGCTTTTGCAAAAGAAGGAGCAGATGTGGCTATCTGGGATGTAAATTTTCAAGACGCCCAAAATACTGCCAAAGATATTGAGGCATTGGGTAGAAATTCTTTAGTAGATAAAGTAGATGTTACAGATTTTTCCGCCGTAGAAAACAGTGTGAACAAAATTCTTGACAAATTCAAGAAGATTGATATATTAGTTAACAATGCTGGCATCACCAGGGACACTCTTTTGATGCGAATGAGCGAAGAGGAATGGGATGCGGTTATTAAAGTAAACCTAAAAGGAACATTTAATTGCACAAAAGCAGTAACCCGTCCCATGCTTAAACAGAAGTACGGCCGAATTATTAATATTGCCTCAATAATTGGTATAATGGGAAATGTGGGTCAGGCAAACTATGCGGCTTCTAAAGCAGGGATAATTGCTTTGACAAAGACTACCGCTAAAGAATTAGCCAGCCGCAATATTACTGCTAACGCAGTTGCCCCGGGTTATATTGATACAGAAATGACCCAGAAACTGCCAGAAGATATAAGAGAAAAGATGTTAAGTATGATACCGTTAGGTAGAATGGGTAAGCCACAGGATGTAGCCAATGTATGTGTATTTTTAGCTTCTACTGATGCTGATTATATTACCGGTCAGGTTATTGTAGTGGATGGTGGAATGGTGATGGCATAATATTTCTAATAAACCCGAAGAAGTCCTTTGGGAATAGCCTAAAGGAGGAAATTGAGGAGGAGATGAAAATGGCTGTTGAGGAAAAAGTAAAAGCAATTATTGCTGAACAATTGGGAGTAAAACCTGAAGAGGTAACTCCTGAGGCATCCTTTGTGGATGATTTGGGGGCTGACTCTTTGGACACCGTGGAGTTAGTAATGGCGTTTGAAGAAGAATTTTCAATTGAAATCCCCGATGAGGATGCCGAAAAAATTACTACTGTCGGCGAAGCAATTAAGTATATTGAAGAAAAAACTGCTAGCAAATAGGCAGGTTTTTTATAAAAATGTTTATCCTACCCCGCCCTTTGCTTGTGGCGGGGTAACTTTTAATTAGGTAAATCTGCTATGGAAAATAGGGTTGTGGTTACAGGATTAGGTGCAATTACTCCTTTAGGTAATGATGTAGACAGCTTTTGGAAAAATTTAATTGCAGGGAAAAGTGGGGTTGGTCGTCTGACTGCAATTGACCCTACTAATTTTGATTCTAAAATAGCTGCAGAAGTAAAAGATTTTGACCCTCTACAATACGGTTTTACTAAAAAAGACCTACATCGCACTGAGCGGTTTGTGCATTTTGCTATTGCTGCTACTTTAGAGGCAATTAACGATGCAGGATTAGATCTGGAAAAAATAAACAGAGAAAAAGTAGGGGTAGTGGTTGGCTCAGGTATAGGGTCTTTGCGAATTATGGAGGAGCAGACACTTTTATGTTATAAAAGTGGACCAAGTCGACTTACTCCTTTTCTTATTCCTTCTTTAATTGTCAATGAGGCAGCAGGCCAAATTGCTATCCGTTGGCGTTTTTATGGTCCAAATCTTTGTGTAACTACTGCTTGTGCTTCAGCAACACATTCAATAGGAGATGCATTCCGTATTCTGCAACGAGGTGACGCAGAGGTAATGATTGCCGGAGGAACAGAAAGTTGTATTACCGCCTTAGGAATCGGTGGTTTTTGTGCCCTAAAGGCACTTTCTACGCGAAACGACGAACCTGAAAAGGCATCAAGGCCTTTTGAACGGGACCGTGATGGATTTGTGATGGGCGAAGGAAGTGGTATTGTGGTTTTAGAGACACTAGAGCATGCCCAAAAAAGAAAGGCAAATATTTATTGTGAATTAGTAGGATACGGTGCTTCTTGTGATGCTTACCATATTACTGCTCCTGACCCAGATGGACACGGTGCTGCTTTGGCAATGCAGTGGGCTTTGCGTGATGCGCGGATGAATCCAGAAGAACTAACTTACATTAATGCCCACGGTACTTCCACGAAATTAAATGATATTGTAGAGACAATGGCAATTAAACGTGCATTGGGAGAGTATGCCAAGAAAGTAATGGTTTCTTCAACCAAATCTATGACTGGCCATTTATTAGGTGCAGCTGGAGGAATTGAATTTGTAGCTACTTGCCTTGCGGTGAAAAACGATGTGGTTCCACCGACAATTAATTATGATAATCCTGATCCAGAATGTGACCTTGACTATGTTCCTAATGTGGCAAGAAAGGTTACAGTAAATGCAGCCGCTTCCAATTCCTTGGGGTTTGGTGGGCATAATGCTACGGTAGTAGTCAAAAAATTTAAATAAATTTCTTCCTCCCATAACAGGTTTTGTTTCTTAAACAAAAAAACAAATTAAAATGATAATTAACTTAATATGGGACAGACGCTATCAGAAAAAATATTAGCACGCCATTGTGGAAAAAAACAGGTTCGGCCAGGAGAGTTTATTGAGGCAAAAATTGACTTGTGCCTTGGAAATGATATTACTGCTCCTTTAGCAATAGAGGAATTTAAAAAGGCAGGTTTTAAAAGAGTTTTTGACCGCAAAAAAGTTGTTCTTGTACCTGACCACTTTACTCCTGCTAAAGATAGAAAAAGTGCTAATCAAGCAAAGATATTAGCAGACTTTGCTAAAGAACAAAAACTTGTTCATTATTTTGAAGTGGGCTGTATGGGTATTGAGCATGCACTTTTACCTGAACAGGGCATTGTTTATCCGGGGTTATTAGTAATTGGTGCCGATTCACATACATGCACTTATGGTGCATTGGGATGTTATTCTACTGGTGTAGGTTCAACAGATCTTGCTCGTTCGTTTGTGGATGGGATGTGTTGGTTTAAGGTTCCGTCTACTATTCGTTTTGTCTATAAAGGCAGACCAAATAAGTGGATTTCTGGTAAAGATATTATTTTGTTTACTATTGGGCAAATTGGTGTAGATGGTGCTTTATATTCGGTGATGGAGTTTTCAGGATCTGTAGTTGATAATTTGGATATGGATTCAAGATTCACAATGGCAAATATGGCTATTGAAGCAGGAGCTAGGGCAGGAATAATTGCGGTAGACCAGATTACATTAGATTATGTTAAGACAACAAACAAGAGTATGTGGTCTAAGTATAAAGAAGAATGGAAAAAATTACGTTCTGACAGCGATGCACAATTTGCTAAGGTTTATGAATGGGATATATCCGATTTAGAACCTCAGGTTGCCTGTCCACATCTTCCCAGTAATGTTAAGCCTGTTTCAGAACTGGGTTCGGTAAAATTAGACCAGGTAGTTATAGGTTCTTGTACTAATGGTCGTATCTCTGATTTAAGAATAGCTGCTAAAATTCTAAAAGGGAAAAAAGTAAAGTCAAAATTACGTCTAATTATAATTCCTGCAACCCAGCAAATATACCGTCAAGCAATAAAAGAGAAATTAATAGAAATATTTGTTAAGGCCGGAGCAGTAGTTTCAACACCAACTTGTGGTCCTTGTTTGGGTGGGCATATTGGTATCTTGACCGAGGGAGAAACAGCTTTAGCCACTACTAACCGTAATTTTATTGGTAGAATGGGTTCGCCTAAGTCTTTTGTGTATTTAGCAAGTCCTGCGGTAGCTGCAGCTTCAGCGGTAGCAGGGGTAATTATTTCCCCGGAAGTTTTAACAAAATAGGATAGTTTATGTTAAATCAGACAATCACCTCACTTATCTTAAAGGGTAGAGCCCATATCTTTGGGGATAACATTAATACCGACGACATTATTGCGGCTAAATATTTGGTTTCTACTGATCCTAACGAGTTAGGTAGCCACTGTATGGAAAATATTCAGCCAGATTTTGCTAAGAAGGTAAAAGTTGGTGATATAATTGTAGCAGGAAAAAATTTCGGATGCGGTTCATCCCGCGAGCATGCTCCTTTAGCTATTAAAGGTTGTGGTATTTCCGCAGTGATTGCAGTCAGTTTTGCTGCTATTTTTTATCGCAACGCCATTAACATCGGTTTACCTTTTTTGGAATTAAAAGAGGTATCGGCTATCAGTCAAGATGATGAACTGGAAATAGATCTGGTAAAAGGAACTATTAAGAATATTACCAAGAATCAAGTATATACTACTGAACCTTTTCCTTTATTTTTACAAGAGATTGTTCAACGCGGAGGTTTGATGAACTATGTTAAGTCCAAAAAAAGAAAATAAGAAATATAAAATAGCAGTTATCCCAGGCGATGGAACCGGTCCAGAGGTAGTGCAACAGGCACTAAAGGTTTTAGAGGCCGCTTCAAAAAAATTTGGTTTTGACTATGTTAAAACAGTATTTGATTTTGGTGGAGAGCGCTATTTGAAAACAGGTAACACTTTAGAAGATAAAGATATAGAAGAATTAAAAAAGTTTGATGCAATCCTTCTGGGTGCAATTGGTCATCCACAAGTAAAACCAGGTATTCTTGAGACTGGGATTCTTTTGAAACTACGGTTTTCGCTTGACCAATATATAAATCTGAGGCCTGTTCGCTTGTATAACGAAGAATTTTGTCCTTTAAAAGACAAGAAACCCCAGGATATTGATTTTGTGGTAGTACGTGAAAATTCTGAGGGGTTATATAAAGGAATGGGAGAGTTTAAAAACAAAGGCACTCCAGATGAAATAGCAATACAGATTTCTTACAACACAAGAAAGGGTGTGGAACGTTGTATTCGTTTTGCCTTTGAATTTTGCCGTAAACGTAATAAAAAGAAGAAGCTTACTCTTTGTGGTAAGACCAATGTCTTAACCTATGCGTGGGACCTTTGGGAAAGGACATTCTACGAAGTGGCCAAGGAATATCCAGATATTACTACGGATTATGCCCACGTAGATGCTACTACTATGTGGTTTGTAAAAAACCCAGAGTGGTTTGATGTGATTGTTACTGATAATATGTTTGGTGACATTATCACAGATTTAGGAGCAATGATTCAAGGCGGTATGGGTATTGCTGCAGGTGGTAATATTAATCCCCAAGGTGTTTCAATGTTTGAGCCTATTGGCGGTTCTGCACCAAAGTACACAGGTCAACATGTAATTAATCCTTTAGCAGCTATTTGTGCATTAGGGATGTTGCTCGAAAATATCGGTGAAAAACAAGCTGCACAAGCAATTGAGCAGTCAGTGATTACTGTATGTAGAACAAAATTAAAGTCGCTTGCTGCAGGGAAAATGGGCTATTCTACTGAAGAGGTAGGGGATTTAGTAGTAAATAATCTCTGATTATCCGATTATTAGAGTAGGGAGGAAACAGATTATGCAAAAGAAATCAGCTTATAATGTAGCAGTGGTAGGTGTGGGAGCAGTAGGTATAGAGATGCTGCGTTGTTTAAGACGTTTTAATTTTCCTATAGGTAAATTATGTGTTTTAGCACGTTCTAGTCGTCAGATAGAAGTAGACGAATATAAATACGATGTCTGGGCTATTTCTGGTGAGGCATTTGATGGTATAGATATTGCTCTTTTTGCTGGCACAGAAGGAGAAAAAGGAGCAGCTGTTCAATACGCACCTGAGGCAGTAAAGCGAGGTGCAGTAGTCATTGATAATGGTGCTGATTTTAGAATGGAACCGACTGTGCCTTTAGTAGTTCCTGAAGTCAATGCCAAACAAATCAAAAAACATAAAGGGATAATTGCTAACCCTAATTGTTCCACTATTCAGATGGTGGTTGCTTTATATCCTATATATAAAGCAGTTGGTCTTAAACGTGTGATTGTAACAACTTTTCAAGCCGCTTCTGGTGCAGGAAAGCAAGCAGTGGAACAACTACGTCAAGAGTTAGAAATAATTGCCAAAAGTAACTTTCAAAATGTTCACGTAGACCTACCTAATCGTGCAATGCCCCAGCAGCTTGCTTATAATGTCTTTCCGCATATCGGAAGTTTTTCCGATGATGACTATACTTCTGAAGAATGGAAACTGGTTAAAGAGACACACAAAATAATTGGCGACTCGAAAATAAAAATTTCTGCGACCACTGTGCGCGTTCCTGTGCGTACTGGCCATTCTGAAGCAGTCTATATTGAGACGAAGGAATATATTTCTGTTGAAAAGGTAAGAAAAATACTTAAAAATGCTCCAGGGGTTATTGTAGTAGATGACCCAGCAAAGGCTTTATATCCTATGCCTAAAGATGTAGAAGGAAAAACAGAGGTTTTTGTTGGGCGTATTCGTAAGGACCCTTTTGTCAAGAATGGCTTATGGTTATGGGTAGTTGCCGATAATCTTTTAAAAGGCGCTGCCTCAAACGCTGTGCAGATTGCCTTGGAACTTATTAAATAAACTTATTTGTTTTATTAAATATCCTTCATGCGCACGCTTAAGCTGACCATTCAGTATGATGGAACCAACTATCATGGTTGGCAAGCGCAGAAAAACACTTCTTATACTATCCAGACAATAATTGAGAAAAATCTAAGGCGTATTCTTCGTCACAAAGTAAAACTTATTGCTGCCGGCAGAACCGACAGTGGGGTTCATGCATTGATGCAGGTAGCACACTTTAAGACTAATTCTGGCATTGACCTAAAAAAATTAAAACTAGGTATCAATAGTTTACTGCCCGATGACATTAAAATAGCAAAGATAGAACAGGTTTCAGCAGATTTTCACAGCCGTTATCAAGTAAAAGAAAAGACCTATCGCTATGTAATTCTTAACCGTGATTATCCTTGTGTATTTATGCGTAACTTTGAATATTTTTATCCATTTCCTTTAGATATAAGGAAAATGAAAAAGGCTGCGCGTTTTCTAATTGGTAGACATGATTTTAGTTCCTTCTGTAGCAATAATAAAAAAAATGTGCGTTCTAAGCACAGGCAGATTAAAAAGATAAATATAAAAAGAAAAGACAGCCGTATCTATATAGATATTACGGGTTCAGGTTTTCTTTATACTATGGTTCGCTCTATTGTCGGTACGCTTATTGAGGTAGGAAGGGGAAAGATTTTACCCGGACAGATACAGCATATTCTTGAAAAACGGAATCGTTGTTTGGCTGGACCAACTGCACCAGCCAAAGGTCTTTGTCTCTTAAGAATTGATTATTAAAAGTCAGCTTTTCTCTTGTTTTTTAGTAAGTATACAGGTATAATAGCCCTATGTTCAATACATCTTTAAAACAAATTCTTGAACCTTATTTTCTTGCATTTATTGCCCTCTTTGTTGCAGTAGATATAATTGGTAATATCCCCATTTTTATGGCCTTTGAAGAAGGTTTAACGAAAAAAGAGCGCCGTAAAATTATTAATGATTCAGTGGCTACTGCTACCCTTTTAGCTTTTGGGTTTATGTTTTTAGGAAAATGGCTTCTACGTTTTATTGGGATTAGTATCGCAGATTTTCAAATTGGGGGTGGAGCTCTTTTATTTATTATCGCAGCGCGACTTCTGCTTCCTGCAAACACAAAAGGATTGATGGTTGATTCTCACGATAAGGATTTGGGGGTGTTTCCTTTAGGTACCCCTCTTATTACTGGTCCAGCGGTTTTAACTACCACACTTCTTATGGTTGACCGTTACGGAACTTTGGTGACCTTTATTGCTTTAGTTGTAAATATGATTATTGTTTGGTTTGCACTTTCACATACAGATTTTTTCAATCGTCTGTTCGGGAAAGGAGGTATGCGTGCCATTGCCAAAGTAATGTATATTTTGTTAGCTGCAATTGGAGTGATGATGGTTCGGAGAGGGATGACTACGATAATAGATTCTATAACCAGAAAGGTAACAAGCCATGGTTTCTGATGTTATTACCTTTATAATGGCAGGAGGAAAAGGTGAACGGCTTTGGCCACTTACCAAGGACCGCACAAAGCCTGCGGTTCCCTTTGGGGGGATTTATCGGATTATTGATTTTACTCTAAGTAACTGTATAAATTCTGGACTAAGAAAAATCTATGTCTTAACCCAGTATAAATCTGCGTCCTTACAAAGGCATATACGTTTAGGATGGAATATTCTTTCTTCTGAGTTAAACGAATATATTGAGTTATTACCTGCACAGCAACGGGTAAGGGAGACTTGGTATCTGGGGACAGCAGATGCAATTTATCAAAATTTAAACACCCTTGAAATTGACCCTCCTGAAGATGTGCTTATTCTTGCTGGAGACCATGTTTATAAGATGAATTATGCAACAATGATTTCCTATCACCGCCAAGTAGGTGCAGATATGACCGTGGGGGTGGTGGAAGTAGATAAATCAATGTGTTCACAATTTGGGGTCATTGAGGTAGATAAAAAAGGCAGGGTAAAAGATTTCTTGGAAAAACCGCAAGTGCCTAAAACCATTCCTAACAAGCCTGATAAGATTTATGCCTCTATGGGTATTTATGTATTTAAACGTAATGTTCTTGTTGAGCAACTTTGTCAGGACGCTAATAACTCTAGTTCCTCTCATGACTTTGGTAAAGATATAATTCCCGCCATGGTAAAGGCAGGTTTTCAGGTGGTTTCTTATAATTTTATAGATGAGAACAAAAAAGAGGCGATGTATTGGCGCGATATCGGAACACTAGATGCTTATTATGAAGCGAATATGGACCTTGTACAAGTGGATCCACTCTTTAATTTATACGACAAAAATTGGCCGATACGGACTTACCAAGAACAGTTTCCTCCCGCAAAGACAGTATTTGCCGGAGATGAGATTACAGGAAGAATTGGTTTGGCTTTAGATTCACTGGTCTCTAACGGCTGTATCATTTCAGGTGGGCAAGTTAAACGTTCAATTCTTTCTTATAATGTGCGCATTAACAGCTATTCCCAAGTGACCGAATCGATTTTAATGGAAGGAGTAAATGTAGGTCGTTACGCCAAGATTAGACGGGCAATTATTGATAAGGATGTAAATATCCCTCCTGGAACAGTAATTGGTTATGATTTAGATGAGGATCGAAAACATTTTATGGTAACTGATTCAGGTATTGTAGTAGTAGCTAAAAAAACAGAGATAAGAAGAGATGAAGAAGGATTATAAAATCCGTAAAGCTGTTATTTCAGATGTTCCCAAAATTCAAAATTTAATTAATAATTACGCCAAACAGGGTTTAATGATTGCGCGTTCTCTAAACGAACTATATGAAAATGTCCGTGATTTCTGGGTTTGTTTAGCTGAGAAAGAGATCATCGGTTGTGCGGCTGTTCATGTTGCTTGGCAAGACCTTATTGAAATAAAATCCCTAGCAGTAGAGAAAAGCTATCAACACCAGGGAATTGGTAGTCAGCTTATTGAAGAGTGTTTAAAAGAGGCCAAAGAATTAGGAGCAAAAAAGGTATTTGTGTTGACTTATGTGCCGAATTTTTTTATCAGATTTGGGTTTCGTAAAATTAAACACTCTTTATTACCGCACAAAGTTTGGGCTGATTGTATTAACTGTCCAAAATTTCCTAATTGTAAAGAAATTGCCCTGATAAAAAATATTGCAAAACAGAAATAATTCTGTATAATAGACTTTCACATTTTTTATTTTATCTGAAAAAATTTTCGTTACATTTAAAATAAGAAAAGACTTACTTAACTTACTTTTAAAAAACAAGGAGTGTGTATGAATTATTTGTTGACTGAAGAACAGAAGATGATAAAGGAATTAGCTCACAAAATAGCTGAAGAAAAAATTCGTCCAGTGGCAGCTCATTATGATAAGACAGAGGAATACCCTTGGGAGATTATAAAAGTGCTTGCTGAGGCAGATTTATTTGGACTTTTTATCCCGGAAGAATACGGTGGTTTAGGGACCAGTGTAATGAATCTGTGTCTTGCTACTGAGGAGCTTTCTCGAGCATGTGGCGGTATTGCAGTTTGTTATGCTGCCTCTGCTCTAGGAACATTTCCGATTATTCTTTATGGCAATGATGCGCAAAAGAAAAAATATCTACCCGATTTAGCTAAGGGGAAAAAAGTTGCTGCTTTCGGTTTAACTGAACCAGAGGCAGGTTCAGATGCAAGTGCTATAAAGACTACTGCGCGTAAAGAAGGAAACTATTATGTCTTAAACGGAACAAAGCATTTTATTACCAATGGTGGAGAGGCAGAAATTTATACTATTATTGCAATGACGGATAAGTCCAAAGGTGCACGAGGTGCTTCAGCTTTTATTGTAGAAAAAGGAATGAAGGGATTTAGTTTTGGTAAGAAAGAAGATAAGCTGGGTATCCGAGCATCTACTACGATGGAGCTTATTTTTGATAACTGCAAAGTTCCTGCAGAAAACTTACTTGGAAAGGAAGGAATGGGTTTTATTATCACAATGAAGACTTTTGATATGTCGCGGCCTGGTGTAGCTGCACAGGCATTGGGTATTGCTCAAGGGGCTTTGGAATTGGCTATAAGGTATGCTCGGCAACGCCAGCAATTTGGGAAACCTATTTCAAGTTTCCAAGGAATACAGTGGATGTTGGCGGATATGGCCACTGAGATAGAAGCAGCCAGGGCACTTGTTTATGCAGTTGCCCGTGCTATTGATGCTGGAGAAAAAGACATAGGTAGTGCCTCTGCAATGGCTAAGCTTTTTGCTTCAGATGTAGCCTTTCGTGTCTGTGATAATGCCTTACAAATTCACGGTGGATATGGTTATATGAAAGATTATCCTATTGAAAAATACCTACGTGATGCCAAAATTACACAGATTTATGAAGGGACCAATCAGATACAGAGAAACATTATTGGTCTTAGTATGATTAAGGAGTTAGTAAAATAGAAAGGCGGCAGTTATGTCTGAGCAAGAGAGAAGGCGTTTTGCGCGGTTTAACATCTTGGTTGAGGCTAAAGTAAGCAAACGTCAAGAAGGTGCACCTGAGAAAATTCTTAACACAAAGAATATTAGCCAGGGTGGAGTTTGTATTATCTCAACTGAGCCATATTCATTAGGAGAGTTACTTAATCTTAAGCTTCATTTACCTGATGTAGACGAAGAAATAACTGCTATTGGCAAAGTGGTTTGGATAAAACCACTGGAGAGTATTTCAGGTTCAGAGATTAAACGCTATGAATTGGGATTAGAGTTTATTGGTATAAACGACGAGACCTTTCAACGTATACAAAAATATCTTTTTTATAAACAACAGTAAAAAATGAATATTATAGTTTGTATAAAACAGGTTCCTGAAACAACGGATGTGCGGATTAATCCGGAAACAAATACCTTAATTCGTGATGGTGTAAAATCTATTATCAATCCCTTTGATATGTATGCCATTGAGGAGGCAGTTCGTTTAAAAGAGCGTTTTGGCGGAACAGTTACAGTAATTACTATGGGTCCGCCCCAAGCAGAGTCAGCATTACGTGAAGCAATTTCTATGGGTGCGGATGAAGCAATTCTTATTTCGGATAAGGCATTTGCTGGTGGAGATACCTGGGCCACTGCAAATACTCTGTCTCATGCTATCCAGAAGATTGCTAAAGAAAAAGGTTCTTTTGATATCATTCTTTGCGGAAAGCAGGCTTCTGATGGTGACACTGCTCAGGTCGGACCTGGGATTGCTGCTTTTTTAGACCTGCCTCAGGTAACTTATGTTAAAAAGATTGAAGAGATAAAAAACCAAAAGGCACGTGTGGAGAGAATGACCGAGGAGGGTTTTGATATTTTAGAGACCCCGCTTCCTTGTCTTTTTACTGTAGTAAAAGAAATCAACGAACCGCGCCTTCCTTCTTTAAAAGGAATGATGCGTGCAAAAAGCGCAAAGATAATTACCTGGACAGCTAAAGATATTGGTGTTGACGCACAACAGGTAGGATTAGCAGGTTCACGCACAACTGTAGTAAAGATATTTCATCCACCTCAGCGAAGTGGAGGACAGAAACTTGTCGGTGAGCCAGCAGAGGTAGTTGATAAATTGGTAGAGTTGCTTAAATCGGATATTGTCTAACTAGGTAAGGAAAATTTTATGTCTATACAAATTATTAATGAAAAATGCACAGGTTGCACTTTGTGTGTGAAGGCATGTCCTTTTGGAGCCATCTCCATTATTAATAAAAAGGCAGTAATTGATTTGGGCAAATGCAATCTCTGTGGTGCTTGTGTTCCAGTTTGTAAATTTAAAGCTATTCTTTTAGAAAGACCGCTTCAACAGCCCCAAGCCAAAGACTTCAGTCAATATAAGGGGGTTTGGGTCTTTGCTGAACAAAAAAAGGGCAAAGTTCAGCCAGTAGTTTATGAATTATTGGGCAAGGCACGCCAGTTAGCAGAGAAACTAAACACTTATGTAGGAGCAGTACTTATTGGACATAATGTAGAAATAGAGGCACAGTCGCTTATTTGTACAGGTGCAGATACAGTTTATTTGGTAGAGGCACCACAATTAGCTAATTTTCTTGACCAGCCATATGCAAATGTGCTGATAAAATTAATTCATAAATATAAACCTGAGATTGTTCTGGCAGGTGCTACTTTTATTGGCAGATCTTTAGTTTCACGGGTAGCAGTTAAAGTGGATTGTGGTTTAACTGCTGATTGTACAGGTTTAGATATTGATCCTGAAAAAAAGATTCTTTTACAGACACGTCCTGCCTTTGGTGGTAATATCATGGCCACAATTATTTCTCCAAATTATCGGCCACAAATGGCTACTGTTCGGCATAAAGTATTTCCTCAGCCTGAACTGGACAAAAGAAGAAAAGGTAAGATAATTAAGGAAAATTTTCCTTTAGAGGACCTTTCTTCACAAACTACCTTGTTAGACGTAGTAGAAGAGGTAGAGAATTTAGTTAATCTTGCAGAAGCAGATATAATTGTATCAGGAGGAAGGGGTTTACAGAAACCAGAGAACTTTAAGCTCTTACATGAGTTAGCAGAAGTTTTAGGTGGGGCGGTGGGCGCTTCACGTGCTGCGGTAGATGCGGGTTGGATTTCTTATTCTCATCAAGTAGGTCAAACGGGTAGAACCGTTGCCCCTAAAATCTATATTGCCTGTGGTATTTCAGGGCAAATTCAACACTTAGTAGGAATGCAGTCTTCAAAAATAATTGTAGCAATAAATAAGGATCCCGACGCACCTATTTTTAAAGTGGCTACTTACGGTATAGTGGGTGACTTATTTGAGATTGTTCCTTTACTAACTAAAAAATTTCGCCAGGTACTTAAGAAATAATTATTCTTTTCTTTATCCCTGCTTTTTCTTTAATTATAAAATTAAAAGTTTGTTAAGCCAAAATGGTAAGTTATCTGAACAGTAAGAGGGGATTTATCAATCTCATAGGGCTACTTTTGGGATTAAGTTTATTACTTTTGGCATTCTATTATTTAGTTAATACCTTTTTTGGAACCCACAGAAACACAAATTCAGTAGCAAATAATGTCCAGCCTAGTACTTCCATTGTTGAAAAAGCAAAAGAGGATATTCAAAAACTAACCTCTAAAACCTACCAACAACTTCAAGAAGTAGAATCACTAAAATAGTCAGTTAAAAAATTCAGGCAAATCTTACCTGGGGTATGTATAATTTTGCATAATTTAGCATAAATTTTATACTCAATGATTTAAAAAATAAAAAAATGAATTTTATTGGTAATTTATAATCAAAATTGATTTAAATAGAAAATTAATGAATATTAATGTTAAAAAATTCCTTGACAGCGAAAAAAAAGATATTTATAATTGAGCCATCATCAGAAAAATTATCTTTTTACTATGTTTGTGAACGAATTGATGACTATAGAGGATTTAGCCAATTACTTAAAAGTAAGTCGTAGGACTATTTATGAGTGGCTTAAACACAATAAAATTCCTGCGCTTAAAGTGGTTGGTCAATGGAGATTCAAGAAAGAAAAGATCGATGAATGGATAGAGAAACAGACACATGCCTGATTTTTTGTATTTAGTTTTTTAAAATGGTAAAATTACAAAATCACCAAGTTATATTAAGGTTATTTAATTTACAGGTTCTCTAAAGATAGGGGGTAGGATGTACTTTAAACGGCTTGAGCTTATTGGATTTAAATCCTTTATGAACAAAACTGTTTTGGACTTTGAACCTGGTATCACCGCGATTGTAGGACCTAATGGTTGTGGTAAATCTAATATTTTTGATGCCATACGTTGGGTATTAGGGGAGCAATCAGCTAAGTCCTTACGTGGCTCAAATATGGAAGATGTTATTTTCAATGGTACAGATTCACAGCAACCCTTGGGTATGGCAGAGGTGAGTTTAACTTTTGACAATAAAGAACGGGTTTTTCCTGTTGACCACGATGAGGTGTTAATTACGCGAAGGATTTTCCGCTCAGGAGAAAGCGAGTATCTTCTTAATAAAGCACAATGTCGGCTCAAAGACATACAAGACCTTCTTTTAGGTACAGGTATTGGCGCAGAAAGCTATTCTATTATTGCACAGGGTAAAGTTGACCTTATTCTTTCTGCCCGGCCTGAAGAAAGAAGAGAAGTTTTTGATGAGGCATCAGGTATAACCAAGTATAAAGCTCAAAAAAAAGAGGCATTACGTCGTTTGGAAGAAACAGAACAGAATCTATTACGTATAAATGATATTATTGGCGAGGTCAAACGTTCTATTGGGTATCTTGAGCGGCAGGCAAACAAGGCAAGAAGGTATCAGCAGGTTTTTGGCCAATTAAGGGCAAAGGAGGTTTTGCTTGCTTTTATTCAGAAAAAACGGCTGGTAGCACAGAAGGAAAAAATAATTCTAGAACTAGAAAATTTAAGGTTTAATAAAGAAAGATTACAGCAGACAATTCAGCAAGAAGAAGACGCTATTGCCCAGCGAAAAGAGCAGATAAAACAGCTTGAAATAAATATAGATGCGCTAAACAAGCAGTTAATAGAGGAGGATAATGACTTAAGACAAAGCCAACAACATATCAGTTTTAACCAGGAACGTATACGCGAGTTAGAGAATACCAAGGCATACCTAAGTGCGCAAGTTCAGGAATCCAGTGCTCGTCTTGTTCAAGAAGAGGCAACCCTAATAGAGTTTAGAGAACGTCTTGATCAAGTAAAAACTGCTTTGATAGAAAAAACCGAGAAGCTTAAAACCAAACAACAAGAATTAGATAATTTAATATTTGAAATTCGCCAGGCAACCGAAACCATTAGCAAGGCAAAACAGCAAATTATTGATTTAGCAGCCCAAGAGGCAACAGTAAAAAACGAATTATTAGAGCTGTCTTCAAAAAACAATATTTTGCTTGCTCGTCAGAAACGTCTAGAGATAGAGAAAACAAAGATTGCCGAAGAGCGACTGCAGATAGAAAAGAATTTAGCCCAAGCAAATCAGGAAATTACTCAGTTAGAGATATTGCTCCAAGATTTAGATGCACAAATAATTGCCTTAACTACACAGCAGAATAATAAGCAGATCATTTTAACCGAAATAGCGCAGAAAATAGAAGAATTGGAAAGACAACGTTTGTCTTTAGAGTCACAAAAAGAATTCCTTGAGAAATTAAAACATCAATACGAAGATATCCACGAGTCCTTAAATGCTTTAATAATTCTAGATAGACTGCCTCAAGATAAAATAAATGGTTTGGTAGTAAAGATTAATTCTGAAGAAATTAACCAAATTGTCCACCAAGAAGCAATTGGTTATCAGGTGAAAGGTGAGGCAAAACCTATAGACCTAGATGCACATGTGGTTTCTCAGCGCTTACAAAAAGTCTATGTAGAGTTAGAACAAAGGCACAAGGAAAAAGATTTCTTAAAACAGGCAATAAAAGAGCTTCAAGAGGTAATAGAAATTATAAAACAAAAACGGCAAGAACAAGACCTAATGGTGGCCAATAAACGGACAATTGCCCAAACTATTATTGAGCAATTTGAGAAGGTCAAGAAAGAAGAAGAACTATTAGCCTGGGAGTTAGAGGATGTGCATAAAGAAATAAAAGATTTTACTGATAGAATAAAACTAGTCCAGAGGCGTTTAGAAGAAATACAACAGGAAAATAAATTTTTGGAGCAGGAGATTAACCGCAGACAAGAAATCATTGGTATTAATACTCAAAAAAGAGAAAATACACTTGTAGAGATTGCCCAGATAAAAACTGAGCTGGAAAATTATCGTATGCGTCTGCAGAATGAAGAGGCAAATGTTCGTATGGCAGAAGATGCTGTCTCTATTACTAAAGCAAATATTACTAATTTAGAGAACAAAAGTCGAGAGACAGAATATCGCCAGCAAGGTTTACTTAGGCAAATTACCGAGTTAGAAGAAAATATAAAAAGAATAGAAATACAGATTACCCAGAAAAATCAACAGTTAAAAGAAAATCAAGAAAAATATTCTTTACTCTCTGCTAGCATTCAGGATATTGTAAATAGTATAGAACACCGGCGACGCCAAGTAGAAGAAATGAACGACCGGATATATCAGCTGCAAATGAAAGAAAAAGACATTGATTATCAATATCAAACGATGAGGGATAGGTTATATAATTGCTATAAACTTAATCTAGATGAACTGAACTATTCCTTAGTTCTGCAAGAACAGAGAAATGGTTTCGTACAGGATGAATCCAATAAAAATTTGTTCAAAATTACTAGTTCATATGAGAGCAATAAAGATACACAGCAGTTAGATAAACACATAAACAATAACTTATACACTTTATCTAACGAAATATTATTAATTGAGCTAATTATGCCAAAGCCTAAGTATCTAGCTTTACCGTTTCTATCTAACGAATTAAATATAGAGACAATTGATGAGAATAATCTACTCTGTGAAATTTCCGCATTAAAAGAAAAGGTTGCCTCCTATGGTAACGTGAATCTGATAGCTATTGAGGAATATGACGAACTTAAAAAACGGTATGACTTTTTAAATCAACAACAACAGGATTTAATCAAAGCAAAGGATTCTCTACAAGAGGCAATTCGTAAAATGAACTCTACTAGTCGTAAGATGTTTCTGGAGACCTTTGAACGGGTTCGCCAAGAATTCCGTAACTATTTTAAATTACTTTTTGGTGGCGGGGATGCCCAGATATATCTTATTGACGAAAACCAACCACTTGATAGTGGTATTGAGATTATCTGCAGACCACCGGGAAAGAAATTACAAAATGTTATGTTACTTTCCGGTGGGGAGAAGTCTTTGGCAGCTATTGCACTTATCTTTGCTATCTTTAAAGTAAAACCAGCACCATTCTGTGTTCTAGATGAGATTGATGCTGCACTGGATGAGGCAAATGTCGATCGTTTTGGCAGACTCCTTCAAGAGTTTGTTAAAACCTCGCAGTTTATTGTAATTACCCATAATAAACGCACAATTGCCAATGCCGATGTAATGTATGGTATTACTATGCAAGAATCTGGGGTCTCTAAAATTGTTTCAGTTAAGTTCTCTGATAGTAAAAAACAAAAAGAGGAAAAATTACCTCAGCCTGTTGCTGCATAAAACTAATCCTTTAGAAGTAGTTGTCCGGAGGAAACAGGGCGAGTCTTCTCGCCCTGTCTTATTCTCTAACAAGTAAAAAGACTTCGTTAAGAAAAATTATTTATAAAGTCTATTTCAGTGAATTTCGCTGTTATGGTAGGTAACCACCACATTTTTTCCTTTGTGTTTTGCTTGATAAAGGGCAGCATCCGCGTGACTAATGAGTTCAGAAGTAGTAGAGCTATCATCAGGGAATGAAGCGATCCCTAAGCTGGCGGTAAGTATTTTGTTAGGTAGGATTTGTTCCTTGTTAAAGTGATGTTTTTCTATATTTTCTCTTAGCCGTTCAGCAATAAGAGCTGCTTCGCGTTTATCAGTAGAAGGAAGGATAATTGCAAATTCTTCTCCACCGTAACGACAGACGTGGTCCATTTTTCTAGAATGATTCTTAAGTAGCAGAGCTATCTCACGTAAGAGCATATCTCCTGCTTGATGTCCGAGCGCGTCATTGTATGCCTTAAAATCATCTAAGTCAAGTAAGATAAGGGATAATGGTGAAAAGGTTGCACGCGAACGTTCTAACTCCATATTCAAAAGATACTGGAAATAGCCGTGATTCCATAGGGAAGTTAGTGAATCTTGATGAGCAGTAATGAGTGTTTTTTCATAAAGCTGAGAGTTTTCTATAGCAAGGCCAGCTTGGTTTGCCAACATTATAAGCATTCGCACATCGTCTTTAGTAATTGGTTTTTTGGTAACAAAGTTATCTGCCAGAATTATACCGTTGACCTTGTCTTTTGCCTTAAGCGGAACTATCACTAATTCCTCTGAACGAAGAAACTGAATGATTTTATCTTGAGCATAATTTTGAATTGTCTCTTTAGTAAGATGTAAAGGCATTCCTTCTAAGGCGCAAAGGGCAAGTAGATTTTCTTTCGTCTCAGAAAGTGGGATTTTTATTTGTTGAACCTGACGGTTAAAGGCACTTTCTTTGACCTTACCTGAGACCTTATAGGCATTAATCATATCTTCCATATCTAATTTTTCCTGCTCAATATAACGCCAAATGCGCCCTGCCTCTTCAGCCGATTCTGGCCCAATTGCCATTTTACCCTCAATAAGGTTTTCTTTTTCATTAACTAAAAATAGAACTGCTCGGTTAAAACCTAATCCAATATGCGCAGTTACACCCGTAAGTATAATATAAAGAATCTCATCTAACTTGAGTGTTGTACGCATGGCATTAGAAATTTCATAGAGAATGGTTAATTCAGAGCGGGTGCGTTCAAGTTCTTGTTTTATCTTGGTCAATTCGTCCATACCTAAAAATGTAACATAAAAACTAGATAGTGTCAATTCTACCCCGTTGATAAACAACATATAAAAATATGTAAAGCAAAAAGATAACAGAAGAACAGCAGTAATTCTCAGATTATAAGCTTTGTGGCTATAGATTAAGTGATAAGAAAAACTACCAGCTATCCCAAGCTCTATTTGAGACAGATTAAAAGAAAGATTAAAAGAACAGGCTTTTTTAAGATATATTCTTTGCTTTAAATAAATACAACTTTGGTTTTAAACTAAATTCATTTACCACAGGATAAAGAAGTAATCTTATACTAACCTCTATAGACTTCCATTGGCTTATCAGCCCAGACAATACAGTAAAACTTAGTGAGAGAATAAGAAACTATACGTCTTTTTAAAATAGCAGATTTTTAGAAAATACAGAAACACAAAAACCTTAAAAGAAAGGAGGGCATTTTTGTTGACAGTTTTCCTATATCTGGGATATAATAAGTGGTCTAACAAAATACTTAAACAGCCGTTTTAAAGCGGAATAAAACTAGCGGGAGGCATTATGGTTAAGCACGAAAAAACAACTCAAAAAGAAGCTCAGAATGACTCAGTCTCTAATTCCCTAAGAAAAGATTCTACTGAAAGGCTTAAGGCCTTGGAGTTAGCCCTTAGTCATATTGAGAAACAATTTGGTAAGGGTTCAATTATGAAATTGGGTTCAAAGATAAAAACCGAAGTAGATGTTATTCCCACAGGCGCACTTACTTTAGATTGTGCCTTAGGGGTAGGTGGATTGCCTAGAGGAAGAGTAATTGAAATATTTGGTCCAGAGGCCTCAGGTAAGACTACCCTTTCTTTAACTGCAATTCGGGAGACACAAAAACAAGGCGGGGTGGCTGCTTTTATTGATGCAGAACATGCCTTTGATTCTACTTATGCTTCTAAAATCGGGGTAAACTTAGAAGATTTACTGATTTCCCAGCCTGATACAGGAGAGCAGGCTTTAGAGATAGCTGAGACGTTGGTGCGGTCTAATGCCGTAGATATTATTGTTATTGATTCAGTGGCAGCCTTAACACCACGTGCTGAGATTGAGGGTGAGATGGGTGATTCACATGTAGGCTTACAGGCGCGTCTTATGTCTCAGGCCTTACGAAAATTGACCGCTGCTATTAGTAAATCCCGTTCGTGCGTTATTTTCATTAATCAGTTGAGAGAAAAAATAGGGGTGATGTTCGGTAATCCGGAAACGACGCCTGGAGGAAGGGCATTAAAATTTTATGCCTCTGTGCGTTTAGATGTGCGTAGGGTTAATTCCATAAAAGAAGGAGAGCAAGTAATCGGTGGTCATGTACGGGTGCGCGTAGTAAAAAACAAGGTTGCCCCTCCTTTCAAAGAAGCAGAGTTTGATATCTTGCATGAGGCAGGTATTGATAAGGCAGCAAGTATAATAGATGCTGGTCTAAATATAGGGGTAATTCAAAAATCAGGAACTTGGCTTTCTTTTGGTGACAATAAGATTGCCCAAGGGAGGGATGCGGCAATAAAAGCAATCAGAGAAAATACTAAACTTGCAGAGGCAATTGAGAAAGAAGTAAGAAAAAAACTCTCCATGGTTTCTTAAAGATAAAATCAAAAGGGCTATAACTAAAGGAGGGTTACTATGTATAAAAGTAAGCAATTACTCTTTATTCTTGTTATTCTAAACGTTGGTTATTTATTTGGGATAGCTTTGTTTTCAGATAAATTAACGGCACAGCAATTATCTAGGTCGGAGACTTTTGAAGGTTATCCCATGGAAGATGCAGTTATTCGTGTAGCTGAAACTACTGGTAAAGCAGTGGTAGCAATTACAGTAGAGCAAGTTCAGAGAGTAGGGGGAGTCAGAAGATTTTACTTTGGGTTTCCAGAGGATTCACCTTTTGGAAGCGATGACCCGTTTCGTCGGTTTTTTGAAGATTTTTTTGGTGAGATTCCTCAGCGCGAATACCGCAGAATAGGTGTTGGTTCAGGGGTAATCATTGACCCTCAAGGTTATATTCTGACCAATCAACACGTAGTAGAAGGTGCCGAAAAGATTAAAGTTATTCTTCCCGATGGCCGTGAGTTTAAGGCAGAACTAAAAGGTCAGGACGTGCGCTCAGACTTGGCAGTAATTAAGATTAATGCGCGAAATTTACCTGTGGCAGTTTTGGGTGATTCAGATAAGCTTAAAATTGGTCAGTGGGTAGTGGCAATTGGTAATCCTTTTGGATTAGCTATGCAAAATCCTGAGCCTACTGTTACAATAGGAGTTATTAGTGCTTTGCATCGTAGTTTAGGTAGAACTTTGGCCCGTGAACGAGATTACAATGATTTAATCCAAACTGACGCTGCTATTAATCCGGGCAATTCAGGAGGGCCTTTGGTAAACCTTAAAGGTGAGGTCATTGGAATTAACGTGGCCATATATAGTACAAGTGGTGGCTATCAAGGAATAGGTTTTGCTGTCCCAATTAATAGTGCTCGCAGGATTCTTTCCCGTCTTATTGAAGGAAAGAAAGTAGAGTATGGCTGGTTGGGAGTAACGGTTCAAGACATGACCGAGGATTTAGCTACATATTTTGGTTTATCTGAAAAAAAAGGGGTTTTAATAGCAGGAGTTTTAGCTGGTGGTCCTGCACAAAAGGCAGGGATGAAAAAAGGTGATATCTTGATTGAATTTGACAACAAAAAAGTTAATTCTGTAAAAGAACTTCTTAGTTTTATGAATAACAGCGATGTGGGTAAAAAGGTAAGAATATTGGTTTTACGAGATAAAAAAGAAATTCCTTTAGAGGTAGTTCTTGGCTCTCGTCCTGAGCAAGTAGCCAGCCAACAGATAACAGAAGAGCAGTTACCCGAAGATAAAGAACAATCAGGGACTTGGCGTGGTATGGAAGTAGCAGAAGTTAGTTCGTCGAGAGCAAAGCAGTTCGGAATGAGTCAGACAGAGGGTGTAGTGGTAGTTAAAGTAAAAGAAGATAGCCCTGCTGCAGATGCAGGAATTATGCCTGGAGATATAATTTTAGAGATTAATCACCAGCGCATAAGTTCGGTAAATGATTTTAACCGTATTACCCGCTTCCTTAAGGGTGATTGTTTAGTAGCTACTGCCAGGGGTTTTGTGATTGTTAAAGAAAAGAGTGAGAAATAATCTTCTTGGTATTGACCAGGCAAAACAGTATGCATTTTTATTGCTTAAATATCGGCAACGTAGTTGTGCCGAGATTAAACGCCGTCTTGAGAGAAAAAAGTTTTCTCCTGAAGTTATTGCCCAAACCATTGCTTTCTTAAGGGAAAAAAATTTTTTAGATGACCGCTTGTTTGCAGAAAATTGGATTAATTGGCGGCTCAAGCAGGGTGTAGGATATCACCGGATAAGAAGAGAACTGCAACAAAAAGGTATTGAGAATAATTTGATTGAAGAGGTTTTGAAAAAGGTAGTAAAACCTTCAAATAATTTGGAGGTTCTTGAGACATTAGCAAGACAGCGGTTAAGTCGTATGAGAGGATTAGATGAGAAAACTATGAGAAGAAGACTGTTTAATTTCCTTATGCGTAGAGGTTTCCTTCAGGAAGAAGTAATCGACTGTCTAGAGCGTATTTTTAAAGAACAGAAGATATATGAAAGCTGATCAGATTAGAAAAAGATTTTTGGAATTTTTTCAGCAAAAAGGACATCGGGTTGTTCCTAGTGATTCATTGGTTCCTAAAGATGACCCTACAGTATTATTTACTCCTGCAGGGATGAACCAGTTTAAGAAGCAATTCCTGGGTTTTATCACTGATTTTACTCGCGCAACCTCTTGTCAGAGGTGTCTGCGGACTGATGATTTAGAAAAGGTAGGAAAGACTGACTGCCACCATACCTTCTTTGAGATGTTAGGGAATTTTTCTTTTGGTGATTATTTTAAAAAAGAGGCAATTACCTGGGCTTGGGAATTTTTAACCAAGGAATTGTCTATACCTGAAGAGAAATTGTGGGTTTCAGTTTATTTGGAAGATAAGCAGGCTTATGAAATTTGGAATAAAGATATTGATCTGCCTTCTTATAAGATTGTTAAATTAGGTGAACATGACAATTTTTGGCCGGCAGATGCCAAGGAAAAAGGTCCTAATGGGCCTTGCGGTCCTTGTTCAGAAATATTTTTTGATTTAGGTGAAACTTCGGGTTGTGGTAAGAAAGATTGTAGTCCTGCCTGCGGCTGTGGTAGATTTGTTGAGGTTTGGAACCTTGTCTTTACCCAGTTTAATCGAAAAGACTCTGGTATTTTAGAGCCTCTTCCGCAAAAAAATATTGATACAGGTATGGGTCTTGAACGCATTAGCGCAGTAATGCAAGAAGTGCGCAGTAATTTTCAGACAGACCTGTTTATTCCACTGGTTAAAGAAATACGCTCTTTTGCAGAACAAAAAGACGAAAGTCTAACCCCTTTTATCTATGCCATAAGTGACCATGTGCGTGCAGTGGTGTTTGCTATTTTTGATGGTGTGCTTCCTTCAAACGAAGCTCGTGGTTATGTTGTGCGCAAACTTATTCGTAAAAGTTGTTTACATCTTCGACAAATAGGTATTAAGGAACCTTTTCTTTATAGATTAGTGCCCATTGTATCAGAACTGATGCGTAATCCTTATCCAGAACTAAACAAAGAAAGAGAAACAATTGCTCAGATAATTTTAGCGGAAGAAAAGAATTTTAATACAACCTTAGATAATAGCGAAGAATTATTAAAAGAACGGTATAGCAAAATACAGAACAAACAAGACGCGCAGACTGTTGGCGAGATAGCTTTTCAACTTTATGATACATATGGTATTCCCTTAGCAGTTACCCAAGATTGGCTTAATAAGTATGGCTATACTTTTTCACAAGAGGCCTTTGACCGTGCTTTGCAACGGCAAAAAGAGCGTTCTAAGATCACCAGTTTCATGCAGGGAGATGTCTTCAGTACAAAAGAATTGGAATTGAAAGATGTAGCAGAAACTGTATTCGTGGGTTACGATTCTTACGTTACTAATGCCCAGGTGCTTAAAATATTATTTAATAATAAGGAAATAGAACAGGCAAGCGAAGGAGAAGAAGTAACTATCATTTTAGATAGAACTCCTTTTTACGCAGAAGCAGGTGGACAAGTAGGTGACACAGGAAGTTTACAGTCATCTATTGCCAAAATTATTGTTAAAGACACTAAGAAACTAAATAAACTTCATTTACATCAGGCAGTGGTAAGGTCAGGTAAGTTAAAAGTTAAAGATACCGTGGAAGCAAAAATTGATATCCCACGGCGTAAGGCAATTATGCGTAACCACACTGCTACCCATTTACTTCAGGCAGCCTTACGCAAGGTCTTGGGTAATCATATACAGCAGCAAGGCTCTTTTGTTTCAGATGAACGGTTGCGTTTTGATTTTACCCATTTTAAAGGTCTTACTCAAGACGAGCTTGACCGAGTAGAAGAATTGGTAAATAGTTTTATTAGAGAGAATGCCCCAGTTCAAAAAGAGCAGATGGATTTGGAAGAAGCACGGAAAAAAGGTGCCTTAGCTTTTTTTGCTGAGAAGTATGAAGGAATTGTGCGTGTAGTAACTATTGAGAATATTTCCAAAGAGCTTTGTGGAGGCACCCACCTTGATGCTACAGGAGAAATTGGGTTGTTTAAGATTACCAGTGAAAGTTCTATTGCCAGCGGTGTTCGTCGTATTGAGGCAGTCACAGGAGAAATTGCTTTTAATAAAATAAAACAGCAGGAGCAATTACTTCGGCAGATTTCTGAAATCTTAAAGACAAGTAACGATAAACTAATAACAGAACTTGAGAAGCGGGTTAAGCAAATAAGAGAATTAGAAAAAAAATTGGTTACCCTCCAAGATCGTCTGTTAGAATCTTCATTAGATAAACTTTTAGAAAAAATAGAGCAGGTAAAGGGAATAAATATCATTACTACTTCTTTGCCAGAGGCAGACCTTGAGGTCTTACGGAAAGTGGCGGATTTATTGAAGCAAAAAGTAACTAATATTTTAATTGCAGTTGGTTCAGCTAAAGATGGACGGGCGAATATTGTAATAGCTACAAACTCTGGTCAGGTGGATGCCTCAAAACTAATAAAAGATATTGCTTCTTATATTGGTGGTTCTGGTGGAGGCAGAAAAGATTTTGCACAGGCAGGAGGCCCACGAACTGAACAGTTATCTCAGGCGTTATCTTCAATAAAAGATCTATTATTAAAAAGTCTATGAAGATAATTCGTTATAATGCCACAAAGCAACTGGAGAAAATCTATAATCGTGGATTTATAAAATCTCACCGTGTTGAAGAAAAAGTAAAGCGAATAATTGAAGATGTGCGTATCTTTGGTGATGAGGCACTTCTTCGTTATATGCGTAAGTTTGACAAAGTCAAACTTACTGCTAAACAACTGCGTATAAGTGAACGCGAGATTAGTGGTGCTTACCAGAGTATCTCTGGTGATTTTGTTACGCAGCTTAAAGTGATTATAGAAAATATTAATCGTTTTTATCGTAAACAATTAAAGAAATCCTGGAGGATAAAGGATACAGATGGACTTATTTTAGGAGAGAAATATGAGCCCTTAGAACGCTTAGGTGTTTATGTGCCTGCTGGAACAGCTCCTCTGGTATCCACAGTATATATGACTGTTCTTCCAGCAAAAATTGCAGGAGTAAAAAAAATAGTATTAGTTAGTCCTCCAGACAAAAACGGTAATATTAATCCTCATATATTGGTGGTTGCTGATTTGCTGAAAGTTGATGGAGTATATCGTATAGGAGGTGCACAGGCAATAGCAGCCCTTGCCTTTGGGACTAAGACCATACCTAAAGTTGATAAAATAGTTGGACCAGGTAATATATATGTAAGCGAGGCAAAAAGACAAGTTTTTGGTTATGTAGATATTGATATGGTTGCTGGACCTACAGAGCTTGTGATTGTAGCTAATCGCTTCAGTGACCCCAAGTTTATAATTGCTGACCTTAAGGCGCAAGCAGAACATGCGGGAGGTTTGGCAGTATTGATTACTAATTCTAAGGCATTAGCAAAGACAGTAAAGGCACAGTTAAATATAAATGGGGCAATTATCTTAACCAAAAACATCAGACAGGCAATGGAAATTGCCAATACTATTGCACCAGAGCACCTTGAGATTTTTGTAAAAAATCCTCAGCGTATGCTTAAGTTTGTACACAATGCAGGTGCAGTATTTTTGGGTCCTTACAGCCCAACAGCCGTGGGAGATTATGTTGCAGGTCCCAGCCATGTTTTACCTACTGCAGGCACTGCACGATTCTTCTCTGGTTTATCGGTATATGACTTTATTAAAAGTATTCATATAATTGGTTATAGTAAAAAAGCATTAGAAAAAGTTCGTCTTCCATTAGAAAAAATAGCAAGTATTGAAGGATTAACTGAACATCTTGAATCAGTAAAGGCACGTTTTTTATAATATATTAGATAAAGACTAACTTAAAAAGTATGAGGTAATTATGAAAAAAAGAAACTGTATTTATCGTAGAAAAACCAAAGAGACGGATATTACTATAAAACTTTCCATAGATGGTTCGGGTAAGACAAGAATAAAAACAGGTATTGCCTTTTTGGATCATATGCTTGAGTTATTTGCCTTTCACGGTTTTTTTGACCTTGAAATTCAAGCCAAGGGAGATTTAGCCGTTGATATTCATCATACGAACGAAGATATAGGTATTGTTCTAGGCGAGGCCTTTAAGAAGGCATTAGGTAGTAAAAAAGGAATAAGACGTTTTGGTGATGCCCGTGTGCCTATGGAAGAAGTTTTGGCTTCCGTAGTTTTAGATATTAATGGGCGCGGTTTCCTTGATTTTAAGATAAGTACTTCTGTACCTGCTAAAGAAGGTTATGAAATAGAAGATGCCAAACATTTTTTTGATGGTTTTGCCAAGCATTTAGGGATGAATTTAAACATTAGTATTGAGCAGGCAAATAATGACTTGCATACAGTATTAGAACCAGTTTTTAAGGCATTGGGTATAGCATTGGATCAAGCTACTCAGATAGACCTACGCAGAAAAGGTGTTCCTTCTACCAAGGGAATAATCGATTAATTTTATTTTTTTAACAGGGTGAATATGATAGCAATTATAGATTATGGTATGGGTAACCTACACAGTGTGCGCAAGGCCTTTGAAAGAATGGGGGCAGAAACAATAATTAGCAACCACCCTAATGAGTTAAAAAAAGTAGAAAAAATCGTCTTGCCTGGAGTAGGTTCTTTTGGTGATGCTGTACAGGCACTGCGTAAATACGGATTAGAAGAGGTTATTTATCAACACATCCAAGAAAAAAAGCCCTTTTTAGGAATTTGTTTAGGTATGCATATTTTATTAGAGGCCAGCCAAGAATCAGAGGCAGTTGCAGGTTTAGGGATTATTCCAGGGGTGGTAAAAAAGTTTGAGGCAAGTTCACACTTAAAAGTTCCGCATATTGGGTGGAATCAAATAAATTTTAGAAGACTTAATTGTCCCCTTTTTAAAGGTGTGGACGACGCAAGTAGTGTGTATTTTTGCCACTCCTATTTTGCTCAACCAAAAGATAATATGGTTATAGCTGCAACTACAGATTACGGTATAGAATTTTGTTCGATTCTCTGGAAAGACAATATTTTTGCTACTCAGTTTCATCCAGAGAAGAGCCAGCAGGTAGGGCTAAAAATAATAGAGAATTTTGTTACCCTTTAGTGTAGAAAATTTTTTATAATGGTATGTTAATTATTCCAGCAATAGATCTTAAAGACGGAAAAGTAGTGCGGTTGTTTCAAGGCAGACCTAGTGCGCAAAAGGTGTATAGCCGTAATGCCGCTGTAATAGCAAAGCACTGGCAGAAACAGGGTGCTCAGCTTATTCATGTAGTAGACCTTGATGGTGCATTAACTGGTAATATCGTTAATATTGGCAGTCTAAAAGAAATTCTTAAGTCTGTAGATATACCTGTAGAATTTGGTGGAGGGGTAAGGGATATAATTACTATTAAGAATTTACTAAAGCAAGGTGTCAGTCGCGTTGTTTTAGGCACAAAGGCAATAGAGGATAAAGAATTCTTTAAGGCTGCATTTGAGAAATTCGGTGATAAAGTTATTGTAAGTATAGATGTCAAAGACGGTAAAGTTACAACAAATGGTTGGCAAAAGATTTCTACGATTGGAGCTATTGAGTTTGCCTACTGGTTAAAGGAAATAGGTATCTGTAAAGTTATATATACGGATATTACTAAGGACGGGACACTTCGCGGATGTAATTTTGGAGGAATAAAAGAATTCATTGAACAAACAGCTCTCAAGGTGATTGCTTCAGGAGGAGTTTCTAGTCTCAATGACATCCAGCAACTTTGTTTAATTTGTGGTGTAGAGGCAGTAATTATTGGTAAAGCACTTTACGAAAACAAATTTACTCTCAAAGAGGCAGTGGGTTTGATCAAAAGAAAAAATAACAAACACATATTATCAAAGGAGGGAAGATGATACAGAGGGTATTTTTTCTAGGATTGGGTTTACTGATAATGGCTTTGACCAGTGGTTGTGCTACTACCTCGCAAAAAAAACTTGCTCAGGAAAATGAGACATTACGTCTGCAGGTACAGAATCTAGAGAAAACCATTGAGCAGAAGGATGCTGAGATAGATAGTCTGCGTAGGTCGTTAAGCCAGACTACTGAGGAAAAATATAATCTTTATCGCCAGGAAAGACTCTCGCAAAGTTATAAAAAGCCCACTATCAAACAGATTCAGATAGCTTTAAAGAATGCTGGGTTTGACCCTGGTCCAATAGATGGAACAATGGGTAAGAAGACACGTTCAGCTATTAGAGAATTCCAACGACAAAACGGATTAGTAGTAGATGGTAAGGTGGGCAAAAAAACCTGGGCAGTATTATCTGCCTATCTTAAGGAATAAGGCTAAAAAAAGATATTTATGCTTACCAAACGAATAATTCCTTGCCTGGATATCAAAGATGGCAGAGTAGTAAAAGGTGTTAAGTTTGAAGGTCTGCGTGATGCTGGAAACCCTGTAGAAGTAGCCAAAGTATATGACCAACAGCAAGCAGATGAGCTAGTTTTTTTAGATATTACTGCCAGTTACCAGAAGCGCAAGACTTTGGTTTCTTTAGTAGAAAAGATTGCCCAGAATATCTTTATGCCATTTACAGTGGGTGGGGGTATTACTGGTTTACAAGATATACGTGACCTTTTAAATGCTGGAGCTGATAAGGTTTCTATTAATACCCAAGCAGTAAAGTATCCGCAGTTAATTTCTGAGGCAGCTGGTAAGTTCGGCAGCCAGTGTATTGTAGTAGCCATTGATGCAAAACGTATAACCACAAAAAGTAAGTGTCTTAAGTGGCAGGTGTTTATTCACGGAGGAAGAACCCCTACAGAACTTGAGGCTGTGGAATGGGCAAAAGAGGTCGCACGATTAGGTGCAGGAGAGATCCTCTTAACCAGTATTGATGCAGATGGAACAAAAAACGGTTATGATTTAGAGTTAACTTCTGCAGTAACTGGGGCTGTTTCTATTCCCGTAATTGCCTCTGGCGGTGCAGGAAAGAAAGAGCATTTCTACGATGTATTAACTAAAGCAGCCGCTGACGCAGCGTTAGCTGCTTCTCTATTTCATTATCAGACTTTAACCATACCTGAAATTAAGAAATACTTAAGAGAAAAAGGTGTTTTGGTACGATAAGTAAAAAAGGAGAAAATTAATATGGCATTAAAAAGTAAAATAAGATTATCAGAACTTACTTTTGACCAAAATGGACTGATACCCGCAATTATTCAGGATTATAAAACCAAAGAGGTCTTAATGGTTGCTTATATGAACAAAGAGTCTTTACGTCGAACTCTTCTGTCAGGAAAAACCTGTTTCTGGTCACGCTCACGAAAGGAATATTGGGTGAAAGGAATGACTTCAGGGCACTACCAATTTGTTAAAAGTATTTACTATGATTGTGATAAAGATGCCTTGTTAATTAAGGTTAGACAAGTCGGGGTTGCTTGTCATACAGGAAAACGTTCTTGTTTTTATAGAAGACTTGCTTAGAGTATGATTTACCCTACCTTTAAAGATTTTTGTGAATTCGCTCAATATGCTAATGTTATTCCCGTTGTGAAAGAAATAAGCGCAGATTTAGAGACACCTGTTTCAAGCTTCTTAAAATTAGACAAAGACGATTATGCTTTTTTATTGGAGTCTGTAGAAGGGCAAGAGAAAATAGCTAGGTATTCTTTTCTGGGGAATAATCCCTCGATAATTTTTCAAAGTAAAGGTCCTTTGATAGAAATTATTAATCGCAAGGAGAAGAAAAAACGCCTGTTTAGAACACAAACCACTCCATTAAAAGAACTTGAATCTTTTATGCAGGAATTTAAACCTGCCCAGATAAAAGGGTTACCGCGTTTCTACGGCGGTTGTGTAGGATTTATTGGTTATGATGTAGTGCGTTTCTTTGAAAATATTCCTGATAAAAATCCTGATGAGCTTGGTTTTTATGATATGGTCTTTATGTTAGCAGATACTGTTCTTGTTTTTGACCACGTCAAACATACAATAAAAATCGTAGCTAATTGTCTATTACCCCCAAATAAGCCATTAAGTGTTTTAAGAAAAAGACAGTTCTATAAAGAAGCAATCCAAAAGATTGATGCAGTAGAAAAGGCATTCAATAAAAAGGTCGCTGAACCTTTAGTAATTGGTAGACATCCAAGACCAATAAAGTTTAACTCCAATTTTGACAAATCTTCTTTTTGTGATATAGTTAATAAAGCAAAAAGATATATTCGCTGTGGTGAGATTATTCAGGTGGTTATCTCACAGCGTTTTAAAACAAAAATTCGGCAAGAGCCTTTTGTGATTTATCGACGACTGCGTAGTCTTAATCCATCGCCATATATGTTCTTTCTAAAATTAAAGGACTTAACGCTTGTTGGTGCATCACCAGAATTATTAGTCCGTTGTGAAAATGGGGTAGTTCAGACACGGCCTATTGCAGGAACTCGACGTCGCGGAATAAATGAAAAGGAAGATAAGACTTTAGAGGATCAGCTTCTACAAAGCGTTAAAGAAAAGGCAGAACATCTGATGTTAGTGGATTTAGGCAGAAATGACATTGGTCGTGTGAGTATACCAGGGACAGTTAGAGTAAATACATTTATGGCGGTAGAACGTTATTCCCATGTGATGCATCTGGTAAGCGATATCTCAGGAAAACTTGCAAAAAAATTTACCGCCTTTGATGCATTAACAGCTTGTTTTCCTGCTGGCACAGTTACCGGAAGCCCTAAGGTAAGGGCAATGGAGATAATTGATGAATTAGAAAATGTCCGCCGTGGTCCTTATGCAGGTTGTGTAGGATATGTAAGTTTCTCAGGAACACTTGATACCTGTATTACCATTCGCACTATTATAATTAAAGATGGAAATGCTTATGTTCAAGCAGGTGCAGGGATAGTCTCAGATTCTATTCCGGAAAGAGAATATAAGGAAACTTTAAATAAGGCGCATGCATTATTTGAAGCGCTAAGGCAAACTTAAGGAGGAAACAATGGCAGTACGTATTCGGCTTCGCAGAATTGGAAAAAATCCTAAAAAAAGACCACATTTTCGCATCACCGTTTTTGATGAGCGAAGAAACCGTGATGGAAGGTTTATTGAGGATTTGGGGTTTTATAATCCTATTTCTAAACAAGTCAGGGTTAACCTAGAACGTTACAATTATTGGTTAGAGAAAGGTGCCCAACCCACTGCGGCAGTAAAGTTAGCTGTTAAAAAGTCTGTAAAAGTTCTTCAAAAGGAGGCATAAAGATGGATATCCAACAAATTCTTGCTTCACCACTTGTGCCCCTTATTATGGTGTTTGGGATTATGTATTTTTTAGTGATTCGTCCCCAACGCCAGCAAGAGAGAAGGCATCAACAGATGCTTAAGAGCTTAAAAAAGAATGACGAGGTAGTTACCTCCTGTGGGATTCATGGAACAATTGTAAATGTAAAAGACAATACGGTGATTCTACGTATAGATGATAATGTAAAGATAGAGATAGAAAAGGCAACTGTTGCCTATATAAAAAAGCAAGATACAGATAAAAGCAATTGATTCTTAGGTTAAAATTTTAAAAAGTAAAACTAAAAGTTAAAAATAATAAAAAAGGACTGCTTAAATGAATAACAAACTGCTTCTAAAAACAGCCATAATTATTGGACTGGTAGCATTATGTATTTATTATGCCTTTCCTTTAGAGAAAAGGATAAATTTTGGTTTAGACTTAAAAGGTGGAATGCATTTGTTATTGAAAGTAGAGACGGATAAGATAGATCAAGCTGCACGTAAAGACGCTGCGGATAGAGCAATTGAGGTTTTACGTAACAGGATAGATGAATTTGGTGTGCGTGAGCCGTCAATACAGAAACAAGGAGAGGATGAGATAGTAGTACAACTTCCTGGTATTACTGACCGACAGCGTGCTTTAGAGTTGATAGGAAAAACTGCTCTACTAGAATTTAAATTAGTTGAAAGTGACCAAGAAAAACTAAAACAGGCATTGGCTGGTAATGTCCCAGAAGGTTACGAATTAAAATATACTGAGGAAGAAAACGAACCAATACTTTTAGAGAAACAAGCACAACTAACAGGTGCTTCCCTTGTGGATGCACAGGTACAGTTTTCTACTACTGGTTTTAATGAGCCGGTGGTTTCGTTAAAGTTTAATGCTGAAGGCACGAAAAAGTTTGCAGAGTTGACCTCTGTTAATGTTGGTCGGAGGTTGGCTATTGTGTTGGATGGTAAGGTTCAATCCGCCCCGCGTATACGTGAACCTATTCCAAGTGGTGAGGCAGTTATTAGCGGTCGTTTTACTGTGCAACAGGCGCAGGATTTGGCGATTATATTAAGAGTTGGGGCCTTGCCAGCACCAATGCGGGTGGAAGAAGAGCGCACCATAGGGCCACTTTTAGGACAGGATTCTATTTCTAAAGGAATTAAGGCAAGTTTAATTGGTGTAGTTGCGGTCTTTGTGGCAATGATAAGTTATTATCTTTTGGCAGGGGTGGTTTCTTGTATTGCCTTAATTTTAAACTTTGTGATGATTTTAGGAGTTTTGGGCATGCTTCCTATACTTTTTCCTGGTATTTCCGCTACTTTAACCTTGCCTGGTATTGCGGGTATTGCTTTGTCTTTAGGTATGGCAGTAGATGCTAATGTTCTTATTAATGAGAGGATTCGAGAAGAAATAAAACAAGGAAAGAATTTACGCCTCGCTATACTAAATGGTTACGATAAGGCATTTAGCGCAATTTTTGACTCAAATCTTACTACTTTAATTGCTGCATTTTTACTTTTTCAGTTCGGAACAGGTCCTATTAGAGGATTTGCAGTTACACTGACTATTGGTCTTTTAAGCAGTATGTTTACTGCTATTGTTGTAACTAGGGCTATTTTTGAGTGGTTATTATCAGCTAATCTTATTAAAAGCCTACCAATGTTAGAACTTATAAAACCAACGAAGATTGATTTTATTGGAAGGCGTAGAATTTTCTTTGCTATTTCTATTTTTGTGATTTTGGTAGGATTAGGGACATTTTTTGCAAGACAAAAGACCGTCTATGGGATTGATTTTGCAGGTGGACAACTTCAGGAATATCGTTTTAAGGAACCTGTAGATATTGACAAAGTGCGACAGGCTTTACGTGCATTAGCCCTTGCAGACGCTTCTATTCAGCAGTTTAAAGACCAGCCCAATGTAATTACTATACGAACTACTGAAGACAAAAATAAAGAAATTACCGAAAAACTAATCCAAACTTTTCCAAATCAAGATATTCAGATTCTTAAAGTAGAAAGAGTCGGTCCTGTCGCAGGAAGACATCTTAAACACAAGGCACAAAAGGCACTTTTTTGGTCATTAGTGGGTATTTTAATTTATGTTGCGTTTCGGTTTAAGCACTTTAATTTTGCTGCTGCCGGTGTTATCGCACTCTTTCATGATGTATTGGTTTCCTTGGGGGCTTTAGCGGTTACAGGAAGACAAGTTGACCTGTTATCAGTTACTGCTTTTTTGACGATTGCAGGTTATTCCATTAATGACACTATTGTTATTTATGACCGTATGCGAGAAAATAGCCAGATAATTCGTAAATATACCTTGAAAGATTTACTTAATATGAGTGTTAATCAGACATTAAGCAGAACCTTATTAACTACAGTAGTTACTCTTTTGACAGTAATTGCACTATTTTTATTTGGCGGAGAGGTGCTCAATAACTTTGCCTTTACACTTTTAGTAGGCTTTGTCTCAGGGGTATACTCGACTATCTTTATCGCAACGCCACTTGTATTTATCTGGAGCCAAGATAAAAAAAGATAATTGTTTGGTGTTTAAAAAATAAGAAGTTTAAATATAAAACGTCTGCTTTAAGTTAAGTTTGATGGGCAGACGTTTTTACTTGGCAATAAGATAAATCAATTCTTGTTAAGATAATGTTTAAATCACTAAAGTTATATGTGGGTCAGACTATACAGCCTCAGGAACTTAGTGAGGACTTGGTGGGTTTTTCTTACCAAAGACATACGCAGGTGGTAGAAGAAGGGGATTTTGCTGTGCGTGGGGGGGTAATTGATATCTTTGCTTATACTTTTGAACTACCTATCCGTATTGAGATTGATAACGACAAAATATCTAGTATAAGGACATTTGATTACCAAGATGGCCGTTTACTTTGGGCTCATCAGATGGTTATTATTCTTCCTTTTAGAAAGGTCTCTTCTTTTAGACGCACTACCTTTAGTGAACGTTATCCTTTAGAAAGTTTCGTGGATATCTCAGTGGGAGACTATGTAGTGCATACTGATTACGGAATTGGTCGGTTTCTGGGAATGCAGAAGGTAAAACTTGGCGATAAGTATGTTGATAATCTGGTTATTGAGTATGAGGGTAAGGAAAAGTTGTATGTGCCAATTACCTCAATGCATCTTGTGCAGAAATATATTGCTTTCCAAACACGCCGACCAAAGTTAAACCGTTTAGGTTCATTAGAGTGGCAACGCATTAAAAATAAAGCAAAAAAGGGTATTCAGAAACTTGCCTGGGAGCTTTTATCTCTGCAGGCACTAAGGATGAGCGCAAAAGGATTTGCTTTCTCCGAAGACAATGAATTGCAACAGGCATTTGAAAAGAGTTTTCCCTTTACAGAGACCCCTGACCAGATTACCGCAACCTTACAGGTTAAAGAGGATATGCAGAAGCCAAAACCTATGGATCGTCTTTTGTGTGGAGACGTTGGTTATGGCAAAACTGAGGTGGCTATGCGTGCTGCTTTTAAGGCGGTTTTAGATAAAAAGCAAGTTGCTTACCTTGTCCCTACTACTATTTTGGCAGAACAGCATTATCATAATTTTATCAACCGACTAAAAGATTTTCCCATATTTGTAGAAATGCTTTCCCGTTTTAGGACACAACAACAACAACAGGATATTTTAAAGCGTGTTGCTGAGGGTAAAGTTGATATCGTGATTGGAACACACAGATTACTTTCTGACGATGTTGTTTTTAAAGATTTGGGATTAGTCATTATTGATGAAGAGCAACGTTTTGGAGTTCGGGCAAAGGAGAAATTAAAGCAATTACGTTTAACCACCGATGTATTAACTTTGACAGCAACCCCTATTCCCAGAACCCTTTATATGAGTTTGATGGGAGCAAAAGATCTCTCTGTAATAAATACACCTCCAGAAAATAGATTGCCCATTAAAACAGTCGTGGTAGAATATGATGAGGAAATTATTCGTCAAGCCATAGCCCGCGAGTTAAAAAGAAAAGGTCAAGTTTTCTTTTTACACAATTGCATTGAAGATATTGAGAAGATTGCTCAGATAGTTAAACGTCTTAGCCCTGAAGATAGCCGTATTGCTATTGGACATGGTAAGATGCCAAGTCGGCAATTAGAGGCGGTAATGGCAGATTTTTTGGCAGGTAAGGTTGACGTTTTTGTTTGCACAATGATTATAGAGTCAGGGATAGATATACCTAATGCAAATACCATTATTGTCAACAATGCTCATACTTTTGGCTTATCGGATTTACACCAATTACGGGGAAGGGTTGGCAGGTTTAACCGTTCAGCATACGCTTATTTTTTAACGCCACCTGCGGAGACCCTTTCTACCGTTGCTCGGAGAAGACTGTCTGCTATACAAGATTATGCGCAACTGGGTGCAGGTTTTAAAATAGCCATGGAGGATCTACAGATTCGCGGTGCAGGTAATTTACTAGGAGAAGAACAACACGGTTTTGTCAATGCCGTAGGGTTTGACCTTTATTGTCGTCTTTTGCGAGAGGCAATTGTGACTTTAAAAAAAGAACAAGGATAATTATATGAAGAAAAATAAACTTCTTTTACTTATTGGTTTTGCCATAATATCTAATTATCTAATTAACCACTTTGTTTTTGCACAAGATAAAATTATCGCAATTGTTAATCAGGAAGTAATTACCCAACGCGATTTAGATCAATTTCTAAATTTTATGAAAGTTCAACTTGTCCGCCAGTATCCTTTAGATGAAGTAGAACAAAGGATTGTTCAAATACGCCAGGATATTCTTGAACGGCTTATTGAAGACCGATTAATTCTTCAAGAGGCAAAGAAAGAGAAGATTAATGTTGATGAAACACGTGTGCGTGCAAAAAAAGAAGAGTTTAAGAAGAGATTTTCTTCCCAAGATGATTTTGAAAAGACACTAGTTAGTCAAGGGATGGTAGTTGCAGATTTAGAAGAACAAATCCGTAATCAGCTTTTAATGATTGGCATTATAGATAAAAAAGTACGTTCAAAGATAAAAATTAGTCCTTCAGAGATAACTGAATACTATGATAATCACATCCAGGACTTTTTTATACCCGAACAAAGGATTTTTGATACTTTGATTGGGCAAGATAAGACAAAGGCAGAAGAGGCATTTCGTATCTTAACAGAAACGGATAATCTACAAAAGGCAAAAGAAATAACAGGTTTTACTTTAAGTGATTTCAAGGCATATGCCGACGGACAACTGAAAAAAGAAGTAGAGGAAGTTTTATTTTCTATGAAATTAGGCGGGGTATCTCAACCTGTAAAAGTAGGTGAGAATTTTTATATATTCAAGTTAAAAGAAATAATTCCTGCACGCCAGAAGAGTTTAGCTGAAAGTAGTGAAACAATTCACAACATCCTTTATGAAAAGAAGATGCAACAGGAGATGGTGCGCTGGATTGAAGGGTTAAAGAAAAAGGCTTTTATTAAGAGGATAGAAATAAATTAAATGCAAAAGAAATTGTGTGTAGGTATTACTATGGGAGACCCCTCAGGTATTGGTCCTGAGGTAAGTTTTGAGGCGATAAAAAGACTTTCTCATAAAGCCAGGTTTGTGGTTATTGGAGATGCCTGGGTGTGGCAGCAGTTTACAGGACGCTTTAGATTGGAGAATGTAGAGTTTATTGATTTAAAAGTAATAAATAAGAAAAACTTTAGTTTTGGCAAGGTAAGTGCAGAATATGGAAAGGCATCTGTGTTATATTTGGATAAGGCAATGGAACTATTATCTTGCCAGAAGATTGATTGTTTAGTTACTGCCCCCATATCTAAAGAGGCAATTAATAAGGCAGGTTATTGTTATAGCGGACACACAGAATATTTTGCTCAAAAGACTAACAAAAAACCTATAATGTTGCTGCTTAATGAAAAAATCCGTTTTAGTTTAGTTACCCGACATATTCCTTTATCAGAGGTTTCTAAAGTTTTATCCTTTGAGTTGATTCAATACACTATAATTAAAACCTACCAGGCACTAATTAAAATGTTTGCTATTAACAATCCACGTGTGGTGGTTTGTGGGATAAATCCCCATGGTTCAGATAATGGTCTTATTGGCACAGAAGAGAATAGGATTATTCATCCAGTGGTTTGTAAACTACGAAAAAAATTTCCTGGCCTTAAAGGTCCTTTGGGAGCAGACATTGCCATAAGTGAAGCATTACATAAAAATTTTGACGCGGTAATTGCTATGTATCATGACCAGGCGTTAATTCCTCTTAAGGTATTGGGGGCTCAGAAAGGAGTTAATCTTACTTTAGGGCTTGATTTTGTGCGCACCAGTCCTTTACATGGAACCGCCTTTGATATTGCCGGTAAAAATAAAGCTAATCCTTCCTCAATGATTTCTGCTATTCTATGCGCAATTACTTGTTGCCAAAACCTAAAAAGAGCTTAGGTCAGCATTTTCTAGTGGATAAAAATATCCTGCAGAAAATGCTTTCCTTTATACCAGTTGAAGAGGGCCAGGCCATTTTGGAGATAGGAGCAGGCCAAGGGGTATTAACACGGTTGCTTGCCAAAAAAAAAGTTGAGCTTTTTGCTGTAGAAATAGATAAGCAATTGGCTTTGTTGCTTGAAGAGGAGTTCAAGGATAACACAAACGTTAAAGTCATTCAAGCAGATATTTTGGGTTTTGATATTAAAAATTTCTCCCAAAAGTTGAAAAGACCTCTGATTGTGGTAGGCAATATCCCTTACTATATTACCAGCCCAATTATAGAAAAACTATTTTTAGCCAGAGATTGTATTAAAGACATATTTTTAACTGTACAAAAAGAGTTTGCCCAACGCATGCAAGCTATTCCTGGTAGTCGGCTTTACGGGGCATTTAGTTGTTTTGTGCAATATTACAGTAATCCAAAGATTTTATTTACCATAAAAAGAAGTTGTTTTTTTCCTGTACCTAAAGTGGATTCATGTTTTGTGCATCTTAAGCCAGTGCAAAAAAAATGGCAGACTGCTATAAATGAGGATAATCTTTTCTTTATTATTCGTCAGGCATTTCAACAACGCAGAAAGATGTTAAAAAATTCCTTAAAAAAAGTTGTCCCTGAAGAAACCTTAGATGAATTTTTTAAACAAGAAAAACTTTCCTCTTCTATTCGTGCAGAACAGGTTTCTCTCGAGCAGTTTATTTGTCTTTTAGGTATGCTTAACCAAGAAAAGATTAACATTGTTAACCACCATAAATAATTCCTATGAAGAATTGTTGTCAAGCGGTATAATAGAACCAAATTATTTGAACAATTCTCAGGTAGAAAATTTTAAGATAATAATCCACTCAAGAAAGATGAACTTTTTACGTGCGTTATTAAGATAATGTCTCAAACACTTATTTGGTTTAGAAATAGTTACACCAAAAATATATTAATTGTCGGCTTTCTTATTTTCAGTTTTTTTTCTTGTCCAGTAATTGCGCAAAATTTACCTGTCTCAACAAAAGCAGGGTCAGAGGCAAGCCGTTTTAAAAAAGAGATTGAAGAAGAAAAGAAACGTATTGAGAGAGAAAAACCGATGAGCCCGTCAATTAAGGTTGAAGAAAGACCTGTCCTGAAAAAGGAGGGGGTAGTTTTTCTTCTTAAAGAAGTAATCATCACTGGCTCTACTATTTTTTCAAAGGAAGATTTTTATCCTAACTATGAAAAATACTTAGGAAAAGAAGTAACTTTTAGTGAATTAGAAGAGATAGTTGAGCAGATAAAGGCCCTGTATAGAAAAAAAGGGTATTTAACCACAGACGTTTATATTCCAGAACAGGATGTTATTGAGGGTAGAATAGAATTAAGAGTCATTGAAGGCAAATTAGGTAAAATAACCATTGAGGCAGACAGATGGTTTTCTTCTGCTCTCATTAGAAAATATATCCATCTAAAAGAAAACCAGTTACTTAATGTTTTCACCCTGCAGCAAGATCTACTAAGGTTAAATCAAAATCCTGATTTAGAAGTTACTGCTGTTTTAAGTTCAGGGCAACAACCTCAGACAACCGATATTACTTTAAAAGTAAAAGAGCAATTTCCTTATCATATAGGAACAAGTTTTGATAATCATGGAACGCGTTTAAGTGGTAAGTATCGTCGTTCTTTTTTTGCGCGAAGCACAAACCTAACTGGAAAATTTGATTCTTGCGCTTTCAATGTAATGTCGTCTAAAGATGCCAAAGGTTATTTTGTAAGTTATGTTTTTCCTACTGATTCCTATGGAACAAGAGCGGGTTTAGATTTAACGGTGTTTGACAGTAAAGTTGGCAAGGAGTATCGTTATCAGGATATTACTTCTTCCACACGAATAGGCACACCGCATATTACAAAGGAAATCATTCTTACTGCCGAAACCGAAGGGTATTTTGATGTAGGTATGGACATTGTCTCAGTAAAGAAAAAAGAACAAAAAGAAACTACTATTAATGACCAATTGCGCCTTTTGTTTTTTTCACTAGATTTATCAAAGATTGACCGTTTTGGGCCAGGGGGGCAAACTAGTTTTTCACCACGATTGACAGTAAGTCTAGAAGATATTTTGGGCGCTTCAGAACGCGGTCACGCCAGCGCAAGTAGGCCCTCTTCGGCAGGTAGTTTTCTCAAGTATGAGCAGTCGTTACAGAGGGTTCAAAAGACTTCTGCACAGACATATTTATGGTTGCGTTCAAAAGCACAATGGGCCAGCCGAACTTTACCTTCTTCAGAACAATTTCAATTAGGGGGTGTTTATTCAGTAAGAGGATATCCCGAAGGTGATTACTTAGCAGACATAGGAGCATATCTTAACTTAGAATGGTTGTTCTTTTTCCCTTTTATTCCTGATGACATTCGATTAAAAGGTGCACGTATGCCTTTACGTAACCAGTTACAACCACTGATTTTTTGTGATATAGGTGCGGGAAAACTAAAGCATACTGACGAAGTAGAAAAGTCCCAAAAGTTTTTAGCGGCAGCAGGAATGGGTTTGCGTTTCCAATTTAACCGCAATTTTTTCTTACGGCTTGATTGGGCAGAACACGTTGGTGATCGTCCCAGCCCTAGCCAAGGGTCTTCTACCTTCCATTTTAGTTTACACTTTGAATTATAAAAGACCTTGCAGAACTTAAGTTACTTTTCTTAACCTATTGTAGCTAAACGCAAAGACCCAACATAATATAATTAAAATTTTATCTTGTATAAGATGGTATTCTATATAAATATATGTTATACTTGAATTAAAGAAAAAATCATATTATAATATCAAGCATAGCAACCGAAAGGGCAAGGCTACTTTTTAAGTAGTTCGCGCAAAGCCGTGCGGCTTAGGGCAGAGGCAGGCTACCGAAGTGACTATGCAACAAACCAGGCTTTGCCTGGATTTTTTATTTTAAAAATAAAATGAAACCTAAAAGAAAACGAAAGTTAGTTCTACTTAATATTTTGACTATTCTGTTAGTAGTGCTAACAGCACACTCGGGTAATTGTCTGCCAGAAGGTGAGTCAGTGGAGTATGGCAGTGCCACTTTTGAACGGCCAGACCCTGCAACTACCAATAATATTTTTACTTTGAGAATTTTTGCTGATGATGGTTGTGTAATTAATTTCAATTCTTTCTCCATTGCTTCAAATGAAGCAGTACATTTTATTCAACCATCAGAAAACGCAAGAGTTTTAAGTCGGGTAATAGGTCAAAGTCCTACTGAAATTGCAGGAATTTTAAGCGCAAATGGAACGCTTTTTTTAATAAACCCCCAAGGTATATGTTTTAGCCCTACTTCGCAGGTTCATGTAGAAACCTTAGTTGCTTCTACGTTAGATATTGCTACTAATAATTTTCTTAACGCAAATTACATTCTTGAAAATAGCAATGTCTTTTCGGCAATTCTTAATCAGGGCAAAATTACAGCAAGTAATGTTGCTTTAGTAGGCAGTGCTGTTCAAAACCACGGTTTTATTTTTGCACAGGCGGGTTCGGTGCAACTTGCTTCAGGTAACAAAGTTACTATTAGTTTTGACACAAAAGGTCTTATCCAACTTGAGGTTAACGCAGAAACTATAAATCAGGTATTTGGTTTTGATGGTAAACCACTAAACGAAGCAGTTTTAAATACAGCAACAATTGAAGCCCACCAAGTGTATATGACCGCCCAAGTTGCTGAGCAGATTTTTGAAAAGGCAGTTAATCAAAAAGGCATCGTAAAAGCCAGTACTTTAGTAGAAGAAGGTGGTAAAATAAAAATTAAAGCCAACCGTAATGTAGAGATCTCAGGAATCTTAGATGCTCGAAGAGGAAATATAGAAGTATTTTCGGGTCAGACTATAAAAATTGATAGAGAATTGAAAACATTTGGTAATACTGAACTTAAAGCAAACAAGAATGTGGAAGTTTATGCTGATGTTACCACAGTAAACGGGAATTTATCATTTTTAGCCGATGCTGATTTTGATGGAATTGGGTCTTTTTTGCAGGCAATAGGTACTACCATTTCTACTTGTGGGTTTGGTAACATTCTTATCCAAAGCTCGGGCAAAGGTTTACTTGCCAATGTTAATAGTGCTGGCGATATCATTTTAAAACAATCTGCACAACCTGCATATTTTACCCAGTATTATGGTTCGCATTTAACTGCAGGTGGTTCTTTAATTATTGGTCAGGGTGTTACTCTAAACGCTGCTAATTCCATTTATCATATTGCGCGTAACTGGGTTAATTTTGGTAATTTTAATGCTCAACAGTCATCAGTGGAATTTATTTCTGAACTTCCCAGTATCATCAGTGGAGATAATGTTTTTTATAACTTGCAAGTGATCGCTCCAGGAAAAAAGATTACGGTAGAGGCAGACAAGACAGTTACTGTAATGGGAAGTTTGACCATTCAAGGTTGTTATGCTAATCTTGTAACCTTAGTCTCTACTGAGCCGGGTAAACAATGGAAAATCTTACCTTTGGCAGATACAGATATTGCTTATGCACAGATTGGAGATTGTTTTAATGCACGTGGACCACCTCTTATTGTAAGGCATTCAACTTCTGTTGGTAATAACACTAATGTTGATATTAGAATCTCCTGGATCGGAGAAGGAGAAACTTATTTTTGGTCAGATCCTGCAAACTGGGATACGGGTACTGTTCCCAGTGCATTTGATGTAGTTTTCTTTAACGGCCTTTCTACTTTAAACTCTCACAAAGATTCTTTTGTTGACCCTAATTTCAAAGACCAAATAGCAGGTTTAGTAATTGATGGTTATCGTGGAATAATTACTCTTGGTCGCTCGCTTGCGATAAATGGAGATATTTTGCTTAGTAGCGGCTGTTTGCAAGCGACAAACCAGCTACTTTCCATAGCCGGTAGCTGGATAAATACTGGTGGAATTTTTGAGGCAGGGAAGTCAACAGTTATATTTTTTGATTCTACAAGACCATCTTTTATTTTTGGAAATAATAGTTTTTATAACTTAACTTGTACCAGCCCTTCTAAAGAACTTCTTTTTGAGCCTGGTTCGGTTACCACTATTATGAACATCTTGGAATTAGAAGGTGCCTATGGTAAACACATAAAGTTACTTTCGCAAGAGAAAGGAAAATACTGGTATATTGACCCCAAAGGGGTTCGGCTGATTACTTATACTTGGGTTGAGGACTCCTATAATCTTAATTCACTTATCGTAAAGATGACTGAATCTACTAATCGGGGTAATTGTTATAACTGGGATCCTACTGCTACTTGGACAGGTGCAATCAGTGAATTTTGGTCAGTTGCGGGAAACTGGACAGGATTAGGTGGTGCAACTCCTGGCGCAGGAGATGACCTTGTTTTTCCTTCAGGGGTTTCTAGATTAAATACCTATAATGATTTGACTGCAAACACAAGTTTTAATTCTATTACTATTACTGGAAGCGGTTATACTCTGGCAGGAAATCCAATTACTCTTGGTGCAGGAGGAATTACCACTAATATAAGTGGTGGAACAAATACCATAAGTTTAAATATTACTTTATCAGAAACAAGGACAGTTACAGTAACTAATAGTAACGAGACATTGACCATAAGTGGCGTGATAAGTGGCAGTGCAGGCAGAGGACTTATTAAGCAAGGTCAGGGGACTTTAGTTTTAGGTGCAACAAACACCTATCAGGGAGCAACCACTATTAATTCAGGGACATTACGTATCTGGGCTGATTCAGCTTTAGGACAACCTCCTGCTTCAGCTACTCCAGGCCATCTTACTTTTGGTGGAGGAACACTTTTAACTACTGCAAGTTTTACCCTTAATGCCAACCGTGGTATTGCACTTTCCTCTGGTGGTGGAATTATCGATGTTACCAGTTCAACTGTGCTTACTTATGCAGGTGTAATTGCAGGTGCAAATCCTTTAGAGAAGCGTGGTGGCGGAGAAATTGTTTTGCAGGGGGTAAACACTAATTCTTCTACCGTTACCTTAAACGGGGGAATATTTACTTTAAGCGGTGCCAATGGCACAATGACCAGTGCAACTTTTATTGTTAATCAAGGTGCTATCCTGAACTTAGATAACTCAACCAGTGGCACTAACAACACAAACCGTTTAAGTGATTCTAACGCCTTTACTCTTAGTGGTGGAGAACTTATCTTTCGCGGAACAAACACGCCTTCTACTAATGCCACTGAGATAGTGGGTATGTTAACTCTTCCTTCTGGAGCGTCCAAAGTAACGGTTTTCTCTGGCACAGGTGGACAAACCATTCTCACTTTTGCGGGCGCTTCCCGAAGCGCAGGAGCCACTGTGCTTTTTCGCGGAACCAATCTTGGAGCAAACCCTCAAGCAGGCAACACAAATATCCGTTTCACTAATGCCGCAGGTTTAAACCTTACGGGCGCAGGAGGCGCTGCCGGAACTACTAGTATTAACATCATCCCTTATGCTTTTGGTGATACCTCTGCCACAGGCACGGGAATAAGTTTTGTCACCCACAATGTGGACACTAATGGTAATACCAATGGAATCAGACCGCTGAACCTAACTACTGAATACACCCAGAATGCTTTTACTACGAACACTAATGTACGGATTACTGTTGCTACCAATTTTACTACGAACGCTACAATCAACTCGCTGCTCATAGACGGAAATACACTGACTTTTAATACCAATACTCGTACTTTAACTGTTTCCTCAGGTGCGGTTGCCAGAGTTTCTAATGGTGATATTGCAAGCTCTACTGCTACCTCCCGTATTCTAGCGTTTGGTAATGTTGAAGGCGTAATCTGGGCAATTGGGTCATTTAATTTTGCTCCAGTTATCTCTGGCACAGCTGGAATTACTATCAGTGGAGGAGGCACAGTTACTTTTCCTTCTTCTAATGCTGCTGCCAAGACCTACACTGGAACGACTACGATAAATGAAGGCGGATTAACTGTTAACCTTGCCAGTGGTATTGCTACCTCTAGCGTTATCACCGTTGCAGCTCCTGCTACTTTTACTAAAGGCGATGTATCCTTGACAATTGCTTCCCTAAATCTGTATAGTGGCAATACTGCAGGTGCTCAGGTAGTTTTGGGTATTAATGCTTTAACCCTTGGTGGGAATATAACTGTAAACTTAAATGGGACTGGGGCAGTAGGTTCAACAATTTACACAGCAAGCACTGGTAGTATAGCCCTTAGTGCTTCAAGAACAGTAACTGTTGCCGATGGATTAGCAGAAAACGATTTAACCATTGCGGTAGTAATAAGTGGAACAGGTTATGGTGTTACCAAAGAAGGCACAGGAACCTTGTTACTTTCCAAAGCAAATACTTATACTGGACTTACCGCAATAAATGCAGGTAAACTGCTTTACGGCATAACAGATACATTGTCTTCTGGAAATGTGACGGTAAATAACGGTGCAGTATTTGACTGGAACAGTTTCTCAGATACTATTGGTGCGCTTACCGTAAATGATGGAGGCATTGTTCGTTGCAGTGGTAATGGCGCTACTTTGACAGTTACTTCTCTGGCTATCAATAGCGGTCCAAATGGTGGTGGAGTAGTGGCCACAGGGCAAGGAAGTTTACAATTAAACGGAAATGTTACATCTACTGGTGGCAGTAGCAATGCTTTGATTAGTGGCAATCTCATTATGGCTGCAACCAGGACATTTACTTTGACTAACTCTACAGACGGTTTGACAATTTCTGCAGTAATTAGTGGAGCAGGTGGACTTACAAAAGCAGGAAATGGGACCTTAACTTTGACGGGATTAAATACTTTTACTGGTGCTGTAACTATTAACGCAGGCACGGTAGTGGTAAACAGTTTGGCTAACACAGGTTCAGCCAGTTCTTTAGGAACTGGCACCTCTGCAATTAGTATGGCTGCTTCAACTGTGCTTAGATACATCGGAACAGGTGGAACTACTGATCGTAGTATCACTTTGACTGGTTCAGGGGTTACTATTGTCGCAGATGGAACTGGTCCGATTATTTTTACTGGAGGTGTCACTGGTTCTACTTACAACTTGATTCTAGATGGTTCAGGAGAAGGAATCTTTAGAAGTGGAGTAATTGCTATTACTACGGGTTCCATTACAAAAAATGGGATAGGAATATGGACACTGGATGCAGCTAATACCTACACTGGTGTTACAACTGTTAATGAGGGTACAATGGTTACTACAATATTACGTAATGGTGGAGTTGCAAGTAGTATTGGTGCCTCTTCTAACGCTGCAACTAACCTTGTATTAAATGCAGGAACATTTAAATATACTGGTCCGTCCACCTCTACGGATAGACTTTTTACTGTCGGAACTTCTGGAACTACCCTAGATGTTTCAGGAGAAGGAACTCTTACTTTCACAGGAACTTCCATTAATTTAAGTGGTACAAACGTATCTAGAACCTTAATATTTACGGGAACAGGTTCTGGTGTGTTTAGCCCGGTTATTACTGATAATGGAACAGGAGTAACCAGTGTAGTAAAAAATGGTTCTGGCACTTGGTTTTTTACTGCTGTCAACACTTACACCGGAACAACCATAATAAATGAAGGGGCCTTAAAGATTAAGGCAGATAGCGGTTTAGGGACAGCTCCGGTAACACCAACGCCAAGTCACCTTATTTTAAATGGTGGTTCACTGAGAACTCTATCAGATTTTACTTTAAATGCAAACCGAGGAATTTTGCTATCAAAAACAGGTGCTATTTATGTAGAGCCAGGTACTACTTTAACTTACGCCGGTGTTATTGCGGGAGCAAATTCTCTAGAAAAACACGGTCAAGGCACTCTAATATTGCAGGGTGTAAATACTTATTCTGGTGAAACAACTGTCAAACAAGGCACTTTAGTTTTTAGTGCAGCAAATGGCTCAGCACTTGATTCTACTTCTTTTACCATCCATGATGAGGCGACATTAATTCTTGATAATAGTTCAGCCAGTAACTTAAACCGTATTGCCGATACTGCCACTATTAAGATGTATGGAGGTAGTTTCACACTTATTGGTTCAAATACCTCTGCTGTTTTTGAAACCGTTGGACCGCTTCAGATTCAGTCTGGGCTTAACTATGTGAACGTCAGGGATTCTACAAAAGGAGCAACAGTAATTACCTTTGCCTCTTTAGCACGCACCGAAGGCGCAATAGTGGTTTTTCGTGGTAAAAACTTAGGTAGTGCTTCAGGGGCGAATGTGGCTACCATTATGTTTACTAATGCACCTGTTTTAAGTGGCGCAGGTGGCGCTGCAGGGACACCAACTGTAAGTATCATTAAAGGTGCCTTTGGTAGCGATTCTTTGTCCTCTGCTGCTACGGATATGGTAACTTATAATTTTGATGACAATCCTTTTGGTTTGCGACTGTTAAACAGCGGCGGCTATAGCAACGAGTATGCTACAAGTCTATCTGTTCCTAATGCTAATGTAAAGCTTACCTCTGCAGTTGCACCGGTTGCCAATATCACTATCAATTCTCTTATTCTTACTTCCTCAGCAGCTATAGCTAATTCTTCCTATACCTTAACAATTACCAGCGGAAATGTCTTAGCCCTAGAAGGAAATGCAGGAATAAATGCCTCTACAGTTCTGGCATTTGGGACAAGTTCTGCGGTTATCTACGCCTTAGGAAACCTTAATATTTCAAGTCAGATAACAGGAAGTGGTGGATTAACAGTAGCAGGTGCAGGATTAGTCACCTTAAGCAACTCTACAAATAACTTTACTGGTGGTATTAGAATAACTGAGGCAATTATTAGAATATCTGAAGACCAAGCACTAGGAGCAGGTACAGGTGACAGTTACCTTAATCTTTTTGCTGGAACACTAAGAACAAGTTCTTCTTTTACCTTAAACGCTAATCGGGGAATTTTTTTATCAGGAACAGGAACCATATACACCGATACAGGAACTACCCTTACTTATAACGGAATTATTACTGGTGAAGGTTCTTTAATAAAAGATGGTGATGGCTCGCTTCTTCTTGGAGGTAACAATTCTTTTGTGGCAGACCTTACGGTAAACGCCGGTTCGCTTACTTTAACTGGTGTTAATAGCTATTTGGGCACTACCACTATTAACAGAGGAACACTTACTTTATCCGGAAGTAATGGCACTGCCCTTAATTGTGTGTCTTTTGTTATAAATTCTAGTGGTAGTGTAATTGTTGACAATAGCGCTGCCAACAACACCAACCGTATTGGCAACAGTAGTTCTATTATTCTAAGAGGTGGAGAATTTGTGTTCAAGGGAACCAATGTATCTGCTACCAATGCCGCGGAAACTATTGGAATGCTGGAAGTCGCACAAGGAGCTTCTAAGGTAACGGTCTTTTCAGGAACAGGTGGTTCAACTGTTCTTACTTTTGGTGCGATTACAAGAGATACAGGAGCTACTGTGTTGTTTAGAGGTAATAATATAGGTAGCAACCCTGCAGCAGGAAACACCAATATTATTTTTGTTGATCCCTCAGGTTTATATTTGGTCGGTGCAAATACCTCTGCGACGAACAAGCCGATTGTTCCTTATGCCTTTGGAGATAATTCTGTAAGTGGTTTAGGTACAGGATTTGTCACTTATAACATAAATATAACAGATAATGGGCCTAACAGTAATGGAATTCGTCTACTTGACCTTGCTACAGAATATACTCAAAACACCTTGACCGCAGGCACAAATGTAAGAATTACTTCTGCTACTAATGCCGCAAGTAGTGTAACGATTAACTCTATTTTAATTAACGGTGCAGACTTAAGTTACAGTGCAAACTGTACATTAACGGTTACTTCAGGTGCAGTTGGTCGAGTTTCTACAGGTAATATTGGAGCCACTGCTTCAAGCACTTCTCGTATTTTACAATTTGGTTATGCCGAAGGAATTATTTTTGCTATAGGTTCATTTTATATATCTCCAGCTATTGCTGGTTCAGGTGGTTTAACTATTAGTGGTTCAGGTACAGTAGAATTTCCAACAAGTGCTGCCAGTTACTACGGAGCAGTTAAAAGTTACACAGCAGTTACTACTATTAACGAAGGTGGCTTAACCATAAACCTTGCCAATGCTATTGCCAACACCAGTGTAATTACAGTTGCACCGAACGCTACTTTTACCTTAGGGAATGTTGCTTTGACTATTACTACTTTAAATCTCTATAGCGGAAGCACTAACGCTGCGGATGTTGTTTTGGGAGCAGGCACCTTGACACTTCTTTCTACAGGTGCAGGTAGCATTAATTTGTTTGTCAATGGTCTGGGGGCAGTGGGTTCTACAATAACCACTTCTAGTAGTGGAAGTATTGCTTTGGGTGCATCGCGAGTTATAACTGTTGAAGACGGCAGTGCAAATGATGACTTAACTATTAGCGTAGTGATTAGTGGCACTGGTTTTGGTATTACTAAGGCAGGTTTAGGGACTTTAGTATTAAGTGGCAATAATACTTATACAGGAGCAAATGTAATTAATGGAGGCACATTAGCAGTAACGGTAAATAACGCCCTTGGCACAAATGCTGGTAATACCACGGTAAATAATGCAACCATTGATTTTCGTAATGTTAGTTATTCTACCACTGAGCCGCTTATTTTAGCTGCAGACAGTAAGCTTATTTGTAGCACGGGCACAAGTAGTTTTGCTGGTGCTATTACTATGACAGGAACAAGCACTATTGAAGTAAAAGGGGCACAGCTTAGTCTTTCTGGAACCATAAACAATGGTGGATATCGTTTAACTGTTGATGGAACAGGAAACACGATTATTTCAAATACTTTTACTGATACTGGTGGCGGTGGAGCAGGAAGTTTGGATAAGTTAGGCACAGGTACTTTGACTTTTAGTGGTACAGTTAATTTTGAAGGAAGTGTATCTATTTTAGCTGGTGCGCTTACTTTGACAAATAATACCTTAACAGTAAGTGGTGATTGGTTAAACAAAGCTACTTTCAATTGCGGAACAAGTACAGTGATTTTTAGCGGTAGTTCAGCAACCGTTGATACTGGTGGAACGGGTAATGGTCGTGATTTTTATAAGGTAATTATTAATGCTACGGGAACAAAGACATTTGCTGGGCCAGTAGTGATTAATAATGTCTTACAGGTTGATGTAGGTACTCTTGCTAGCGATTACAACATCACCGTAAAAGGAGGCAGTGTCACCAGCTCTGGCGTAGGGATTATCAATGTAACCGGTGGCACATTTACTGTACAAGGTACAGGTAACTTTGGCGGTTCATCTAATGCCTGGAACTTTTTTAATCTTACCTTTGGTGATGGTTCAACAGTAGCTACAACTACCAAGACAGGAACAAATACGATAAATGTAAATGGAACACTAGAAGTAAAATTTAATCACACCTTGCAGGCAGGAAATGCTACTACTTGGAATTTGGTATGGAAGAGTTATCTGGTTAATATCCGAGCAATTGCTTCAGGTTATGATCACACTATTGCGTTAACCCAAGACGGTTATGTCTTTGCTTGGGGATGCAATTTCTTTGGTCAATTAGGGGATAACACAACTGATGATGCCTCAAGACCTGTGCAGGTACTTTCGGGTGAGCAGGGAGGAGGAACCTATTTACATAATATTATTCGCATAGCAGCAGGTGGTTATCACAGTATCGCCTTGGCAGAAGATGGAACAGTATTTGCTTGGGGATATAATGAGTTTGGTCAGTTAGGTAACGGCTCAACGGAAAATAGTGCAACCCCAGTTCAGGTGCATGGATTAAATAACGAGGGGGTGCTTAGTAATATCTCAAAGATAGCAGCCGGTGGTTTTAATAGTGCAGCTGTATCCTCAACAGGTTTCGTTTATACCTGGGGTTACAACGGTGAAGGAGAGTTAGGTAATGGAACAACCCAAGATAGTTATTATCCTGTGCAAGTTCTTTCTGGTGAACAAGGAGGTGGCACATATCTACACGATATAGCAACAGTTGCTGTAGGTGGTGCGCATATGCTTGCGCTTACAACTGATGGTTATGTTTATGCTTGGGGATTTAATGAAGACGGACAGTTAGGAAATGGATCAACTATAAATAGTGCAACAGCGGTCAGAGTGCTTTCTGGTGAACAAGGAGCAGGTACTTACTTACATAATATAACACGAATCTCTGCAGGCGATTCACACAGTTTAGCACTTTCTTCAGACGGTTATGTTTTTAGCTGGGGATATAATAACTATGGTCAGTTAGGGGACGGGACTACTTTTACGCGTTTAACTGCTGTTCGAGTCTTGGCAGGAGTACAAGGAGGTACTTATTTAAGAAATGTTACTGATATAGCAGCAGGTGGTGCACACAGTTTAGCAATTGCTGACGGTGGTTATGTTTATAGTTGGGGGCAAAACCAAGGTCCTAACAATGAACCTTGGGGTCAACTTGGTGATGGAACCACCATAAATAGATATACCCCAGTCAAAGTTTTGGCAGGAGAACAAGGAAGTGAAACTTATCTTCACGATATTGTGGCTATAGCAGCAGGTGGTGCACAGACTGTTGCCTTAAGTCAGGCACGACCAGTATTTAATTGCGGTAATAACGCTAATGGTCAGTTGGGTAAAGGCGATTTTACCGTCAGTGCAGTAGAACAAATTCGTGTGCTTGCTGGCTCGCAAGTCGGGCCGGTAATTCAAATCGTAATAACTGGAACTTTAGTTAATCAGACTGCAACCATTAATATTTATCTTGCCTCAACCAATTATACAAATTTAACCATCTCAAATAGGTATCAGGCAAATTATTGGTTAAGTGGTAATACCTTTATCGCAGGGAATTTGATTATTGAAGAAAATGCTATACTTCGTGCTGGTTCTTATACTCTTACTGTCTCAGGGAACTGGACTAATCTTGGTGGTTTGTTTGATCCTGGTACAGGCAAGGTAATTCTTAATTCCAGTACTCAAACCCAGACAGTAAGGTCAGGAGGAAGCAGTTTTAATATCTTGACTATTACTAACACCTATGAAGGTGGAGTGGCATTTGTTGACCGTCTGGTTACTGCCTACTTAAACGCTGGTCCTGGGGTAAAGAAATTATCTTTTTCCGCTGCTTCTGCGTCTGCACCGCATACAATAACTACAGGTTTTAATGTGTCAGGTTCAGCAGGTCGGCTTATTGAACTTGCACCAATTGTTCCTGAAATGATGTGGTATCTGAGTGCTCCGCAAACAACCCTTTCTTATTTAAAAATTGGCTATTCCCACCAGGCAGACGGCAAAACCATCATTGCCATTCGTTCCCAAGATTTGGGCGGCAATGTTAACTGGGATATAAGACAGTAATTTTATATGGTTATTAATCACTAGCAAAAAATCTCTTGTAGTTAGGTAAGCTAATTTCTCTCTTAAGTTAATCACCCATAAGAATAAGTTAAATAAATCTCCACAATTTTTGCCATTATTTTTCTTGGTGAAAATAGAATTAAGTTTAATAACGAGATTGTTTGTGGGAATTTAGTTTTATGCGTATGATAGGAAAATCTTTGACAACTTCAATAAAATAGTATATATTATTTTCTCTTAAAAAGATTATAGGCAAAGGGGGGCAAATATGGCAAAACTAACTGTTCGTGACCTTAAACTTAAAGACAAAATTGTTTTGATGCGTGCGGACTTTAATGTGCCACTTGATGCAAATCTTCAAGTTACTGACGATACTCGTATAAGAGAGACGCTTCCTACTATCAAATACATTCTAGAACAAGGGGCAAAGAAACTTGTTTTGATGAGCCACTTAGGAAGACCTGATGGCAAGCGCGTAGATAAGTATAGTTTAAAGCCAGTAGCAGTAAAACTTGCCGAATTATTGGGAGAACCAGTAGATTTAATGAATGATTGTGTTGGCCCGGGTCTCAAAGAGGCTGTTCAGAAAGCAAACAGTAAAGTGGTTTTGCTGGAGAATCTACGTTTTCATGCCGAAGAAGAGGCAAATGATCCGGCATTCGCTAAAGAACTTGCTTCTTTAGGTGATGTTTTCGTAAACGACGCCTTTGGAACAGCACATCGTGCCCATGCATCCACTGCAGGAGTAAATAAATATTTACCCTCAGCAGCAGGTTTTCTCTTAGAGAAAGAGATTAAGTACTTAGGTGAGGCAGTGGCTAATCCTGCACGTCCGTTTATTGTGATTTTAGGTGGAGCAAAGGTCTCTGATAAAATTGCGGTAATAGAGAATCTTTTGCCGAAGTGCGATACTATTCTGATTGGTGGTGGTATGGCTTACACCTTTCTGAAGGCACAAGGCATAGGAGTAGGAAACTCCAAACTAGAAAAAGATAAAATTGAGACAGCAAACTCTATACTTGAGAAGGCAAGACAACTAAAAAAAGAAATAGTTTTGCCTTGTGACCACGTAGTGGTAGATACCATTGACGCTAATGCCAACACCGCCATAGTTGGCCCAGAGGTTCCTGAGGGTAAGATTGCCGTGGATATAGGACCTAAGACTATTGCCTTGTTTGAATCTAAGTTAAAGAACGCCAAGACAGTGGTCTGGAACGGACCAATGGGAGTATTTGAGATGGAGCCTTTTGCCAAAGGGACTGAGGCAATCTGCAAGTGTCTGGCGAATTTGAAGGCAACCACCATTATAGGTGGTGGTGATTCAGCAGCTGCAGTGGCTAAGTTTAAGTTACAAGATAAAATGACGCATATTTCAACTGGTGGAGGGGCAAGTTTAGAATTTTTGGAAGGAAAAGTTTTACCAGGTATTGCTGCTTTAAGTGATAAATAAAATTAGGTAATGTTTTGCCAGACATATGCAATTATGGATAATTTGAAGAGGTTTTTCAACAGGACAAGACAGATATGAGAAAGCCAATTATTGCTGGAAACTGGAAGATGTATAAAACCATTAGTCAGGCAATTGAGTTAGCCAATGGGTTAAAACGGGCGTTTTATGACCTTGATGCAGAGGCTATTGACATTGTATTGTGTCCTGTGTTTACTGCTCTTTCCGAAGTAAATGAGGTAATTAGCGGTTCACCAATGCAGTTAGGTGCACAAGATGTCTTCTGGCAGCAAGAAGGTGCCTTTACTGGGGAAGTATCACCACTAATGCTTAAAGATGTAGGTTGCAAATACGTAATTATTGGTCATTCTGAGCGAAGACAATATTTTGGAGAAACAAACCAGACCGTCAATAAAAAAGTAAAAGCAGCGTTACAAAACGGTTTGATTCCTATTATGTGCGTGGGCGAGACACTTAAGGAACGACAAGAAGAAAAGACCTTCGAGGTTTTAAAAGACCATATCCAAAATGGTTTAACTGGGTTAACAGCTCAAGAGGTTTCTGACATCGTCATTGCTTATGAACCAGTATGGGCAATTGGAACAGGTAAGAATGCTACCAGTCAGCAGGCCCAAGAAGCACATCAGTTTATTCGTAAGCTGTTGACAGAGATGTTTAATAAGGAAATAGCCAATAATATACGCATTCAATATGGTGGTAGTGTAAAACCTGATAATATTGAAGAGATTATGCAACAGCCAGATGTAGACGGGGCTTTAGTAGGAGGAGCAAGCCTAAAAGTAGATTCTTTCTCGGATATAGTAATTCGAGCAATGAAAGTGAAGGTGAAAAAATGATGGCTTTAGCAGTAACTTTTCACGTCTTGGTTTGTATTATCCTTATTGCAATTATCTTAGTTCAGCGGGGCAGGGGTGGAGGTTTTGTAGAGGCGTTTTCAGGACTTGAGTCAATGTTAGGGACAAAGACAAGCACATTTCTTTCAAAACTTACTTCTGTGTTGGCAGTTTTGTTCTTTTTAAGTTGTTTGAATCTTGCATTTTTGTCCCTACGGGAAAGCAGATCCTTGATGCGTTCAGTTAAGCCACAGAAGATTATAACTACTCAAAACGCAACTGACGTGCAACCACAAAGGACAGAGAAGCCCCAATCTTCTGTTCCAACCACTACGACTGGTAATGTAACGCAAGGAAATCAAGAAATTAATGCAACCAAGACTGCTACTTCTTCACCAGGTAATCCAATGAAAGCAAATCAGCAGGTGCCGAATCAAAATTAGAACTTAATTTGTAATAAATCAGGTTTTCGGCCAAAATTGTGGATTTATGCTGCACATTAAAAAAGCAGCGCAAAAAATGAAAGATAAAAATTTGCTTCAATATACGCTACCAGCATTACTGGTAGCGCTTTTGTTTTTATTCGGCACTGCAGAAGCAGTAGATTACGGTGATGCTATTGTTAGTGCCTCTATTGCTGATGCTCGCACATTAATGCCTATTTTGGCCTCGGATTCTGCCTCTTCTGACATAACCAGCTTAATTTTTAATGGGCTGGTTAAATACGATAAAGACATCAATTTAGTAGGAGATTTGGCAGAAAAATGGGATATATCTGAAGGTGGTCGGGTGATTATTTTTTATCTAAGAAAAGGTGTGCGTTGGCATGATGGTGTAGAGTTTACTGCAGAAGATGTAAAATTTACTTTTGAAAAGTTAATTGACCCGCAAGTTAGAACTCCTTATAGTGGTGATTTTAAGGAGATAGAGTCGTTAGAGATAATTGATAAATACACGGTAAAAATAAGGTATAAACAACCTTTTGCTCCTGGACTTGCTAGTTGGGGAATGTCTATTATCCCTAAACATATTTTAGAAAAACAAGACATAAACAATACCTCATTTAGCCGCCATCCTATTGGGACTGGTCCTTACAAATTAAAGAAGTGGAAGACACAAGAAAAAATTGAATTAATCGCTAACGAAGATTATTTTGAACATAAACCATTTATTAGTCGCAGTATAACCAGGGTTATTCCTGATAGTTCAACTATTTTTTTGGAGTTACAGACGCAGGCAATAGATACCTCGGGATTATCTCCCCTTCAATTCAGCCGTCAGACCGATACTAATTTCTTTAAGAAATACTACCGAAAGTTTAGACTACCCGGTTTTAATTATACCTATCTAGGTTATAATCTAAGAAGACCACTTTTTAACGATGTACGTGTTCGTCAGGCCCTTAATCTAGCAGTAGATAAAAAAGAGATTATTGATATGGTGCTTTTAGGTTTTGGAAGCATCTGTACTGGTCCGTTTGTGCCGCAATCTTGGGCGTATAATAACAATATTAAGCCAAAAGAGTTTAATCCCCAAGAAGCCAAGAGAATACTTAATGACTTGGGTTGGCAAGACACTGATAATGACGGCTGGTTGGATAAAGACAAAAAGGTGTTTGAATTTACCATCGTTACTAATCAAGGAAACGAAGAGCGTCTAAAAGTTGCACAAATTATCCAGCGCCGATTAAAAGATATTGGAATAAAAGTTAAAATCCGAGTTGCAGAATGGAGTGTATTTCTAAATGAAGTTGTGGATGCGCGGAATTTTGATGCAGTTTTATTAGGTTGGTCAGTGCCACGGGAGCCAGATATCTTTGATATATGGCATTCCTCAAAGACCAGACCAGGAGAGTTTAATTTTATAGGTTATCAGAATACAGAGGTTGATGATTTACTGGAGCAGGCACGCAGAACCTTTGATCAAAACCAGCGTGCTCAGTGTTATAGAAGAATTCATCAGATAATCTACGAAGAGCAGCCGTATATGTTTTTGTTTTCTCAGGATGCTTTGTTATGTTTACATAAACGGTTTCAAGGGGTAGAGCCAGCTTCTATAGGCATTGGCTACAACTTTATTGACTGGTGGGTTCCTAAAAAGGAACAGAGATACCGTATCTTGCCATGATTGGTTATATTTTCCGTAGATTAATTGGAGCAATTCCTGTAGTGTTTGGTATTACTTTAATAAGTTTTTTTATTATCCGTATTGCCCCTGGTAAACCTACAACTATTGATGGAGAATTAAACCCTAAAATTTCTCCTGAAGTAAGACAAAAACTCTATACTCTATATGGGTTAGATAAACCACTTCCTATCCAGTATTATTTGTGGTTAAAGCGAATGTTGCGTATTGATTTTGGAAATTCTTTTGTAGATGGAAGACCAGTTACAGAAAAAATTCTGGAGCGGATTCCTTTGACCGTAGGTATTAATTTAATATCGCTTATTTGTATGTTTGCAATTGCTTTACCATTGGGTATTTGTTCTGCCCAAAAACCAGGTGGGGTTTTTGATAACTTAACTACCATAATTGTCTTTATATTCTTTGCTGCACCTACTTTCTGGATTGCTCTTTTACTGATGCAACTTATTTGTATCCACTGGGGTTGGTTGCCTATATCTGGGGTTACCTCACTTGATTTTGAGTATCTCAACTGGTGGCAAAAAATACAAGATATAACAAGACATCTTATCTTGCCGATTTTTGTGACTACTTTAAGCGGTCTTGCGGGTATATCAAGATATATGCGCTCAAGTATGATAGAAGTATTAAATCAGCCATACATTTTAGCCGCAAAGGCAAAGGGTCTACCGCATAAAATAGTTATTTATAAACACGCTTTGCGTAACGCTATTCTGCCAATTGTTACACTGGTTGGTTTATCTATACCTGGCCTTTTGGGTGGCAGTGTTATTTTTGAATCTTTATTTGCCTTGCCTGGTTTGGGAAGGCTTTTTTATGAGGCAGTAGTTACTCGCGATTATCCTTTAATTATGGCAGAGGTAGTTTTAAGTGCGGTTCTGACACTCTTGGGGAATTTAATTGCCGACATAAGTTACGCCTTAGTTGACCCACGCATTCGTTATAAAAAATAGAAGAAGTAAGGAATAAGAATAATTAACTGAAGAACAACAGATTTTGGAAATGTCCGAGAAACACAATACAGGTAAGATAGATAGAATAGAAAGAGTATAAAGTAAAAAAGTAGTTTATCAAACAGAGTTTTTAGAACTAAGTAGCATAAACAGAAGTTTTGTTTAAATAAGAATACGAATATGAGAGATTTTTATTTGCCAGCAGGATTAGTTATAATTTCTTTTTTGGCGGTGGTTGCTTTGCTTGCCCCATTAATTAGCCCTTATGAGCCGACAGTGATGGATAACGCACAGCTATTATCACCACCGTCAAGACAGCATTTATTAGGCACAGACAGTTTAGGCCGTGACTTATTGAGTCGTCTTATTTGGGGTACACGTATTTCTTTAAGTATTGGCATTATTGCTGTAGGTATTTCTACTGTGATAGGTATTTTCTTAGGTTCGGTAGCAGGCTTTTATGGTGGCAGGCTTGATTCTTTAATCATGCGTCTGGTAGATATTATGTTATGTTTTCCCACTTTCTTTTTGATTTTGGCAGTAGTATCTGTACTTGAGCCGTCTCTTTATAACATTATGATTATTATTGGTCTTACCAGTTGGATGTCCGCAGCACGGTTAGTTCGTTCAGAAATACTTTCTCTTAAGGAACGCCAGTTTATACAAGCAGCAGTTGCTCTTGGGGCTAGCCAGTTACGTATTATTTTTCGACATCTTTTACCAAATGCATTAGCCCCAGTATTAGTTCATGCTACTTTAGGTATTGCCTCGGCAATTCTTTTAGAGTCAGGTTTAAGTTTTTTAGGTCTAGGTGTTCAGCCACCCACGCCTAGTTGGGGGAATATTCTTATAGAGGCAAAGTCAACTTTGGGGGTTGCTTGGTGGATTACGGTTTTTCCCGGTTTGGCGATACTGGTGACTATATTAGGATTTTATTTTATTGCTGAAGGGTTAAAAAAGAAATTGGGATAAAATTTGTAAATTGGTTGTTTGATAAGTGGTAAGATTTTATTTAGGATTTAGCATAAGAGTAAATATCTGTTTAAGAAAACTTAGTTTAAAGAAATTGACAAAAGAGAAGCAATAGAACTGTGCAAAGGCCATTGTTAGAAGTAAAAGATTTAGCAGTAGATTTTATCGTTTCTGGTCAAAAGATTGAGGCGGTAAAGAAGATAAGTTTTTCTGTTTTTGCCCAGGAGACCGTAGTTATTGCTGGAGAGTCTGGTTCAGGAAAAACAGTTAGTTGTCTGGCATTAACAAAATTGTTACCAGCCAATGCTCATATTCGTTGTGGTGAAGTGTTATTCCGGGGCAGGAATTTAGTGTCTTTTTCCGAGCAAGCACTTCAGGCAATTCGTGGCTCAAAAATCGCCTACTGTTTTCAAGAACCAACCAGTTATCTTAATCCTGTTTACACAATTGAAGAGCAGATAAAAGAGGTTCTTTGGTTTTGCCAACATATTAAAGGAAAACAGGCACGGAATTATGCCATTCATCTGTTGGAACAGGTAAAAATAAAAGAACCTTTGCGGGTATTAACCAGTTACCCCCATCAACTGTCAGGTGGAATGAACCAAAGAGTGTTTTTGGCTATGGGGCTGGCAGGCAGGCCTGAACTATTTATTGCGGATGAGCCCACTACAGCTTTAGATGTGACTATTGAGCAGGAAATTTTAAAACTTCTTATGGACTTAAAAAAAGAGTATAACTTTGCACTACTTTTTATTACCCATAACTTAGCCATTGCCCGAAAGATTGCTCAACGTGTCTATATTATGCATCAGGGTTTAATAGTAGAGGAAAAAAAGACAGAAGAACTTTTTAGTAATCCTGAGCATCAACATGCCAAAGAACTAATTGCAGCTTACGAGAAGATTGGTAAGATATGATTATTCAGGCAGACAATATAAGTAAAGTATATACTTTGGAAAGAGGAATTTTAGGAAGTAAAAAAATTACTATCCAAGCCATAGATAAAGTTAGTTTTATTGTTAAAGAATTTACCACTCTGGGTATTGTTGGTGAATCTGGTTCGGGTAAGACTACACTTGCTAAGATTATTGCGCGTTTGCTTGAACCAACTTCTGGTTGTATTAAGGTCAATCCTGTTTACATACAAGATTTTCGCAAAGATGTCCAGATAATTTTTCAAAATCCTCTCAGTAGTCTTAATCCGAAGATGCGGGTATGTGATACTTTGAGAGAGCCGTTGTTAATTCATCGTTTGGTGAAAAGGAATGAAGAAGAAGAAAAGGTTTTAGAGTTATTAAAACTGGTTGGTCTTGAAAATAATTTGTTTTATCGTTATCCTCATCAGTTATCTGGAGGACAGCGTCAACGGGTTTGTATAGCAAGGGCGTTGGCGGTAGAACCTAAGGTGTTGATTCTAGATGAACCAATTTCTTCCTTAGATTTAACTGTCCAGGTAAAGATGCTAGATTTGTTTGTGCAACTTAAAGAAAAATTAAGATTAACTTATCTTTTTATCAGCCATAATTTAGCAGTGATAAAATATGTTGCTGATTCTGTGATAGTAATGAAAGAGGGTAGGATAGTAGAAGAAGGTAATCTAAAAGACATCTTTGAACATCCCCAAGAAACCTACACCAAAAATCTAATTGCTTGCGCAGGTTGTAAAGAGTTAATGAAATAAAAATTTTTTATTGGTAGCTTGACTTCAGAACAAATATATATTATATTTTTATTGTAGGTTTTGAGCTAAACTAAAAAGAAAAAAATTATTTGGCCACGGTTCTTGGCAAAATACCAGATTTTGCCAGATCGTGGCCTTTTTTATTAAAAGAAAAAAACAACAAAATGAATTAATAAAAGCTAATTAAAATGTTTAGTTTTCAGTAAAGAAAGGAGAGGTGGTTATGTTGAGAAAAGTTCTATCTGTTTTGTTGGTGGTTAGTCTAATATTCGGACAGATTGTTAATTCAGTAGGATTTGCTCAGGTTATTCCTTCTATTTCAATTCCTTATTATTTACAGCAGGTATTAGAAGGAGAAAACTTTCGTCCTCTGCACTTGCGATTTTTGAGTTATAACCCGAAAGAAAATAGTTTTAGATTAAGTATAGATAAGGGGAATTCCGAACAAGTTTCACAAGAAGAGATTGCGGAAACAAGCAAAATCTTATTTAACTACTTCAAAATTGGGTTAGTTTTACCAAATAGTGCGTTTTGGGTGAATTTAAGGCCGGATGATACCCAAAATATTATTGACTATTATTTGGAAAGAACAGATATTGGTAAGATTTTACTAGAGGCCGACTTACAATTGAAAAAAGACATGGCTTTTCTAACTTCTCCTAACTGTCATGAAGGTCGCACGTATTGGGATAGACTTTATCGTAAGATCAATGAGTTATTTGGAGAAGAGACGGAAATAGAAATACCTACTTATATCCGCCCATGGATAGTACCGGGAGAAATTATTCTCGGCCAGAATAGGGATGGCGTGTATATCTATAAGGCAACGCTTAAAGTAATGTTAGAACAAGATTATCTTGAGGAAATACAGAATTCAACCGTAAATGTTTCTGGAGACTGCCGTCAAAAGGTATTAAATGAGTATGCCAGCAACTTAGTTCGCGAAATAATTATTCCCAAATTAACAAGAATAGTTAATTCTAGCAAAAGATATGCACAACTTCGGCAAGTTTATTATTCTCTTATTCTAGCACAGTGGTATAAGCAAAAATACCTCAACTCTCACACAAAATTGGCGGCTTTAATAGACAGTAAAGATTTAAATGGACTTACTTCTTTACAGCCATGGTCGAAGTTTTATTATTTTAATATGTACCGTAGTTCTTTTCTGAAAGGTGAGTATGATAAAGAGGAATTAATTAGCAGTCCTCATGGCGTAGTTGTTCAAAGATATTTTAGTGGTGGATTTGATGGAAGACAAATATTTAATAGCTTAAGCTTAGAAAAAGTAAATGTTATAAAGATCCCAAGAATTTTATTTCCGTCTACAGAGCAACTCGTAGAATTAAGTCCGGAAGAAAAAATTTCCTTATTGGAAAATAAAAATAATCCTGGGATAAAAACAGATAATGAACAAAAAGATGGTGGTATTGCTGACGTATTACATTCAGAAAAGTTCTATGCCCAGAATCCACCTACGATTGAAGAAAAAGAAGCTTGGGGGATGCCACTAGAAGAATTAAAGGGAATTTTACCTGATGACGCTTACCAACAGTTAAGAAAAAAGAAAGTTAAGTATGTGGGCACCATCGTGCGTGCCAGTGGTTTAAGCGCAGAGGAAAATGATAATATAAAAACTACTAAGGAGGGGTATCCAGAGGTTGATGATTTGACTTCTTATGTTGGGGAAGATTCATTAAACGTTTTGGTTTATAAGGAAGCAGAGGAGATTCTTGGAAAAATAATTATGAAAGAACAAAAAGATAAGGGATATAGCCACCACCAAATGCCTTTTTACGTAAAACTTTTATTCTTAAAAGGTAAACCTGTAATTTGGGTAGGATTGAAGGATAAAGTAGACATTAAAGAAGTAATTACTGAAATTGAAAAACTGAATAAGTTACGGGAAAAAATATATATGCCCCTTTATAAAAAAGTTAAAGAAATAAGATCAAAAAGTGCCGATTCTAATTTTCCTGATAGGGTATCAAAAGAATTAAATGAATTTGCAAATAAATTTCTAAAAGAAGAAAACGATAGTGTTTCTGCACAAGAGATGAAAAAATCCATAGAGATATTAAGCAATAACGGATATGATGAAAAAAAACTTCTAGAATATTATTTAGAATTAGTTGATAAATTTTGTAATGGATATTTGCACCGTATTGAGGTTGGAAAAGAAAATTATAAAGATGTTAACCTTTATATTCGTTCAGGAATTATTCATGCTGCAGGTGAAGGGTTATCTTTACAACTGCACATACCAAACAGAGATATTTTTTCTAAAAAAGAGCAACAGATAGAGGCGATAAAAAACAGGGCTCGGCTTGAAAAAGATGAGGCTTGGATTACCGGTGAAAATTTTTTAATAAAAGATAAAAATGGAAAAACGATTGGTTTTTGGGTAGTAGAACCGCAGCAGACTTCGAATAAGACAATTACTGTGTTATATCGAGATCTTGAGCGTGAATTTAATAAAGATGAGTTTGATAAGATAGGAAAGCCGATTATTCAAAAAAATGACGAGCTATTTAAAGATACCGAAGGTAATCCTTTACGTGGCCAAGCTCTTTACGAATATCTAAGTAATTATCATAAGAAAGAAGCAAATTTTACTTACGAAATAATAAGTATTCCTTCGGGGGAATCAAAAGAAGTTTCTCCCGCCTGGTACGGACCAACTATTATAGCCCCTATTAGTGGAACGATAAGTTATGAAAAAAATGGAAAAAAAGAAGAAATTGATCTTTCTGATGCACTCATTATGCCTGCCTCTCGTACAACCAGCTTAAAATTAGAAAATGGAACAGAAAAAGAGGCTAAATTTATTAGGATTTTTAGAACAAATCCGTTGTCTATTGACTCAGAAAAAGATATTAGAGATATTCTAAAAGACATTGCTAAAGGTAAATATGAAGAGGTTAACCATGATGACCTCGAACGACTGCAGATTTTATTAGGACAGAAGATTAATCTTAAATATTGGGAGGAAAAGCAAGTAATTGAAAAGAACGCAATTACTTTAACTACTGATGAAAACGAGATGCTAAAAAGTAAAAATGATAAATATCCCTTAGGTAGTTATCTAAGTAAAAAGGATATAGAAAAGAGTATAGGAATCGCGGAAGAGGAAGGTAAACCTGGCTTCTATTGGAGAGGATATGAAACACAGGAAAAACTAGAGGAGACAATACTTCAGGAGCTTATTTACAATAAAAAGCTTTTGGAAACGACCCCCGTCGTTTTTTATATAATGAATCACGGATTTTTGCCTGTTCCTGACGGATTAAAAAAATTAACGGAAAATGGCCAGGTTACCCCAATACACGACACTGTTTTCCTACAAGATTTTTTACCAGGTTCTTATCAAACTACTTCTACTGGTATTGGGCATTTCCAAGGTAAGAATTTGGATATTAAGCATGTAACCGAAGGAGAAGGTATTCAATTTAATGTTCGTTATAATGAAGAGGGAATAATCCAAGAAGTAAAAGCACAATACGTAAGTAAGGGAAGCTGGTGTTATGCCTTACCCGGCTATGTTGATTATATGGTTAACTTGGGAGGATTGCGTTTTAATGATATTAGTTTAAAGTTAGAATCTAAAGAAGCACGTCAGATTAGTCCTTATGTATTTTGGGAAGCAGAAGAAAAAATTAGTGAAGCAATTACAAAGAATAAACTTCAAGCCGCACCATATACTGCGGGATGGTTCTACGGAGAAATAAAATTATTTAAGACAACGCCAGAAGCTCCAGCAATTACATGGATAAAGGGACCTGATAATGTAATGGGAGCGGATAAATTATTGTCTTGGTATAAGCAACTTAATGAGGAAGAAATTGGTAAACTAAAAAAATGGATTATAAAAAATATTAAGGTTTCATTAGAGCAAGCTCCAGAGGTAAAAAAAGTATCCAACTCACAAACAGATGCTGACAGTATCGTGGCAATGATTAATTTTTTATCTAGTCAAGGTTTTGATCCCAAAGTAGCCGGCCATTCATTAAGCGATAAGGCAAAAAAATTATTGTCTGATGATTTTGTTCGTTTTATTCAAGACACAAGTGTTCTGCAGAATGCAAAAGATATTAAGACGATTTTACAAGCAAAGGTTAGTTTAATCACTGGTGACCCTTTACCTGAACTAGTAGATGATGAGAAAACGGCAGAATGGTTGTTTACAGCAGTTTTTGACCAAGATAATTTACCAAAATTGTTAAAAGAAGGAACAAATAAAGGAATAAACGTTGTTATTTTCCGCGGTGGAAGAGGGGCAGCAGATTTAACCACTTTGCTTAACAAGGTTGATGGTGTGAATATACAGATAATTTTAGCGGGAACTGATGATGGAAGGAGTTGGGAGATTGCTTCTCAAGATTTTAATGCTACAGGTGTTCCTGACTGTGGAAAGTCGTTATTGAACTTAGCTAAAAACGAAAAGTTAAAAAAATTTCTCGCTGCCCGGATGAAAGGAGAATCTGAAAATCTGAAAAAAGATTTTGAGGAAGTAGTGGAATATCTTAGTCGTTTAAGTGATGATAATTACGGAGAAAGAGCAAATAGTTCTGGAGAACTTAAAAGAAAAGTAGAAGAAATAAAAAATAACTTAATTAAAAAGGCCGAAGAGATTCAAGGAAAAATCAATGAAATTAATGGGGATAATATTTCAAAAACAAAGTTAGAAGAAGCTTTGCAGAATACTGATGAGATAGTCTCTTCGGATGATGATCGTATTGATGAAATAACAGGCCCTCTTAGTGCATTTATAGGGGTGTTGGGTAATAAAAACGGGAAAGAACAACTGGAAAACATGCTGAAAGAGGTTCAGTACTTTAACGCAAAGTATCAACTTTATCGTGCACTTTTGAATTTAGCACCGGAGAATAAAGAAGAAATAGAACCCTTAAAGGAGATTTCTAATTATTTTGAAACTTTTAAAGAAAAATACTCAAGTTTAAGTAATCGATTTACCTTCAATGATATTCCTATGCGCAGTGTAATTTTAGTAGGTGCGGCTTGGAAAATTACTATTGACAATGAGAAGATAAATGATAATGAGCAGAGGATTGAGGAAAAGCTTAAGCAAAATACAAATTGGCAAGAAGCCGCAAATAAAGTTGCAAAACTTTTAGAATTAGATCCTGGGAATAAAGTCATTTTTAGCACAGCAGAAAGAGCACATTTGATGGGGATGCTTGCTGATGGAACTATTTGTTTTACGGAGAACGCGATTAATGAATCTCGGAAAGACGAGAATGCCAAGTTTTATGGTCTTTGGTTAGTTGAAGAGAAGTTTGATATCGGAGAATTTGAAAAAGAACTTAATGATAAAGATAAAGATATTAAATTAGAAAAAATTGAAGAATATAATGATGATCCTGAAACTTACCAGGCTATTCGTAAAATAAAAGATAGTTCTGAATACAAATTAAGAAAAGTTGCAGAATTAATTGCAAAAAAATCGCTTACTGAAGGGAAGCGATCTATTGAAGCAAGTCAGGAAGCAAAAGATGCGATTGAGAAAGCAGACGTAATTATTTATGCAATGACGAGTTTAGAGGCCAATATGGGTGGTAGTTTAATTGTGGCAGGGATCCAAGATGCTATTAAAAACAACCAAAAAGCAGTAAAAATTTATACCGTTAATCCCACAAGAGAAAACGACCCTAAAGGAACTACTGCCTTAGATATGTTGGAAAGGGTGGGAAGGTATTTGACTGGGAGTCTTGCATACAAAGAAGAAAATGTACCTTGGCAAGATGTTCCTGTTGACTATATTGTAGGGACAGAAAAAGAAGGGTTGGATAAGAAAAAAGAGTACATCAATTTTGATTCCGAAGAGATTAGGGAACAGACTGAAGAAAATGTTGAGCCTATAGCAGCAGACCTTGAGAAGAAAGAGGCTAAAAAGAAAGAAAAAAGAGATTATTCGGGTTTTGAAGAGCAATTTGGATTCTATGACGAAAATTTGCTAGTAGATATTATTAATACCCTCCATGTTATTAATGAGAAAGGATATGAAATAAAAAATGGACAATTGACCAAGAAAGACAGAAGTATAACAAACGATGGAGGAAAAATAGAAGAAAAAGATAAAACTGTAATTGTTACCGAAGCGTATGATAGACTTAAGAAATACTTAGAAGAGCTTTGGCAAAAAGCAGAGGGTAACAGATATTTTGATTTTATTACATTAACTTTGAAAAGGATGGCGTTGAGTAAAGAAGAATTTAAACAAATTTCTTCCTTGATTGAGAACTTTAATCAAAATAACAAAAATGAAGTTGGTGGTATTGACTTTCGTACTATCCCAACGGCAAATTATATTCATTTTGATATAAGTCGTTTGGTTGTGCCTCCGCATTTAATCGGTGCAGGTGATCAACAGATGGAAAATTATTGGCACCAGATTCAAGAAAAAATCAAATCTGGAGGGGATATTCCCTATGAGGAACTGACAGGGTATATTGCCGCTTGTAAAAGGAATGTTCATTGTCATAAACAACTACAGACTGTTTATGAATATATTTTAACCTTACTTAAACTAGAGGAACAAGCTGCTATTAATACTACGCCTGAAATCAGAGAAATTCTCTGTTGTTTGAATTCCTAACTTAATCAGAGAATTTAGCTTTTCAAACTTTTAAAAAATGAATTTTTGGCATTAAATTACTTTTCTATAAGAGCTTCAGATAAGGAAAATTTTGGCAGTTAAAGGAATTCAATTAAACGGATATATTTTCATGAATAAACAGAGTATGTAAAATTATAACTTTCAAAAATCGTTTTGTGATAATAACGAATCTAAATAAAAAGAAAAATTCCTCCAGAAAATAATTTATTTTGTTAGCAAAAAATATTTGACAAATTAATTTTAGATGCTATACTTTAATTCCCTATGCAAAAGACATTTGTTCCCAAACAAAACCAGATAAAACGAAATTGGTATCTTATTGATGCCAAGGATAAAATCTTAGGGCGTCTGGCTAGCCGTATAGCTATTCTCTTACGCGGTAAGCACAAGCCTTATTATACT